>CAIOTJ010000557.1 GCA_903861195.1 uncultured Planctomycetaceae bacterium | reverse complement strand
CGCTCCACCGAGTAACCCACCGCCGGCTGCCAATGCGGCCCCCGCAGGAGGTGCTCCGGGTGGTGCCCCAGGAGGTGCTCCTGCGGGAATGATGCCCAATATGGCGGGTGGCATGCCGGGAGGTGGAGCTCCTGGAGGTGGTGCTCCTGGAAGTGGTGCTCCTGGGGGTGGGGCCGGTGCTGGGGCGCCCAACATGGACCAGATTCGCCAAATGGGCCAAATGATGGGAGGCATGGGTGGGGGGCCGCCCGGGGCTGCCGGACCCGCTGCCAGTGCGGCAGCGGCCGGAGGGGCTGATGCCAACCTGAAAACCCTGATGAAATACATTCCCGAAACACTGAATCAGGCGACAGGTCTGGATGTCAAGGCGGTGTCGGGAGACAAATCCAACCTGACCGGCGTCAAGCTGCTGCAGGAATTTGCGATCATTTTCGACGTGTTGGGCCGGGGTGGAATCAAGCAGAATCAGGTGGAATACATCATCGCCGGTTGCAATCGAAAGACCAACCAGCAGTTGATTGTGGTCCGGACGTCGGCGGCCCTGGATGGGGCCGGGAAAAAGATGGGCACAGGAGATTCTGTGGCCGTCGGCAAGCAGAAGATGTTTCTGCTACCCACCGGGCCCGAGAAAAACGCAATTGCCGTCCCCGAGCCAAAGGTATTGCTGGTGGGACGCGCTTCGACCGTTCAGGCGGCCCTGTCGGGGCCGGCAAAGGGGGCGGTCAGCGGCGGGGTGGAGGCCATGGGCCAGCCCACCGCATTCTACTGGATTGCCGGAGACGCTGAGGCGGCCAAGAAACGCATGGAGGGAAGCGACTTCCCCCTGCTGCAAGACTATGCGGCCGAAGGGACCCGCATGATTGGCTATGCCATGGGAGTTGGCGGCAGCCCGGAGGGAACTGCGAGTGAATCGGGTGGACCTGGGCCGGGTGGACCTGGGCCGGGTGGCTTCGGCGGCCCTCCCGGGGGACGTCCTGGTGGAGGGCCCATGGTGGGATCTGCCTCCAATGGTGCCGGGGGGGGCCCGCCACCGGGCATGATGCCGGGAGGTCCGGGCGGTGCCGGGGGAGCCCCTGGAGGCGCCTCGGCGGCGAACAACAAGACCCGCATCAATGCGGTATTCGGAATGGTCTTTCAATCGGAAGGCCTTGCGGTGGCGGCCGAAAACCGGCTGAATGAGCTGTTCAAGAAGTATGCCCCCAAGCAGTCCGGCCCAGGTGGAATGGGCGGTATGGGGCCAGGCATGGGACCGGGCGGCATGGGACCGGGCGGACCCGGGGGCGGTGGCGGTGGCCCCTCCCCCAGTGCTCCGCCTCCCCCTCCTCCGAACATCACCCGGATCGTGCTGCCCGAATTGTCATTGGACGACTTGACCCTGCCGAGGCTTGTGGACCACCAACCCACAGTGGAAGTTGCCGGTGAAACGATCTTCAAGCAGCAACCGGGTGGTCCGCCCGGCGGTGCTCCTCCCAGCGGTCCGCCGGGTGGGATGGGTCCGATGGGGCCCGGAGGAATGGGCCCCGGAATGGGAGGAATGCCCGGCCTGCCGGGGGCGGGAAACCAGAATGATGAAAAGTTGATTACCGCCACCAACCAGAGACGGTCGGAAAACATTCGACTGACCATGTCGATTCCCAACCGGCCCGACCTGGGGGTGGTGTTCGTCGAAAAGGCGTACAACGACGCCATCCAGGCGATGGGTGCCACAGCTCTGCCGGATGGGATCTTCGCCGGCTCGCTGACCGCGATGCGTTTGGGATACGACAAGATCGTGGCGGCCAAACCGGGCGGCCTGAAGGGTGTGAGGCGCATGGGCGAAGACGAGCCGATCTGGGCCGGCTACAGCTGGATGACTGAGATTCTGCCCTTCATCGACTACAACGACCTGTACCTGCAGTTCGACCAGACCAAGCCCTGGATCGACAAATCCAACCGGGTCCACGCCTATACCGTGATCCCCGCGTTTGTTAATCCTGCCGATCCAAACGTGCAGTGGAACGGCCTTCCTTACGATGGTGTCGGGCTGACCCACTTCGCTGGCATGGCGGGGCTGGAAGACAAGCGGAATGTGGTGGCCGCCGACTTGCCGCGGACTGATCCGCGCGCGGGGATCTTTGGGTATGACGAGATCGTTCCGCTAGATTCGATCAAGGATGGCAAGGCACAGACCATCATGTTGATTGGCTCTGGAAAGTCGTCGGCCCCCTGGATTCAAGGGGGCGGAGGAACCGTTCGCGGGGCCCGCGCTCCGTTCTTCGACAAGTTCCATGGGTTTGGCTCGGCGGGTCTGGCGACTCCCGGGGTGTATGTGATGATGGCCGATGGTTCGGCGCGGATCATCAACGCCGACATTGATCCCGAGGTGTTCAAGGCGATGTGCACGATCCAAGGTGCGGAAACCGTGGACATGCAGAAGTTCCTGACCCAGAGTGAGTGAGGCTGGTGGCCGCCCGACCCGGGCGGCAGACGCTCGGTGGCTCTCTTCCCGTTTCGATTCCCACTCCCGCGAGCAGCACGACATGCGACTTCGCCTTTGGCTGTGGATTCCGTTGGTTCTGGTTTCAGCGATTCAGCCCGCCTCCGCCGACTTTCTGGTCTATCACATTGGTGGTCGCAGTGGCGGGGGAGGAGGCGGAGGGCGCAGCGGTCCGCCGGGGGGAATGATGCCCGGCGGGGGTATGCCGGGCGGCCGCCCGGGCGGTCCCGGCGGAGCTCCGTTTGGCCCTCCCTCAGGAGGGGGGGGCGGAGGCGGAGGCTCCGGGAAGAAAATCATTCTGCAGGGGAAGGTCAACGTGTTGTCGAAAGATACGGTGACCTACGACCATCCCACACTCAAGGAGCGGCTGTATTTCTCGAAGGACGATGTCACGATCTACAAGTCCAAGACCTTGCGGGATGAATTTCGCAACAAGCTGAGCTCGGCGTCGAAAGACCCCGACACGATGATGCAGGCGGCGGTGTTCGCCCTGAAGAAAGGGATGCTGAAAGACTTCTATGAGACCATCGAATCCATCCTGAAAATCAACCCCAAACACGAGGGTGCAAATCGGGTTGTTCAGCTTCGGGAGAAGATGAAGCAGCCGTTGCCGGACGATCCCGCCATTGAAAAGCGGATCCGCTCCGTTGTGAAGCGGGCCAACATGCGGATTGCCAAGAGCAATCACTACATCCTGCTGCACGATACCCCCGAAAAGCCCGCCAAGGGACAGAAGAAGAATCGGGCGGAGCAGCGGTTGGAACTGCTCGAAAAGGTCTATGAGTCGTTCCTGCAGTTTTTCTCGGCCCAGGACATTGAACTGAACATTCCAGAAGAGCGGCTGATGGTGGTGCTCTTCAACCAGGAGAAGGATTTCTACGACTACGCCACCAGTGTGGACCCGTCGTTGCGGAGTGCCCTCGGATTCTGGTCCCGGCTCAACAACGTGGGGATCTTCTACGACCGCGGCAGCAGTGAGGAATACGCCGAGCTGAATGAACAGCTCAAGGCAGCCAAGAAACGTGCCGAGGAGGCGAAGAAGGACGCTCGCGGCAGCCGTGGGCCCGGTGGGACCGGCAGTGGGACCACGGCCACCGCCGATCTGGTTCGTCTGGTGCAGACGCTGGAGTTGCTGGCGACTGTCGAAAAGGAAAACGAAGACATTACCACCGTCAGTCATGAATGCGTTCACCAGTTGGCTGGCAATACGGGCCTGCTCCCCCGCCATGTGGATGTCCCCACCTGGGTGCACGAAGGTCTGGCGACCTATTTCGAAGCTCCCGGGGATGCGACCTGGGCGGGCATCGGAGCCGTCAACGATCTGCGGCTCACCTGGTACAAGGGGATGGAAGATGACCGGGTCCACTCGAATATCAAGTTCATCGCCACCAACCAGATTTTCGATTATGCCCGCAGTCATGGTGCCGTGGTCCACGGCTACGGTCAGGCCTGGGCCCTGACTCACTTCCTGATGGAAACCGACATCGCGAAATTCGTTCAGTTCTACCGCATGCTGGGAGAGATGCCCTCGTCGACGCCATTGAATCCCGACCTGTTGTGGGAGCTGTTCACTGCCGCTCTGGGAGATGATGTCTCGACAATGGACCAAAACTGGAGGTCTTACATGCGCGGCCTGCAGACCGACATGCAGCGCCAGGCTCCGGAATTGATGGAGGACGAGGGACGGCGTTAGGCCTGTCGGTCAAGCCGGCTTCCGGCTGTATTTGCCAGTCCCTGACCGATTTCCAGTCCCGGTGCCGAACTGGGCGAAGCGTCTGCGGAATCGCTACTGCAACCCCGTCGCGATGGCTTCCCTTCGCGGCGGGGTTTTCATTTCGGGGACGCCGTCAATCCGCCTTGCTGTTCGTCCCAGCTTCAGCCCGCCCCCCCCGCCCCGCAACACCCAGTCACCTCAGAGACGTTCTCACCCGGCTCTCAGAATCCTTGGGCACCTCATGATGGGATGCTGATTTAGCGACTCTCGAGGCCAAGCCCAGGCTGCTCCACACGGTGCATTTCGTCATCCAGCCCAGACCAACCAGAGAACTAACCAATAAAAAAAAAAGCCGCCGGTTCCAACGGAACTGGCGGCAGAGATTTCGCTCTCACATCGGTAAAGGCGAATCAGGGGAGTCACCCAGCTCTTGGCACACGAGTTTTCAAATCGATCGACCCCACGCCAATCTTCTCAAAACTCGCGAGCGAGACTCACACCCGCACTGCGAAGTGCCCTCGGAGGGACTTGAACCCCCATGGGCGTTAAGCCCACTAGGACCTGAACCTAGCGCGTCTGCCAATTCCGCCACGAGGGCAAGCACTTCGTCCAGAATGTTACTGGCGAGGCTCCAGTCTGACAAGCGACCGGAACTCGATTTTTGACATTCCGTGCGATTACCGGACGCTCCGTCGCGACTCGACGGAAGCCTGGGGCAGTACCGGAGTCGACACCCCTGCCGGCAGAGACTTGGTCAGCTGCCGGTTTTCCTGCAGCAACTCGTCCGTCTTCTGACGGGTCCTCAACAGTCTCCGCAGCAGATCGTCCCCCTGCTTGAGAGCGGTGTTTCTCAGGTCTTCCTCCCCCACGATGGCGGCCAGCAATCCGGTCTTGTTCACCTCGGGGACCCGGGTGTTTTCCAGCGCCGGATTCCCATTGATCTCCTTCATGCGATCTTCGATCAGCATGTCCGTCCGTTCCTGGAGTTCTTTCAGGAAGGTGGCATCCTGACCGGCATTGGCCAGACTCTGTTCCAGCAGCAGCAGCCTTTGGTCGAGCGATGACATTTCGTCCTGGAAACGGGTGGGGACCAGTTTCCGGACCCGAGCGGGAAACGGCTGGTTGGTGGGATTGATTTCCCCCGTACGGATCCGGGTGTAAGGACGGCCGCTGACCCGACCATCGGCGGCGTCAGCCACCTGAATCGAACCCACATACTGGCTGCTGCCCGCCTCCTGCCCCAGGGCGAAGAGGTACAGCACATCCCCCACTTTGACCCCGTTGCTGGTTCCCACCCCGTTGATCACAACAATTCCCGAAGGATCTACTCCCGCACTGACATTGGGACCGTCATAGACCCGCTCCCAACCAGCAATTGCCCGCACATACTCCGCGCGCTTGCGGTCACGCTCAGCCAAGGCCTCGGCGAATTGCTGCTCTTTTTGCAGAAACTCCTGCTTGTTCTTCTGGGCCAGCTCCATGTAGCCCTGGCGAATCCCGAGCGTTTTGCCCGAAAGCCAGATCGCTACCGCTCCCAACAGCAGGACGAACCCCGCCAAGATCTTTCCGGAAATATGCATGCCGCAAACCGGTGGCCACGCCACTCAAGAGGGAACGGAAATTCGGCCCCTGTCCGGACCGTTCTCAGGCTATCGGCTTTTTCTACCGGTCGACCGAATCTGGCGGTGGACAAAGCAGATCTTGCCGACTGGGTGTTTTGAATCGCGCGACGAACGGCCACCTTGGCATCCGGAAGAGTTCCTTCTGCCGCAGCAAACCATTCGCTGACACCACTGAACAGAACCGATCATACGAGGGGGATTCCCGTGGGGTCAAGAAAATTCCGGTCCGCGCTGGTCCACTGAAGCAAACACATTTCTTGGCCCCTTTTCCCCACAGCGGCCACTCGCCATACTCGATGGAGTATTCGCAGTCATTGCTCCTCTTGCTCCCCCCAACTTTCGAATGCTCGCCCGACGAATCATTCCGTGTCTGGACGTCCACGCAGGGCGTGTCGTCAAGGGAACGAATTTTCTGAATCTCCGGGATGCGGGAGATCCGGTCGAAGTGGCGCGGCGGTACGAACAAGAGGGGGCTGATGAACTGGTGTTTCTCGACATCACCGCCTCCCACGAAGGGCGGGAAATCATTGTGGATGTCGTGCGGCGGACAGCGGAGGTGGTCTTCATGCCCCTCACCGTCGGAGGAGGGATTCGCACCCTCGAGGATATCCGGACCCTGCTGCAGGCGGGTTGCGACAAGGTCTCCATCAATTCCACAGCCGTCCGCAACCCGGAATTCATCCGCGAGGCAGCCCTTCGGTTTGGCAGCCAGTGCATCGTGGTCAATATCGATCCCAAGCGGGTGCAACGTGACGGTGCCGAGTTCTGGGAGGTCTTCATCAATGGCGGTCGGCTTCCGACCGGGCTGCAGGCTGTGGAATGGGCCCGCCGCGTCGAAGAGTTGGGGGCCGGCGAGATCGTCTTGACTTCGATGGATGCCGATGGAACCCGGGACGGATACGACCTGGAAATCACTCGTGCCGTGGCCGATGCGGTCCATATTCCCGTTGTCGCCAGCGGCGGCGCCGGCTGCCCCGAGCACCTGTGGGCCGCGTTGACCTCTGGCGGAGCCAGTGCGGCCCTCGCCGCCAGCATCTTCCACTACGGTCAGTATTCAATTCCCGAAACCAAGCGATACCTCGCCGACCGAGGAGTCCCCGTCCGCCTCACGGAGTCTCCGACACCAACTCCTGGGACCCGGCCCATCTGAGTGGCCCCAGTGATTGGAGCGGGGCGATCGAGTGAACAAAACGCCACATACTGGATTCCCGGTTTCCCGGTGATCCAATCCGGGTTCGCGTGCGTAAACAAGCTACCACCCACCCACGGGCGACCCATCGCTCAACCTCTGAGACTGGCGGCTCTATCGGGAGGGTTCTATAGTTCGGCCGACCCATGCACCGCGGCCGAATCATCACTGTTTTTCCTGGGAGTCACCATGTCGACATCGTCTCTCACGCGGGAAGCTGACGAGGCCCCACGATCCATCTTCCTGGTTTCGTACCCGAAGGTGATTTTTCTCTACCCGACGATGTTGGCCGCCCTGATTGCGGGCATTTACATGGCGGCTGCTCCCGTTCTGCGGGAAGAACAGCCCCCGGCAGCGGTGGCAGCGGCCGAAGCGAGCACACCCGCCCCGGGTGAGCCCGCGAAAATCGAGGCCGACCGCGGTCGTACCGACGTTCATATTGTGGGGGCGGCCTTCCTGTTGGTTGTGGCCCTCAACCTGATCGTGTTCGCGTTTGAATTCCCCCGCACGACATCGCTGACCCTGTTTTTCGGAATCACGGCTGTCGTCCTGGCGATTCTGCTGTTGTTCCGATTCAACGAGCAGATCTTGCCCGCCCTCACCACCCTGCTCAAGGGTTTCCAGCCCATGGCCAACGCCACCTTCTATTTTTCGGTGTTCGGGGTGCTCCTGGCCATTATGCTGGCGGTATTCATCAACGTGCAGTTCGACTATTGGGAGATCACTCCCAACGAATTGCTGCACCATCATGGGTTCTTGAGCAACCTCGAGCGCTTCGCCGCTCCGTCACTCAAAATCGACAAGGAAATCAACGACATCTTCGAGTACGCCCTGCTTCGCTCGGGGCGGCTGGTGCTGCATCCCAGCAACGAACCCCGCGCATTCATCCTGGAAAATGTACTGGCCATCAATCGTAAGGAAGCGCAACTGACCAAGATGCTGGGGGCCCTCCAGGTACAGGTCCGTAATCCTTCCTCCATCGAGTGACCCGGCCTGCCGATCGAATTTCGTTTCGTTTCTCCACTTCTTCCCCCCCGTGAGACTGACTCCATGCGAGCGTTCCGCACCTGCCTCCTGACCTGCGTCGCACTGATCCTGGCTCCTGCCCCGGCCCTGCTCCGGGCCGATGACAAGGTTGCCGATGGCTGGATTTCCCTTTTCAACGGCAAAGACCTGACCGGCTGGAAAGCCAGTGAGAAGGTTGAATGGAAGGTAGTCGATGGATTGATCGTTACCCCTCCGCAACGGTCACACCTGTTCACAGACGCTGAGTACAAGAACTTCGAGTTCAAAGCCGATGTGATGACCACTCCCGGCAGCAACTCGGGAATTTATTTCCACACCAAATACGAAGACACGTTTCCCAACACCGGCTTCGAATGCCAGGTCAACCTGACTCACACCGACCCCGTCAAGAGCGGTAGTCTGTACTTCATCGTCAAGAGATTTGAAGCCCCCGCCAAGGACAATGAGTGGTACACCCAGCATATCATTGTGAAAGGGAAGGCGGTGACGGTGAAGATCAACGACAAGGTCCTCTATGAGTATGTTGAACCGGATGGCGTGACCGGAACTCGACGCATCGGCAAGGGGAGCTTCGCGCTGCAGGCGCATGACCCCAAGAGTGTGGTCAAGTACCGCAATATCATGGTGAAACCACTGGCCGACTGATTTTCCAGAGTCTGTCGTGCGACAGAGAGACGGGGTGCCCGCGGAACTGTCGGGCACCCCGTTTTTTTGACGAACCCGCTGGTCCGCCCGCGTATCCTTCAGGACCCCGCTCTCTGGCCGGACATCAGCCGCGGTCGGCACGTCCCTTGAGGCGCTCTTCCTGAAGCAGCCGACGACGCTCCCGCTTGCTGAGTCCCTTGTGCGAGGGCGAGGCTGCTCCCGTCGGAAATTCAGACGCCTCGGATACGGACTGGCCGTACCCCTCCTCCGCGGTTGGGGCCACCAAGGTGCATTCCGGCGAATCGGTCGCAAGCGCGACTTTGTCGACGTCCAACTCCCGCTGTTCCGCGGTCCCGGCAACAACTTTGCGGCTGCGTCCTTTGGAAGCAACGGGGGCGGCCTCGAACGGTCCCGCCGCGGTCGGGAATTCTGCCTGACTGCTGGCATCGGTCGGTCGTTGCAACCGCTCGCCTGGTTCCGCCTGTGGCTCTGCCCCAATCGCAGAGGAGATCGAGTTGTGGGTCTTCGCTCCCGGAGTTTCTGTCGATTCCTGACCGGTCGCAGAATTTCCTGGCCGCTGGGTCCTGCCACGCCACCTGGGGAACCAATGGGGAGCTGGCAGCCAGTTTGAGCGACGCGACTCCTCCACCGGATCACACGTTTCGTAGAGGATGTGCCGCGCGTGGATCCAAAAACACAACAGCAAGGCCAGGTGGGCCGCCAGCATTCCATTCTGGATGGCCAGCAGTCGCTGCTCCGCGGCAAGTGAACTGCCACTTCCCAGCTTGAGGGCAACGACGGTCAGATACAGAGTGGTGGCCACCATCAGTAATGTTCGGCTGGGCTGGCAGCGGGCCACTTCACGCCGGAGCCCCGCTCCCAGCGTGGCTCCGGCCAACAACGTGGGCAGCAACCCCAGCAACTGGGTGTCGTTCCAGAATCGCGGCCAGTTCTGGTGGAGAGCCCAGTCACGCCAGTCGCTGTCGAGCCCCAGCCGCGAAACGCCGGCGAACAGCCAACAGGCCAGAGCAGCCCGTGTCCACGTACGGTATTGACCGGCATAGTCGACCAGGCTTCGGGAGCGCCCCCAGCCAATGACCAGGGCCAGTTGCCCCGCCAGTCCCAGCGCCACCGTCCCCAGCCCGGTCACGAGTTCTGCGGCTGGGGGCACCAGCAGTCGGTTCCACAGGGGGCTCAATCGGGTCTGCCCCCCTGCCCCGGGCCAAGCACTGCAGGTAAGCACCGCCACCAGTGCCGTGGCCATCACTCCCGCCACTCCATAGGGCCACGAGGCCCGGGGGATCAGGCGGTGCAGAGGCAGCACCGGAGCCGGGGACTCTTGAGGAAGGCCTTCTACGGCATCGCAGCGACGCTGGGGAGCGAAATCCAGAGTGGGCGGCGCGGTCTGGGGGTCACTGTCCGAAGTGGCGGCACCCGGGGCAGATTGGAGACTGCCGGTCGCCAACCAGCGGCGGCGACGATCAGCCAAGCGTTCCGCTCCGCGAAAGTGACCCGACACGACACACCCGTTCTCTTCGCTGGCCAACGATCTGGTTTCTGCCTTGGTTTTCGACCATTGCCGGGTTCCGACCAGATCGGGGCCCAGGGCAGTCAGCACTGCGGGAGGCTGGCGATGTATCGGGGCTGCGCGGGCTGTGCGGGTGAGAGCGGTTATTACCGGGGCACAATCGCGGCCAGTCGCGTGTTTTTATAGACTCAACGCGCCTCGAGACCGGTCTGAAACTGCTTGGGGGGAAGCAGTTGCGAGGCGTTTGAGACGTGCTGTGGGAAAGTTTTTAGGAACTTTCCCGGCCCACCCGACGTCTCTCCAGTGTACCCCTCCCGGTGTCGGAGCGATGGTGACGAAAACGGATCAAGAACTGGTGGAGGAAGCCCGGCAGGGAGACCGCCAAGCCTTTGGAGACCTGATCGTCCGTCACCAAGACCGATTGTTCCGAACACTGCGTTCTGTTCTGGGATCGGCCGAGGATGCCCAGGATGCCTGCCAGGAAACGTTTCTGACCGCCTTTCAGAAGCTCCATCTGTTCGGAGGGAGGTCGGCTTTTTACTCCTGGTTGTTCCGGATTGGTTTCAACGCTGCCATCAATCGTCGGCGACGGCGTCGAAGTCTGGTCTCGCTGGACGCTCTGCAGGCCCAGAGCGGTGAAGTGTCGGATCCTGCCCACCTGTCTCCCTCCCCCGAAAGTCCCCTCGAAGTCCAGGAAACCCAGGCCGCTGTCCGTCGGGCCTTGGACGAACTGCCCGAGGAGTTCCGCACCGCCCTGGTGCTGAAGGAACTGGAAGGACTGAAGTACGAAGAGATCGCGGAATTGCAAAACTGCCCCATCGGAACCGTGCGGAGTCGGATCTTCCGGGCGCGGGAGGAATTGCGTCAGCGACTGGCCGTACGTCTCCAAGCCGAGAGCGTTCGATGACCCCTCCGATCAATCCCCACTCTAACGATCTTCCCGGTGACGATCTTCCCGGTGACGCTGCTGACGAATGGCAATCGGCCTGGCACGACCGCGAACTGTCAAACACCGAGTCGGTACCATCAGAGAGTCGTCCGCTGGCAGCAACTCCCGGCCGGTTGCAAGACTACCAGTGTCTCTCGCAGCTGCTGCAGTCGTTGCCAGTCGAGCCCATGCCCCCCGAATTTGCCAGTCGGGTCATCGCGCTCCTGCCCGACAGCGCAAGTGTCCCCCGGTCCCCATCCCAATCTGCGCCAGACAAATCT
>CAIOTJ010000556.1 GCA_903861195.1 uncultured Planctomycetaceae bacterium | reverse complement strand
CGTGTCGCAACTGCTGGAGTGGGTACTGCGGCGCCTCGGCACCTCGACCGCTGAGCTGCGGGGGCGATTGGAACGCTGGCTGACGGCAACGCCTTCCACCGCCTCGGCTGTCTCCAGCCGCAGTCCGGACGTAGCCAGTCCGGACGTAGCCAGACCGGAAGCGGCCAGACCGGAAGTCACGCCGTCCAGCCCCGCATCGTCCTCCACGGTTCTCACGCGGGACGAGCAGTTCGAGAATCTGCTGCGCCGAGTCTTCCGACCGGTGCTGCGTGAGTGGGGGATTGGAGTGCCTCCGCCGCCGATTTCCGCGCAGTGGCTGTGCGAACGGATGTTTCGCTGCCTGAGCGCATACAACAGCACGGGGCAACTGGTCCGCCGGCTGGCGACGGTGCGGGAGATCGCCCAGGTGGCGGGGGTGACTGACGCGCGGGGCGAGCCCGATGTCGAACGAGTGCTCGCGGTTGCCCGTCCCTTCCTGGCCGAGGGGTGTTCGCTGCTGCGGGCCTCTCCCGACGCCCAGACACAGCCACTCGACGGCGAGACGACGCTCGACATCAGCCACGAGGCGCTGCTGCGGCAATGGACCCGCTGCCGCAAGTGGGTGGAGGCCGAGCGCGAGTCGGAGCGCACCTGGCGACGGGTGCTGGACGAAGCGACGCTGTGGAAGCAGGGGCGGGCGGGTTACTTTCCCGGCGCCTCGCTGGTGCCGATCGAAGAGTGGCGCCGGCGGGAGCGGCCCACCGAGGCCTGGGCCAACCGCTATCCGGCGGAGGATGGCAAGCCCCGGGTGAGCTTTGAGGAGGCGACGACATTTCTCAACAGAAGTCGGAACTCGGCCAATATGGCCAATATTTGGGCCGCCGTGCCGGGAATCGCGGTGTTGGCTGTGCTCGCCGCCGGTGTCGCGTTCGCCTTGTATGACAATCGGGTGAAATTGGAAACTCGCATCAACACGCAGGTCACGCTGTTGCAGAACTCGGCCGCGTCGCAGATTGGCCGCCTGCTGGATCAAGACGAACTGCAGCAGCAAGTGTCGACGGTGGTCCAGAAGCTGCGCCGGGACTTTCGCGAGTCGCCCGATCCAGCAGTCCAGCGGAACAGTGCGTTGGCCCTGCTGCGAATCGCCCCGGCGGGTGACAAACTGGAGAGCGAGCTCCAGCATGTGGTGGCGGAGGTTTTGCGGGGCCGTGCCGAAGACATTGTCGTGTGGCGCGACTTCTTGAAACAGAAGCCATTCGCGACGCAAGCGACGCCGGATTTGTGGCAGGCGGTGGCACAAACCCAAGACCGCCCGCGACGGCTGCGCGGGGCGGCGGCGCTGGCGGGGTTGGATGCCACGGACGACAGCGCGAGCAACTGGCAGAAGTTCGGCAATGACCTGGCCCAGGAATTGATCGCCGTGTCGCCGCTGGAGCTCAAGGCCTGGTCCGAGAGCCTGCGGCCGGTGCGAGACAAGTTGCGAGAGACCCTGGACCAGACCTACACCGGCATCCGGTCCGAGCAGCGGCGACCGTTGATTGAGGCGGCGGTGCTGGTGCTGGCCGACCACTGGCGAGACGACGCGCAGCAACTCGTGAATTGGCTCGTGAAGGCAGAGACACCCACAGAGTTTCAACCGTTTGCGGCCGCCTTGAAGCAGCGGCCCGCTGCAGAAGTGACTCAATTGCTGGTCTCCCAAGCAGGCGGACCACGGTTTGCCGAGCAGCCCATCAACCCCACGGCTCAACAGCAATCTGAAGTCGACTGGAAATCGCGTTGGCATGGTCACTTGAACGCGGCGGTCTGCCTGGTCCAGTTGGGGCAAGTCGAGCCGATCCGGGCGCTGTTGTTGCCAGCGACGAAGGGCAGCAGCCCCGAGCAGGTCGTGGATCCGACGTTCCAAAGTTACCTGATTGCCCGGTTTCAGGAATTGGGGGCGATTGATCCGGAGGCCTTGATGGAGCAGGTGGAGCAACTGGCTGCTGGCACGGCCGACGCAACCGACGACAACAACACGATCCGGCAGGCACTGCTGTTGGTGATGGGAGACTTCGACAGTGTGCGGCTGCCCGTCTCGGTGCGCAGCGAACTCAAAACCAAACTGGAAGCGATCTACCGCAGCACCCCCGATAGCGGGGTGCGGGCTGCGGCCGGGTGGGTCTGGCAGCAATGGCAGCGGCAAAACGACGAACCAGACGACTTGCGGCCACTCAACGAACCCGGGCAACAAACGACGGGTTGGTTTGTCAATTCGCAGAAACAAACGTATGTGGTACTTCCTGCACCGGGCCAATTTGAGATTGGGGATTCGACACAAGGGGAGTATTTGGAACCACGTCGGACTGTCGAGATCCCGTATTCGTTCGCCCTCGCGACCACCGAAGTGACCCGTGGCGATTTTCTGGCGTTTCTGGATGGGGCCGATCCGCAGCAGTTTCGGCTGCGTAAGGAGGATCGAGAGGCTCTGGAGGAATTGAGACAGCAGCGCGGCAAAGAGGGGTTCGATCTGACGTTGCCCATCGACTCCGTCTCGTGGTACGCCGCCGCGGCGTACTGCAATTGGTTGAGCCAAAGAGATGAGATACCCGAGAGCGAGTGGTCTTACCTGCCCGGCCGCGATCCCGAGGGCAAAGATTCGGAGACCGAAGTCGAATATGGCCGGGGAATGCAGCTCGCGGCCGGATGTCGCACGAAACGCGGCTACCGGCTGCCCACCGAGGAAGAATGGGAATACGCCTGTCGCGCGACGGCCACGACCCAGTTTGGATTTGGACAGCCCGAGGATCCGCGGCTTGTGACGCGGTATGCTGGGACATTTACATCATCCAACAGTAAATTGCATCCAGTGGCCGCCCTGCGTCCCAACCGCCGCGGCCTGTTCGATCTCCACGGCAATCTCTGGGAGTGGACCATGTCCTTGAGGGACTTGGAACAAGCCAGCCACGAGTTCGATCAGAGCATGACCAACCGTATAGTTATGTCGGTCGGAGACGGGTCCCGTGTGTTGCGTGGCGGGTCGTTCGACGACGACCCCGACTACTGCCGTGCCACGATTCGCAACCTCAGGCGTCCGTCGGGCATCCTCTACGACGGCGGTTTTCGTGCGGCGAGGGCTTGTTCTCCTTGAATCCTCGGCCCTTTTTGATTTGTTCTCTTTCTTTTCTTCTTCTTTGGGGCGGTGGCTGCGCACGGCCAGATGGTGGCGGGTGACTGAACGCCGCCGCAGGCGGCGCGCGAATTTTTTGAATTTTCCACACCGTGCTGCCAGTTGGGAAGACGCTTGCCGCCAGGTGGAGGTCGCGGTTGGCCCGCTCGCAAAACAATCGCCTTCGCCCCCCCCCCGCGTCTCCCGGCCCACTCGCAAGCCGCGGTGCATGGGGACCGTCTCCTGGCAATCAATGGCCGGTGCGGCTCGGGCTTTGGACGGGGAAGCTGTCGCTCTCGGGTGCTGCCGACCCGGGACCGCGGGATGTCGCATCCCGGCGATCACTCCCCTTCCAGTCGCCCGCTGGTGCGCTTCGGGAATCGCGACGCTGATGTTGTGCCCGAGGGGCCAACCGAATCAGACATCGAACACCCCACCCTCCTAAAACGCCCCTCCCGGGCTCGCCGGCTCCCCCCCCGGCGGGGGAGCCACCGCGGCGGGGGGCGGGGCCGATTTGGGTTTGTTCCCCCCGGCGTAGTTGGCCCGCTTCGTCGCGTAGCGGATCGGGAACGAGGGCCAGACGCGGTTGCTGGTTCCTTCCACCTCGGCCAAGGGTCCATCGAACACCCGGCCGTTCCACAACACGTGCTCCGACACCCACTGGTTGAACCCCAGCCATTGCCGGTCGGGGGCCGAGAGATCGAAGAAGTTCCGCGCCTCGGGCTTGAAGCCCCAGAACTCGCGCGGCAGCGGCGCCGTGTGCAGCGCGGTCAGCAGAATCGCCATCGTCACATAGCCGGTGGCCAGCGACCACGGCCAGCGGATGGTCTCATACAGCCGCGAATCGAGCTCGATCTGCGTCGGCGCGAAGTGTTCGGTCGCCAGCCGCAGCAGAAACACAAACAAACAAAACAGCCCCACCAGCGCCACGAAGTCGGCATACGGCGCGAAGCCCCGCGAGATCCCTTCGAGGCGCGGCGCCAGCAGTTCGAAGAAATTCATCGCCAAGAGCCCGGCGAAGAGCACGCAGAAGAAGCTGTAGACCGCCCCCATCGCCCCCTCGCTGGCGACGCACCAGGCAACGATGCCAAACAGGGCGAGCAGCAGAAAACCAATCAGTGCGTCCATCGCCACATCATCGCGGGGAGAGGGGAAAACAACGGGGACATCCAGTGGCGGCCAGGGCCTTCGCCGCGGGGATGACCCGAGGAACAGAACTGCGGTGACGGGGTCATTTCACATTCGCCTGCAATTCGGCCAGCGAGGTCGACCCCTTGACCACCAGCCGCAGCCCCTCTTCCTGCATGTAAAGCATGCCGTTCTTGCGGGCTTCCGAGCGCACCGCCGAGAGCTGCGCGTTTTCCCGCAGCATGTCCTTGAGCCGCTCGTTGAGAACCAGCAGCTCAAAGACCCCCAGACGCCCCTTGTAACCCAGCCCCCCGCAGGTCGGGCAGTTGGCCCCCTCTTCGTCGGGAGGGCGGTAGAACGAGTCGATCTTCTCGGCGGGCAGCCCCAGTTTCTTCAGCAGCTCGGCCTTGGGCTGATAGGGCTGCTTGCAGTCTTCACACAGCCGGCGGACCAGCCGCTGGCCCAGCACGGCCGTGAGGGCCGAGGCCAGCAAAAACGGCTCGACCTTCAGATCGAGCATCCGGTACAGGGCGCTGATCGTGTCGTTGGCGTGAACGGTCGAGAAGACCATGTGCCCTGTGTTGGCCGCCTGCACGGCGATCTTGGCGGTCTCTTCATCCCGAATTTCCCCCACCATGATCACGTCGGGGTCCTGGCGAAGGATACTGCGCAAGGCGTTCGCGAAGGTGTTCCCCCCCTTCACGTTCACCTCGATCTGCTGCACGTTGGACATCGTGTACTCGATGGGGTCTTCGACCGTGATGATGTTCTGCTGCAGCGAGTCGATCTCGCTCAGCAGCGCGTAGAGGGTGGTCGATTTACCCGCCCCGGTCGGTCCGCACGAGAGAAACATGCCGTGCGGCTGATGAATCAGCGAGGTGATCTGATCCTGCATCTGCCGCCGCATCCCCAGTTGGGCCAGCTTCGAGACCGACTGCGACTGGTCGAGAATACGCATCGAGAGCTTTTCTCCCTCGCGGGTCCCCTGCGAGGCAACGCGGAAGTCGATCTTGCGCTTCTCGAGAATGGCCTTGAAACTGCCATCCTGCGACCGGCGGCGTTCGGTGATGTCCATCGTCCCGAGCACCTTGAAGATGTTGATGAGCCCCTCCCCCATCGCCCGGTCGAACGGCTCGGCGGGGTACATCACGCCGTCGATGCGGTACCGCACCGCGAACTCATCCTCCCGCGGTTCCAGGTGCACGTCGGTCGCCCGCCGCATGATGGCGTCGTAGACCAGTTCTTTGGCGGCGACGAAACCGCGCGATTTCTCGGCCTGCTTCGAACGGCTGTCGTCCTCGCCCCGCCCCGAGACCGACTTGCCAATAAACCGGATCGGGGGCCCCAGTGCCGAGTCGCGGGCCGCCTTGCTGGGGGCGATGTTGATTCCCACCCGGGCACAGGCCCGAATGAACAGCGACTGCAAATGCTCGGGGGTCATCACCTTCGAGCTGTCGGGAACGCGGTCGTTCCGTTCCTTCACATAAATTCCCAGAGGGACCCCATACGCCAGCAGCGCCGCCAGCAATCCCAGGCCGAACTGGGGAATGGTCATCGCCAGCAGCAGACCAACCGCCCCCCCCAGCAGCACGGCCGCGTTCCACATCCCGGCATCGAGCTTCAGCCCCTGGGCATCGTCGTCCACCCAGGTGGTGGTGTGCGTCCAGAGCAGAAACAGCCCCAGCAGCGGCAGGAACCGGAACAGGCTGAAGTACCAGCCAGTCCCGGTGCCCGAGTTCTTCTTCCCTCCGGGGACCGCCACGTTGCCCCGCGCGAACTGCTTTTTGGGAGTGGGGGGATAGACCGCCGGGGGGGCGGCGGCATTCCCGTCGACCATGCTCCCCGCGCTGAGGTCCGACGACCCACCCGACTGGGCCCGGGAGTCGGTCGACAGCAGCAGGCCGCACAACAATGCGAACAGCAGGCTGGCGGCCAGCCCTTTCTGGAGGTGCGACATGAACCGATGCATCCCGGTGAGATCGCCAACCACCACACGGGCTGGCCGGAGACAGAAACGACCCCGTCGACTATACCGCATGGGGAAGTTGGTTGCGAATTCCTGCCCGGGAGCCGGGAGGGGGTGGGGACGCGGCGGCCGGCCGGGCAGCTTGCCGTGCGCGCTGGAAATACCGGCCCCCGCGCACAACTCGGCGCTGGACGGAACGGCGGGCCAGCAGGCCGCTTGCGGCTTCCGGTAACCCGCCGCTAATGTGGAAAAGTGCTTTTCAGGCCCCGTTCCGTCCCCTGTGTGCCGGGTGCGCGGACCGGGTCCCAGAGACAGACTGCGGCCGGGTTCCGGGGTGACCCCGGCTTTTTTTGAGGAACGCGTCGATGTCGGTGCTTGTGCAGAAGTTTGGCGGGACCAGCGTCGCAACCGCCGAGAAGATTTTGGCGGCGGCCAAGCGGGCGGTGGCGGCCCGGCAGCAGGGACACCAGGTGGTGGTGGTGGTGAGCGCCCGCGGCCACAAGACCGACGAGCTGATCGACCTCGCGAAAGAGATCACCGAGACCCCCCCGGCCCGCGAGATGGACATGCTGCTCTCGACCGGCGAGCAGGAGTCGGTCGCCCTGATGGCGATGGCCGTCCAGAAGCTGGGGGTCCAGGCCATCAGCATGACTGGGGCGCAGATTGGCATCGTCACCGACAACACCTTCACCAAGGCCCGCATCCGGTCGATTTCGACCGAACGCATGCGGCGGGCGCTGGAAGGGGGCGCCATCGTCATCGCCGCCGGGTTCCAGGGCATCGACGACGACTTCAACATCACCACCCTGGGCCGAGGCGGCAGCGACACCACCGCCGTTGCCCTGGCCGCGGTACTCAAAGCCCAGGTGTGCGAGATCTACACCGATGTGGAGGGGGTCTTCACGACCGATCCCCGACTGGTCAAAGACGCCGGGAAGATCGCCCGCATCGCCTACGACGACCTGCTGGAACTGGCCAGCCTGGGGGCGGGGGTCATGCACTCGCGGTCGATCGAATTCGCGAAGAAGTACCGCGTGCCTGTGCTGGTGCGCCCCGCGTATTCCCCGGGGGAAGGGACGCTCATTGGCCCCGAGGGAGATGCCGAGTCGGTCGTGACCGGGGCGGCGCTGGCGAAGAACGAGGCCCGGGTCACCCTGCGGGACATTCCCGACCGCCCCGGTGTGCTCAGCCAGGTCTTCACCCAGATGGCGCAGCGGAAGATTCCCATCGACATGGTGGTGCAGGACATCGGGGCCGACGGCCGGGCCAGCGTCAGCTTCACCGTTCCCCAGGATGAACTGGCCGAGACCCTGACCGCCGCCGAAGAGGCGGTGCGGCAACTCGGCAGCGGCCACGTCGACGTCGGGTCGAACCTGTCGAAGGTCTCGGCGGTCGGCAGCGGCATGCAGACCCACACCGGGGTCGCCGCCCAGATGTTCGCCGCGCTCTCCCAGGCCGGGGTGAACATCGACATGATCACCACCAGCGACATCAAGATCTCGGCCCTCGTCGACCGCGACCAGGCGGTGCTGGCCCTGCAGGCGGTGCACCAGGCGTTCGACCTGCACCGGCCTCAGCAGCGGATGTACCCGACTGTGGGGGTGGTCCACGAAGTGGCCGACGATGAAAGCGACCAGGCCCGGCAAGAGCGCGAACGCGACGTCGTGAGCCAGCTCGCCAGCATGGAAGACATCGTGGTCAGCGAGGTCGACCTCGACCGGTCGCAGGCGCTCATCACCCTGCGGAATCTCCCCGATCAGCCCGGCGTCGCGGCCGAGATCTTCGGGCTGAACGCCGAAGAAGGGGTGATGGTCGACCTCATCGTCAAAAATGTCTCGCATGAGGGGCGGTCGAACATCTCGTTCACCGTCCCCAAAAGTGCCGCCCAGGCCAGCCTCGAGGTGGCCCGGCGGCTGGTGTCGGCCCATCCCGGGGCCGTGCTCAACAGCACCTCCGAGATCGCCAAGCTGTCGGTGCTGGGAATTGGACTGCGGACCCATACGGGCGTGGGCCAGCGGTTGTTCCAGGCTCTGGCCGACGCCGGCGTGAACGTCAAGATCGTCAGCACCAGCGAAGTCTGCATTTCCACCATTGTCGACCAGGCCCAGGCCGAACAGGCCCGCCTGGCGGTGCAGCGGGCGTTTGGCCGGAGTTGATCGCGGCGGAATTGGCCGATTGCGCCCCTCCGCCGGGTTTGGCTGCCGTCGGGGGAGGCGGCTGACCGAAAACCACAAGAAAGCGGGAAGTTCCGCTTCCGTCCCCCGGGTTGACGGTTGTAGACTGGCGGAATGGAAGCGGTGGGGCATTGGGCCCGTCCGCCCCTCTCAGCCCCCAGGGGGGTGCGGGGGAGTGAATCATTTGCCTGAAGTTTGCACCTGACGATGTCGAAGAACATGATTTTCGGGTCGATGGCGGTAGCCGGTGTGGTTGCCCTGTTGTCGATTCTCGACATGGTGCTGAAGATGCCGTTTGGCGGGGCGTTCCTCGTCATGGACATCCTGTACCTGTTGGCGGCAGGGATCGTGCTGTACTTGGGCTGGGATGCCTACCGCGAGAACCAGTAAGGTCCTGCGACCAGGTTGAGTGACCGTGAGCAAGCTGCAGCTGTTTTTGGTCTCGCTGATCGGGGCAATTCCCGGAGCGCTCCTCGCCTTTCTGTCAGTCATGGCCTTCCTGAATTACGCCGGCGGGTCGTCGATGCTGCTCAAGGCCATTACCGGGCTGCTGGCGGCGGTGGGGGCCTGCATGCCCATCCTCTCGGCCATGATCCTGCTGTCGGGACGCGGCTCGGGGAAACCGGCCAAAGAAGACGCAGCCAAACCCGCGGCCGCGAAAGAGGCACCGGCGGCCGAGCGGCCGAGCAGTTCCGGCGATTCGCGCGATTCCACCGAATCGGTCGCCTCGGGCGACAGCTTCGAACTCGATTCCGAAGAACCCTTCACCCTCGATGAAGATGTCTTCGCCGAGGAAGAGCCCAAGGCCAAGAAGAAAAAGAAGTAGCCTCGTAAGGTGGCACGGGAACCCCCTGTTCTGGTACCCCCGGCCTCCCGATTCCCCGGGTTGCCCGAGCGGCAATCGGGTCCTCGCCCGCCGCGGTCCCCCAAGACCGACGCGCTTTCATGCCGGCCTTCGACGCCGCGCCCCACACCCCGCCGAACCCCGTTGCAGCAGGGTTCCCTCCCGCGGGGACTGACCGGCTGCTGTGTGCTGGCGCGCACTGGCCGCCGACGTCACCCCGTTGCCAGGGCCGGCTGCCAGCTCTCGCCACCCCGGTGCTGACGGCCCTTCCATTCGCTTGAGTCGCCACGGCCCACACGGGCGTTCCCCGCGCCGCGCGCATCCCCCGCCCGACGTCGCGATCTCGCTGGATTGAGACCCGGCGGGCTGTCATACTCAAGAGCGTTGATGCCTTCGGAAGACACCCCGGGAGCCTGCTCCCACCCACCCCGTCTTCCACCCCACCCCAGGATCGTTCGCGCCTCGCGGACCGATCCGCCTCTCCGGAGTGGCCCCGCATGCCCTGTGCCAACCTCACCCCTCCCGCCGTCGAGCGTACGTCACCGGACCGCAGGCCCCGTCCGCAGACCGCTGCCCCTCTGGCGCGATGTGCCTCCCTCGCGCTGGTCTGGGCGCTGGGCTTCGGCGGGCTGTCTTCCGCCGCGCTGGCGGCCGAGTTTGTGGTCACTCCCCCGCAGGTGAAGTTCGATCGCAATTTCGAACGGGCCCAACTGCTGGTCACCGCCGTCGATGCCGCCGGCCAGGTTTCTTCCCGCTCGATCGATCTCACGCCCGACGCCCAGTACAGCGTCGCCAACCCGGCCGTGGCGACCGTCTCGGCCACCGGCAATCTCCAGGCGGTCGGCAATGGCCAGACCACCCTCACCGTCACCCATGAAGGGGTCTCCCGCACCGTCGAGGTGCTGGTCGAGGGGGTCGTCTCCCACCCATCCGTCAGCTTCACCGAACATGTGCTCCCCATCCTCTACAAGGCGGGCTGCAATGGCGGAGCCTGCCATGCCAGCCAGCACGGCAAGGGAGGCTTCACCCTCTCGGTGATGGGGTTCGACCCCCCGGCGGACCGCAACATGATTGTCCGCGACCGCATGCAGCGCCGGGTCAATCTGCTGGTTCCCGAAGAAAGCCTCTTCCTGCGGAAGCCGTTGATGGAACTCCCCCACGGGGGGGGACGCCGGCTGATCCCCGGCTCGAACGACCATCAAATCCTCCAGGCGTGGATCGCCGGCGGAGCCGCTGAACCCAAGGCCGACGCCCCCAAGGTCGAACGCCTGATCGTGACCCCGGCCGAGCGCATTGGCACCCCCGGTTTCAAACAGCAGTTGCGCGTGCAGGCGGTCGACAGCACCGGCGCGACACGCGACGTCACCGCCTGGGCCCGCTACGACAGCATGGACGACTCGGTCGTCTCGGTCAGCCCGTCCGGATTGTTGTCCGCCGTCGGCCGGGGCCAGGCCCCAGTCATGATCCGCTTCGAAGGCCAGGCCGAGATCGCCATGACGGTTGTCCCCTTCGCCGACTCGGTGGCCCTCGACGGCTGGCAGAGCCGGAATTTCATCGACGACCTCGCCGCCGCGAAGTTCCGCGAGTTGGGCATTACCCCCTCGGGTCTCTGCGATGACAGCACCTTCCTGCGGCGGGCGTTCCTCGATGCGGTGGGAGCCCTCCCCTCGCGTGAAGAGACGGTGGCGTTCCTCGAATCGCCCGATCCCGACAAGCGGGCCAAACTGATCGACCGCCTGCTCGGGTTCGATCCCGATCCCGCCCGCAATCCGTTCAACGACCAGTACGCGGCGTTCTGGTCTCTCAAATGGGCCGACCTGATCCGCAACAGCAGCACCACCCTGGGAGACCAGGGGATGTGGGCCCTGCACAACTGGCTGAGGGAATCGTTCCGCACCAACAAGCCGTTCGACCAGTTCGTCCGCGAGTTGGTGACCGCCAAAGGGTCGATCTTCTCGAATGGACCGGCGAATTACTTCCGGGTCGCCAGCAACGCCCCCGACCTGGCCGAGGCCACCGCGCAGCTCTTCCTCGGCACCCGCCTGCAGTGCGCGAAGTGCCATCACCATCCGTTCGAAAAATACAGCCAGGCCGACTACTACGGCTTCGCCGCGTTCTTCTCGCGGGTGGCGGTGAAGGGAAGTTCCGAATTCGGAAACTTCGGGGGAGAATCGGTCGTCTGGGTCCGTCCCTCGGGAGAGGTCACCCACCCCCGCACGGGGGCTGTCATGAAGCCGACCCCGCTCGATGGCGAGCCGGTCGACGACCCGCTCGACCGGCGGGTCGCTCTGGCCAAGTGGCTGACCGCACCCGAGAACGAAGGGTTCGCGCGCAACGTGGTGAACCGCCTGATGGCGCATTACCTCGGGCGTGGGCTGGTCGACCCGGTCGACGACATGCGGGCGACCAATCCCCCCAGCAACCCCGCCCTCATGGCGGCGCTGGTGGCCGACTTCCGCGAAAGCCGGTTCAACGTCAAGCACCTCATGCGGCGGATCATGCACTCGCGGCTGTACCAGCTCGATTCGCAGCCCACCGCCGCGAATCAGGCCGACACCCGGTTCTACAGCCACTTCCGGGTGAAACGGCTGGCGGCCGAACCGTTGCTCGACGCCGTCGATCAGGCGACCGGCTCGGTCACCAAGTATCCCAATCTGCCGCTGGGGACCCGGGCCATCGAACTGCCCGATGCCAATTACACCAATCCGTTCCTCGTGACCTTCGGCAAGCCCAAGCGGGCCAGCGTCTGCGAATGCGAACGAACTGCCGACGAAAACCTCGCCCAGGCGCTGCACACGCTGAATGGAGATGTGATCGCGTCGAAGATCGCCGACGCCCACGGCCGGGTGGCGAAACTGCTGGCCGAAAACAAGCCCGCCGCCGAACAGGTGACCGACCTGTACCTCACCACGCTCTGCCGGCGTCCCACCCCCGCCGAAGTCGAATTCGGCACCAGTTACCTCGCGACCGCCCCCAGCCCGCAGGAAGGCCTGCAAGACCTGCTGTGGGGGCTGATGAACAGCAAGCAATTCCTGTTCGTCCATTAGCGCTCGCCCCGCCCCCCGTTTCCGCCGGGGACCCCGCCGGTGCGGGAGACACGGGCGGGACTGCGGTGGCGACACGACGGCCCACCAGAATCAGACGACCCGCGAGAACCATTCCCCAGGTTGGTCAGGAGCAAGAAGCATCATGGCGGTCAGACGGCAACGGGACGAACGGCAAACGGCACGGTCAACGGGGTGGTCGACTCTGGCGGGGGGGCTGGTGGCCACGGTCTGCCTGGCCATCCCCCTCGCGGCCCGCGCCCAGACCAACAACTCGTATCCCATGCTGATGAGCCTCAAGCCCGCCGCCACGCAGGTCGGGGCGACCACCGAGCACGAACTCTCGGCCCGCTACAACCTGGCCGGGGCCACCCGCGTGATTGTCTCGGGCACGGGAGTCACCGGCGAGATCGTCCCCGGCGAGACCAAGCCCACCGACAAGCCGGCCGACAAAAAACCGAATCTCCCCAAAATCAAGCTGAAGTTCACCTGCGCCCCCGACGCGCTCCCCGGCGTCCGCGACTTTCGCGTCTTCACCCCCCAGGGAGCCAGCACCGTCGGGCAACTGGTGGTGGGACGCGATCCGGTGGTGTCCGAAAATGCCGACAACGACACCCGCGACAAGGCCCAGATCGTCAGCCTGCCGGCGATGATCTGCGGCACCATCGAGAAGGCCGAAGATCTCGATTTCTACCGCTTCCAGATCGACGCCCCCACCAGCCTGGTGTTCGCCGTGCAGTCGCAGCGGCTGCTCAACCGGCTGCACGACATGCAGACCCGGGTCGATCCGCTGATCACCCTGCGGACCGCCGCCGGCGGAGTGCTGGCGACGTCGGACAATCACTATGCCGGTGATCCCCTGCTGTTCCACAATTTCACCGAACCGGGGGAATACCTGTTGGAAGTGCGCGATGTGCGTTTCCAGGGGAATGGCGACTGGACCTACGCGGTCGAGGTGCACGCGCGGCCGTTCGTGACGCAGATCGCCCCGCTGGTGTTGACCCCGGGCGAGGCGACTCCCGTGCAACTGGTGGGCTTCAACCTGCCCGCCAACGCCCCCGCCAGCCTCACCCTGCCCGCCGACACCCCCGCCGGGCTCACGCTGGTCTCCCCCACGTTTGGCAATCAGGCGCTCAACAGCGCGGTGGTGCTGGCCAGCCGGCTCCCCCGCACGCTCGAGACCACCCAGCCCAACAACACGCTCGAACAGGGGCAGCCAGTGACCATTCCCGGTGTGCTGGCGGGCACGATCGAGAGCGAGTCGGACATCGACTGCTACACGTTTGAGGCGCAGGCGGGAGACCGGCTGACGTTTCAGGTGTCTGCCCGGCAGGCGTGGTCGGCGATGGATCCGTACCTGCGGATCCTGAACGACAAGGGAGCCGTCCTGGCGGAAGCCGACGACTCGAGCGTGCGGCGGGTCCAGACCGCCGATGGCTGGCTCGAAAACTGGGCCGTCCCGGCCGATGGCAAATACGCCCTCGACATCCGCGACCTGCACCTGCGTGGCGGACCCCAACTGACCTACGCCGTCGAGATCACCCGGGCCGAGCCCCACTTTCTGCTGGAAGTCGACACCGACAAAACCCTGCTGGCCCCCGGCGTGGGGTCGGTGTTCTACGTACGCGGTCTGCGGAAGAACGGTTTCGCGGGAGACATCACCCTGGGGGTCGCAGGACTGCCGGCCGGGGTGACCGCGACCTGCGGACGAATTCTGGCGGGCCATCCCGACGGCGTGGTGATTCTGCATGCCGCGGCCGATGCTCCCGTCGACGCCCGGAACATCCAGGTGGTGGGGACCGCCACGCACCCCCTGCCCAGTGGCGCGCCGCTGCAGTTGACCGCGGTGGGAGAGCCGCTGCAGGAGTACTATTCGCCCGGCGGGGGGCGCGGGAACTATCCGGTTGATCTGCACACCGTCTCGGTGGCCGAGCCGATGGATGTACGGTCGGTCCAACTGAGCCAGACCGAAATCAAGCTCAAGCCGGGGGAATCGCAAAAAATCGAGGTGACCATCGAACGGGCCCCGGGCTTCACCGGAAACGTCACGCTGGATGTGCTGTATCAGCATCTGGAGAGCCCGTTCGGCAACAGCCTGCCGAAAGGAGTCACGCTGGATGGAGGCAACAGCAAGACGCTGCTGACGGGGACGGAGACCAAGGGGGTGGTGACGCTCAAGGCGGCGGCCGACGCCCCGGCGGTCGAACGGCAGTTGATTCCCGTGATGGCGCACGTCTCGATCAACTTCGTGATGAAACTGACCTTCGCCGGCGAACCGGTCTGGGTCACCGTCGAAAAGTAAGCCGGGCGACATGAAGCCGCGGCGGTG
>CAIOTJ010000555.1 GCA_903861195.1 uncultured Planctomycetaceae bacterium | reverse complement strand
TGATGGCGGGGTCTTACCCGTGGCCGCCGGGTCAATCACTGGGGCTGACAAACTGGAAGTTTGTCACCACGGAGCCGTGGGATAGGCTTTTAGCCTGTCACGTCAAAAACCGGGTTGATGGCGGGGTCTCGCCCATTGTCGCCGGGTCGATGACTGGGCTGACAAACTGGAAGTTTGTCACCACGGAGCCGTGGGATAGGCTTTCAGCCTGTCACGTCAAAAACCGGGTCGATGGCAGGGTCTTACCCGTGGCCGCCGGGTCAATGACTGGGCTGACAAACTGGAAGTTTGTCACCACGGAGCCGCTACCGCTTCATTTCCAGCGTCCAGACCAGCGGGATGACAATCATCGCCACGATGAAACAGATCAGGTCGAGCGGCAGGCCGACTTTGAGGTAGTCGCGGAAGCGGTAGCCGCCGGGGTTCATCACCATGAGGTTGGTCTGGTAGCCAATCGGCGTCGCGAAGGCACAGGAGGCGGAGATTGCGATGGCGATCATCAGCGGGCGGGCGTCGAGTCCCTGCTGCAGGGCGATCGACTTGGCGAGCGTGCACATCAACGCGGCGGTCGCACTGTTGCTGAGCAGTTCCGACAAGACCATAGTCAGCAGGTACACGGTCGCCAGCACCGCCACGGGGCCAAATGGCGAAGAGACCGCCAGCAGCTTGGTGGCGAGCCAGCTGGCCGCCCCGCTTACCTCCAGGGCCTGGCCAATTCCCAGCGAGGCGGCCACCAGCACGATGACCCCCATGTCAATCGCCCGGATCGCGTCGTTCCCGCGCACGCAGCGGGTCCACAGCATGGCCACCGCGCCGCACATCGCCACCAGCGACTGGTTCCAGTAAACGTTCTCTTTGCTGTCGGGACCGAACGACATCCCCAGCAAGACCGCCAGGAAGATCAACAGAGCGATCCACGCCCGGTCGTGACGCACCGGCGCGGTGTCTTCCAGCCCCGAGACCAGCACAAAGTCGGGCGAATGCCGCCACCGGTGCACGAAGTCTTCGTCGGCATCCACCAGCAGGGTGTCTCCCGTCAGCAGCACAATCGTGCCGATTTTCTGGTCGAGTTTCTGGCCCGAGCGATGCACGGCAATGACCGCCGACTTGTACCGCCGGCGGAAGTCGGAATCACGGATGCTCTGCCCCAGCAGGGGGGAGGTCGACGAGATGACCACCTCGCACAACTGCCGGCCCCGGCGCGGCATGGGCTTGGGAGGAGCTGAGGCCGGAGTGTCGACCCCTTCGAACGAATCGAGCGAACCAGCCGTAGCGGCCGCTGTCGCCGACAGTCGAGTGGCCGCCCCCCCGGAAGTCCGATCGCGGTGATCGATGGGAACCAGTCCCCGAATCTTCTGCAGGTCGACAATATGCGAGGCCATCCCCGAGAAACAAAGCAGATCGCCCGCACGCAGCACTTCGTCGGGCCCCACCGCCGAGATCACATCCGAGTTTCGCTCAATGCGGTGCAGGTAGAGTCCCGCCACATCGCGCAGTCCCCCCGCCCGCACCGTCTGGCCAATCAGCGGGCAGGTGGGGGTGACCAGTATTTCGAGGGTGTATTCACGGGGGTGGGTCTCGGCGTATTGCAGCAGGTCCTGGCGGTTGGGCAACAGCCGACGGCCGATCGTCACCAGGAACAGCAGTCCGACGAAGGCGATGGGCAATCCCACCCAGGAAACCTCGAAAAAACCCATCGAGGGGCCCTCGCTCAGCACATCCCCGGCCCGTTCCATCGCCCCGGCGACGACAATATTGGTGCTGGTGCCGATTTTGGAACAGACCCCCCCCATAATCGTGGCGTACGAGAGGGGAATGAGCAGTTGCGATGGCGAGATCTTCATCCGTCGGGAGATGTTCACGAAGATCGGCAAAAAGAACGCCACCAGGGGGGTGTTGTTCATGAAGGCCGACAGGGCGGCTACGGGAAACAGCAGGCGGATGCGGGGAGTCTGTGGTCCCGGCTTGCCGAACATCACCGCACTGATCGATTCCAGCGCCCCGGTTGACCGCAATCCCAGCCCGACGACATACAGCGCACCGATCGCCAGACAGCTCTTGTCGGCAAACCCCTCGACCGCCGTCTTGAAGGGCAACACCCCCGTCCCCACCAGCATCACCAGGGCGGTGAACATCACCACCTCGGCGGCGATATAGTCTTGGAGGAGCCCCAGCAGCACGAAGACCAGCACGGCCATCGTGATCACGAAGTTCGAATCGAAGTTCATTCCAGACCAACATCCTGCAACAACAAGCCAAACGTCGGGCGGTCTCGTCGGCGCGCTCACCAGAGTCCACACGAATCAGATCGGACAGGGACCCGGTCTCTCGTGGATCGCGACCTGGCAGCAAGTGCCGGAAAGATAGTCGATCCGGGCAGCTGTCGCGAGATCAGATACCGGTCCGTTCCGCCCCTGGGCCCCTCATGCTTGCGTGTTCGATTCCGGAGTTCTAACCTCGATCTCCAGCCGTCGGCAGCCTGTCAGGCTGGGAATTTGGGGTAGGGACCGAGACGTGCTCTTCAACTTTCAGTCCCCGTCCTCCCGACATCCGTGGCTGTTTCGATGACTGCCGCCAACCCCTCGGCCCGGTGACTTTTTTCTCGAGTTCCCACCCGGGTTGGCCTGGCGGACAGTCTTTCGGGCGCAGGCCATTCCGGGTCTCTCGCGTCCTGTTCTCACTTCCCTGGTGTTCCGCATGGCTTATGCCGCCAGTCTCTCGCTGCAATCCAACGTGGCGGTCGCCCTGAATGAGCTGACTTCCGATCTGATCCGCCAGCTGGAGGGACAGACTCCCGATTTGGCCCTGCTGTTCGTGGGGGGCGCCCATGCCGAACAACTGCCGGCCATCCAGGCCCAGTTGGCCGCCACCTTTCCGAATGCCGTGCTGTTGACCTGCACCGCCGAGTCGATCGCCGGCGGGGCCCGCGAGGTGGAAGAAGAGCCGGCCTTGGCGGTTTGGGGGGCCACCCTGCCAGGCAGCCGGCTGCAGCCGTTCCATGTGGTGTTCCAGAACACTCCGGACGGATTCGTCTGCGACGGTCTGCCCGAAGCCCCGGAAGACCAGTCCGAATTGCGGGCCATTTTGTTGTTGGCCGATCCGGTCTCGTGCCCCATTCAAGAGCTGCTCGAGCGGCTGGAGCAGGACTATCCCGGGGTGCCGGTGCTGGGAGGTATGGCCAGTTACTGGCAGAATCCCCGCGATCCCAAGCTGGGTCTCAACGCGAGTGCCGTTCCCCGGGGAGCGGTGGGAGTGGTCCTGCGGGGGGGGCCGCGGGTGCGGGCGGTCGTTTCGCAGGGGTGCCGGCCCATCGGCGAAACCATGGTCGTTACCAAAGCCGAGGGAAACCAGATTCTTGAACTGGGGGGACGTCCCGCCCTGACCCGGCTCGAGCAGACCTACGCGGGGCTTTCGGAACAAGAGCGGACACTGCTGCGGAATGGACTGCACCTGGGAATCGCGATGACCGAGTATCGCGATCAGTTTGGCCGCGGAGACTTTCTGATTACCAACGTCATCTCGGCCGAACGGGAATCGGGGGCCCTGGCGATTGGCAACGTGGTGCGGCCCGGGCAGACGGTGCAGTTCCATGTGCGTGATTCCCAGACGGCTCACCAGGACCTGCTGGAACTGCTGACCCGCCTGCAGGCCGATCGTTCTCCTGGTGGGGGTGCGCTGCTGTTCAGCTGCAACGGCCGGGGCTCGCGGCTGTTTTCGCAACCGAACCACGATGCCGCCCTGGTGCAGGAAATCTGCGGACCACTCCCCCTGGCCGGTTTCTTCGCCCGGGGAGAACTGGGGCCCGTCGGCAAACGCAATTTCATTCATGGGTTCACCGCCAGCCTGGCCTTGTTTGACGAGGTTTGACGGCCGTCGGGGGAAACTGTCATATTGAAGTCTGTTGATCTACGGACCGGGTCCTTCCGGCCGTCGGCGGTCTCTCGACGTGAGGGCCCGCTGGATGGGAGCGGGGGACACGCGTACCGGCCGGGATTGGCTTTTGTCTCCGAATTGAGCTTCCCTCCGCGAGCGTCCAAGCCATGCTGCTGTCGCGTTGCCGCCCGGTGTTGTTCCCGTTGTCACTGCTGGTGGGCCTGGTGTTGCTGGGCCGGGGCTGGGATCTGTCTCCCGCCGGGTGGTCCCGGTGGGGGGCCACCGTGGGGGCTTCGGCCGCGGCCGCCGAGGAAGAAGACTACAGCCAGGAATTGCCCCGCATTCCCCCCACCTCGCCCACCGACGCCCTGAAGACCTTCCGTACCCTGCCGGGCTTCACGGTCGAACAGGTGGCGGCCGAACCGCTGCTGCGCTCGCCGGTGGCCGTGGCGTATGACGGGGTCGGCCGGGCCTACGTGGTCGAGATGATCGACTACTCGGAGCAAGACAAAGAGTTCCTCGGCTCGGTCCGGTTGTTGGAGGATCTCAACGGCGACGGCGTCTTCGACAAGAGCACCCTCTTCGCCGACAAGCTGTCGTGGCCCACCGCCATCGCCTGCTATGACGGCGGGGTCTTCGTGGGGGCCGCTCCCGATATCTTCTACCTCAAAGACACCACGGGCGACGGGCAGGCCGATCAGCGCGACGTCGTCTTCACCGGTTTTGGCCGCAGCAACGTGCAGGGCTTGTTCAACAGCTTCCACTGGGGTCTCGATAACCGCATCCACGGGGCGGTCTCGAGTTCAGGAGCCCAGGTGAAACGCCCCGGCGACGACTCCGCCCCTCCCGTCAGCCTGAATGGACGCGACTTTTCGTTCGACCCGCGCAAGCTCGACATTCGCCCCGAGAGCGGCGGGGCCCAGCATGGCATGTGCTTTGACGATTTCGGACGGAAATTCGTCTGCTCGAACAGCGACCATCTCCAACTGGTGATGTACGAAGACCGCTACCTGGCCCGTAATCGCTCGCTCTCGGCCCCCGGGCCCCGCGTCAGCATCGCGGCTGATGGGCCCCAGGCTGAGGTGTTCCGCATCAGCCCGGTTGAACCGTGGCGCATCGTCCGCACCCGGCTGCGGGTCACGGGAAAAGTTCCCGGTCCCGTCGAGGGAGGGGGGCGTGCCGCCGGGTACTTCACCGGAGCCACCGGTGCCACAGTCTACCGGGGAGATGCCTGGCCAGCCGAGTACCGCGGGCAGGCCTTCATTGGCGATGTGGGCAGCAACATCGTCCACCGCAAGGTCCTCAAGCCTCAGGGAATGGGGCTGGTGGCCGAGCGTGTGGATGACAAGGTCGAGTTCCTGGCCTCGACCGACACCTGGTTCCGCCCCGCCCAGTTTGTGAATGCTCCGGACGGCTGTCTGCATGTGATCGACGTCTGCCGGGAAACGATCGAGCATCCCGCCAGCCTGCCTCCCATGATCAAGAAGCACCTTGATCTCACCAGCGGCCGCGATCGGGGCCGGCTGTATCGCGTCCGTCCCCAGGGTTACCAGTCGCCCGCGATTGCGCGCCTGGCCGAGCTCAAGACGGCCGAGTTGATTCCCTACCTGGCCCACCGCAATGCATGGCACCGGGTGACCGCCCAACGGCTGCTGTGGGAACGGGCCGACCGCACCGTCGCCCCGGCGGTTGGCGAACTCGCCAAGAGCGCGCCCCTGGCCGAAGGACGGCTACACGCCCTCTGCACGCTGGCGGGGCTGGGGCTGCTCGAGAGTAGGCATCTGCTGCCGGCCCTCGCCGATGCCCATCCGGGTGTTCGCCGCAATGCCATTCGCCTCGCGGAACCGCTGCTGGCCGACTCGGTCGAACTGCGGCAAAAGGTGGCGGCCCTGGCGACGGATGAAGACCCGCTGGTCCGCTACCAGTTGGCGTTCACCCTGGGAGAATTCGCGGGGGACTCGCGGCTCGACGGTCTGGTCCGGGTCTTGGCCCGTGATGGAGCCGACCGTTGGGTCCGGCTGGCCTGCCTGTCGTCGCTGTCGGAAGGGGCGGGGGATGTGCTGACCCGGCTGGTGGCGCAGGAGGGGTTCCTCCAGCAGCCCGCGGCGGGCCCGGTGTTGACCGAGTTGACGCAGTTGATTGGTACCCAGGCCCGGCCGGGAGATGTCTCGGCGGTGTTGACCGCCCTCGACAAACTGCCAGCCGAGTCGAAGGACCTGGCGGGCAAACTGGTTGCGACGCTCAGCGAGGCGTTGGTGAAGGCGAACAGTCCGCTGCGCGACAAGATCACAGCCGACGCGGGCAAGGCGAAGGAGCTGCTCAGAGAACTGTTGCAGAATGCCCAGACGGTCGCGGTTGATGCGCAGCGTCCCGAGCAGGAACGTGCCGACGCGACTCGCACTCTGGGGTTGGGAGACTACACCGCCAGCGGCCCGATTCTGGCGCAGCTGGTCGACAGCCGGCAGCCGCAGACGGTGCAGTTGGCCGCGGTCGCCACGCTCGGCCGGTTCCGTAATCCCGAGATTGGCACCATGTTGGTCGACGCATGGCCGAGTTTTGGCCCCAAACTGCGTCCCGTGGCGCTCGAGACCATTTTTTCTCAGGCCGAGTGGCTGGTGCCGTTTTTGCGGGCAATTCAGAAAGAGGAGATCCCTGCGTCCGACGTCGAGCCGGGGCGGTTCCGGCTGCTCGAAAACCATGCCGACGCCCGGGTGCAGAAGCTGGTGGGGGATCTCAAGTCGAAGGTGGCGGTCAGCAAGCGGGCCGACGTGCTGGCCGACTACGCCCCCGCTCTGCAGCTGGCGGGGCGGGCCGACGAGGGACGCAAGCACTTCCAGAAGGTCTGCTCGGTCTGTCACAAGCTCGAAGGGCAGGGGCACGAGATTGGCCCGAACCTGGCGGCCATTCAGAACCGGGGGGCCGAGGCGATTCTGGTGAACCTGATGGATCCGAACCGCGAGGTGAATCCGCAGTATGTGAATTACATTCTGCAGAACAAAGCGGGGAAATCGGTGACGGGGCTGATTGCCGCCGAGACGGCCAACAGCGTGACGCTCCGCCGGCAAGAGAACCAGCAAGACACCGTGCTGCGGGACGACATCGAAACCCTGCGCAGCTCGGGCCTGTCGATCATGCCCGAGGGACTCGAAAAGAACCTCGACCGCCAGGCGGTCGCCGACCTCATCGCGTACCTGCTGTCGATCAAGTAGGTGGCGGGGGGATGACCGAGTTGACTGGCCGGGGCGGCGTGAGAGCGCCTGCGGCTGGGCATCGCTGCGTCGGCAGGTAGCTCGCCCCACTTGAGTCAGAATTGCAACGACCCGCCGTTTCAACGCGGATTTGGTCCGGTGGTGCGTGGTAGGGTGATGGTGGGCGGAGTGCCCGGGCCCCTGGGCCGATATCTCCCCGCATGAACCACCCCGATCTCGACGCCTTTGACGCCCACCCCGAGTGGAACCCGTTGCTGCAGGCCTATTGGCAGGCGCAGCAGCGGGTTGAGAAGGGCTGGGTTCCCCGGCTGGCGGCTGTGGCTGAAGTCCCAGGCGATCAACTCTCGGCCATTCACGGCCGGTTGATCGCTCATGGGCTCCTGCGGTTTGAGCTCGCCGGCCGGTCGGAAGGGGTCGAATACCAATTGACCCCCCTGGGGCGCCAGGCGGTCACCCCTCCCGCCGACCGCCAGATCGTCCCCGAGTGGATGATCACCGAAGAGGCGGCGTGATGCCCCGTGCCACCTGGCGGCACACCCCCGCCACAAATCGCTCGCGGTGATTCACTGGGGTGACCGATCGGGGTTCGACACCAGGCAGGGGGCACACGGTTCGGCTCCACTCGGCTGTGCCGTGCTGTCGCGCGATCGACCGCACGAGTATGATGTTGATCGAGCGCTGGGCTGGCGCTCTGCCCCTCCCCGGTGCCCGGTTTTCGACCCCGCCTGCCATGTCGCACCCACGTTCTCGTTTCTCTGGGCTGATCTTTCGCGGCCCCCAGCGGCATGTGGCCACGTGGATTGGGCAGTCTTGGCTGATCGGGGCCGCCGTGCTGTGGTCGGTCGGTTTGGCCTCGGGCACACTGGCTGCCGATCCCCCGGTCATTTCCAAACCCGTCTCCACCACCCCGGCTACCTCTTCTCCAGCCGCGGTACCCGCAGCCTCGTCGAAGCCAGCCTGGCCCGGTCCCTCGTTTCAACTCGAAGTGATGCCGGTGCTGTCCAAAGCCGGTTGCAACCTGGGAGTCTGCCACGGGAACAAGAATGGCAAGGGAGGGTTCAAGCTGTCGCTGCGGGGCGAAGACCCGGCGTGGGATCTGCACGTGTTGACGCGCGAGCAACAGGCCCGCCGCATCAACCTGCTGGCTCCCGATGACAGTCTGATTCTGCGCAAGGCGCTGCTGGAGACGCCGCATGAAGGGGGCCGGCGGTTTCGGGCGGACGATCCCGAGGCACAGGTGCTGCGAGACTGGATCGCCCACGGGGCCCATGATGATGCGGGCACAGTCCCCCAGCCGGTCTCCCTGTGCGTCGAACCCGAGTCGCGCGTGCTGGTCGAGCCCGAGACGGCGGTCACTCTGCGGGCGGTCGCCACATTCCCGGATGGCACCACCCGCGACGTCACCCGGTTCACGGTCTTCGAGCCCGCACAGCCAATCGTCGTCATCAGTCCGCCCGGCGAGGTCCGAGCGCTCCGCTCGGGGGAGACCACCGTGGTCGCCCGGTTTCTGACGGTGCAGGCCCCCTCGCGGCTCGCCTTCATTCCCAACCGACCCGAGGTGACCAAGACCCTTCCCCCGCCTGACAACCTGGTCGACCGGGAGATTTTCGGACGCCTGCGGGAACTGCGCATCGAGCCCGCGCCGCTGACGACCGATGGCGAGTTCATTCGTCGGCTGTCCCTCGACCTGCTGGGGGTCTTGCCCACTGCGGCCGAGGCCCGCGCCTTTGTCGCCGATTCTTCCCCCACCAAACGGGAGCTGTGGATTGACCGCTGGCTGGAACGTCCCGAGTTCGCCGAGTTCTGGGCGCAGAAGTGGGGCGATCTGCTGCGGAACGAAGAAAGAACGCTCGACCGCAAGGGGGTGCAGAACTTTCATGCGTGGTTGCGGCGAGGGATTGAGACCGACAAGCCAATTGACCAACTGGCCCGCGACCTGCTGGCCGCACGGGGCAGCACCTATACCCAGCCCGCGACCAACTACCTGCGGGCCCTGCGCGATCCCATCGAACGGGCCGAGACGACGGCCCAGCTCTTTTTGGGGGTGCGGCTGCAATGCGCGAAATGCCACAGCCATCCCTTCGACAGCTGGACCCAGGACGATTACTACCGCTGGGCGGCAGTCTTCGCCCGCGTCGATTACCGCATTCTCGAAAACCGCCGGACCGACAGCAATGACTCGCACGAGTTCGATGGCGAGCAGCTCGTGCTGCACACGGCCAAGGGAGAGGTGACCGATCCCCGTTCGGGGAAGCCCGCCGCCCCCCGGCTCTTGGGTGGCCCCGAAATTGTCCCCGGTGCCGACCGGCTCGACGCTGCCGCGGAGTGGTTGGGCAACCCGGGCAACGACCGCTTCATCGAAGCCCAGGTGAACCGCATCTGGTTCCATCTGCTGGGGCGGGGCCTGGTGGATCCCATCGACGACTTCCGGGGGACCAATCCGCCGTCGCATCCCGCGCTGCTGCGCGGTCTCGCCCAGGAATTCGTCGCGCACGGTTGCCGGCTCAAGCCGCTGGTTCGCCTGATCTGCCAGTCGCGCACCTACCAGCTCTCGGCCCGGACGAACGCCAGCAATGCCAGCGACGAGACGGCGTTTTCGCGGGCCCATCCGCAGCGCCTGGCGGCTGAAGTGCTGCTCGACGCCCTGGCCTCGGTGACCGCGGCGCCATTGTCTTTCGCTGGTTATCCCCCCGGATATCGGGCGGGGGAACTGCCAGGAGTGCGCGGCGTGCGCGAGCGTGACCGCGGTCAAACGCCGCACGACCAGTTCCTGAAGGTTTTTGGCAAGCCCCCCCGGCTGCAGTCGTGCGAGTGCGAACGCTCGAATGAACCGACTCTCTCGCAGACGCTGCAACTGGTGACGGGCGAGGTGGTGTCGGGTCTGGTCGAAACGCCCGAGAACCGCCTGGGAACTTGGCTCCGGGAGGGACATTCCGCATCGTTCATCGTCGATGAACTCTTCTGGACCTGTCTGCAACGTGGCCCCACGCCGGAAGAGCAGGCGGGGTTCACCCGGCATCTCGAAGCGGGTTCCAACCGCCGGGGCGCCCTGGAAGATCTCTGCTGGTCGCTGCTCAATTCACGCGAGTTCCAGACCCGCCGGTAGAGACAGGGCAACCACCGCCGTGAATTTGCTCGGTCCCTGTCGCCGCTAATACCACGCCTGTTTGTCGACCAGCGTCGTGGGTGGTTCCCCCCGCACAAACCGGCGGATGTTGTCCAGCAGGGTGGCGAGATGCCGGCGGGGAATGGCCGGTGACGCCCCGGCGATGTGCGGGGTCAGAATGACCTGCGG
>CAIOTJ010000554.1 GCA_903861195.1 uncultured Planctomycetaceae bacterium | reverse complement strand
GGTTCGTCTTCCGACCATACTGGTCGTATTGAACCGTGCTGTTCGTGAGGAGACGGGGGTCAATGATGCGTTCCAGCAGGCCGTTGGTGTTGTAGCCAAACTGCCACTGCGTGTTGACGTTGGTGTAGAGTCCAGAGGTGTTTGCGAAGCTCTGCGAAGCAAGCCGGTTGGTCGTGTCGAAGCCGAAATTTATGAGCCATGCCGATGGGCCGTTGGTGAAAGCCACAGTTGAGAGAAGCTGCTGCGCGTTGTAGCTGAAGTCGTAAACGCCCCGGGCCGTGTCCACGATTTGCGTGATGACGCCGATATTTTCGTTCCAGCGCAGTTCGACCGTGTTCGTGTTGAAGTCGCGGATGGAAATGAGCCGGCCGCGCATGACGAGGTTGTTGCCCCGGTCGGGAGCCTTGAACGTGTAAATAATGCGCTCTGGCGTGGTCCACTGGCACGTTTGGAGAGTGGGGAACGTCAGCTCGCCTTTGTATTCCTTGCTGCGCGTTCGGTAGTTGCCGGTGTCGTAATCGAAGTCCCAGGTCTCAATCGCGCCGTTCCACATCATCAAGCCGACCGTATCCGTATCGGAGAGCGGGGAGAAGGTCCGTGCTGGAAGCACCCGCGTTTCGAAGGTGTGACGCCAGCCAGCGCCGAGCGGCCCGGAAGCGTAGGGGTCGGTGCCGCCGAGCTTGAAGCCGCCGAAGGCGTTCGCACTGCTGTAGCCAAAGCGAAAGTCGAACGCGATGCCCGGCGTGGGGCGAGCAAACGCGGTCTGCTCCCACGAAAACGCCCCTGACAGCGGTGCCAAGGAGTCACGTCCACCGTTACGCCGCGAATCGAAGGCAGACTGTTCACCTCCCTGATTGCTCTCCTCGAACTCGACCTTGCCAGAACCGACAACCCCGCCAGGACCAGGACCCGCTGGGGCGAAGTTCCGCAGGTTGTCTGCGGCGTTCGTGGAGTATCCCAGTTTGTAGTAGCCCTTCAGCTCGGCAATCACCGGCTGATTGGCGAACATGTTCTGCACGATGAACTCCTGGCTGAGAGCGCTGTCGTGAACGGCGAACTCCTGGACTTCGCCGTAGAGGTATTTCCCATTGCCCCAGCCGCCGATGGAAGCGCCGTCATTGGAAGTTGAACTGCCGATGCTTGGCGTTGAGGTGAAGACCGGACGTCCGTCCAGATAGCCGGTGAAAGCGTCTGCGGACCGAACAACGGCCACGTGATACCAGCGCTCCAGATAGGGGCGCTCGATGAGCGTGTTCGTGTAGGCACCGGACGTTCCCCGCGTGGTGAACTCGATGTTGCCCGTGTAGATGTTGAAGCGGACTTGGTAGGCGTGGGAGGAACCTTCATCGCCGGTGCGCCGGTTGACGAGAATGGTCATGTTCTCCGTGAGGTTCGTGCCGGTGGGGATGGCCAGCTTGAACCAGCAGGAGACAGTGAGGGCATTCGTGGTGGGATTCCAACTGAGGCTTCCACCATCAGCAATCTCGACACGGGCGTTGCCG
>CAIOTJ010000553.1 GCA_903861195.1 uncultured Planctomycetaceae bacterium | reverse complement strand
GAACCGCGATGGCCTGGGGGCGAAGGTCTCGGTCTCCACCGGGGGCCGGACGCAACACCAGGTGCACGATGGCCAGTCGGGTTACCTCACCCAAAGCTCCGCCCCGCTGTACTTTGGCCTGGCGGCCGATACCCAGGTCGACCGGATTGAGATCGTCTGGCCTTCGGGTGCGCGGCAGACCGTGACCGGCCCTCTGGAAGCCAACCGCCGCCTGGTCATTGAAGAACCGGCGGAGGGAGCGACGAACTCCTCACCGGCCAGCCCCCAATAGACGCGATCGGCCTGAGGGTGTTGGCACCCAACCGGGATTCTGGATGGGCTCGAAACTGCGTGAATTCCCCATCTTGACGCGCGGCTGCGGTTTCCCGTAGCCTTCGCCCCCCTCCGGAAGAATGGATCGTCCGGATCTGTCTCGCAAAGGATGGCCTGATGCACCTGTTTTTGTCGGTGGGTGAGCCGAGTGGCGATCTGCACGCCGCGAAGCTGGTGAGCGAACTGCAACGCCGCGTTCCCGGATTCCGCAGCAGTGGGCTGGGGGGTCCGCAGATGGAACAGGCGGGCTGCCGGGTGCACTTCCGCCTGACCGACCTGGCGGTGATGGGATTCTTCGCCGTCCTGCCGATGCTGGGCCGGTTTCTCGGGGTGCTGCGGCAGGTGGGGCGCTGGCTGGACGAAGACCGGCCCGACGCGGTGCTGCTGGTGGACTTTCCCGGGTTCAACTGGTGGGTGGCCCGGGCGGCCCGCCGCCGGGGCATCCCGGTCATCTACATGATGCCTCCCCAAATCTGGGCCTGGGGGGGATGGCGGATCCACAAGATGCGACGGCTGGTGCAGTTGGCCCTCTGCCCCCTCGAATTCGAGCAGGAGTGGTACACGGCACAACAGGTGAAAGCCCGGCTGATTGGCCATCCGTTCTTCGACGAAGTCGCCCAGCGGAAACTCGACGAAGACTTTCTGACCCAGCAGCGGGCCGTGGGGGCGGGACGGCCGGTGATCGCCATTTTGCCCGGCTCGCGCACCCAGGAGGTGCGGGCGAACTTCCCGGTGCAACTGGAAGTCATGGAACGTCTGCACCGGCAATTCCCCGACGCGCGATTCTTGATCGCCAGTTATAAAGACCGGCAGCGGGAGTTGTGCGAGGGAATTCTCGCGGAGCGCGGCACGAATCTGCCGCTGGAATTTCATGTGGGAAAAGTGGCCGAGATCCTGCAGTTGGGGCAGGTTTGCCTCATGGTCTCGGGCTCGGTCAGTCTCGAGGTGTTGACCCGGCAGGTGCCGGCCGTGGTTCTCTATCGGGTCGGTTGGGTGAATTGGATTCTGGGGCGGATGTTGATCCGCTGTCCGTTCATCTCGCTTCCCAACCTCATCGCGAAGCGCAAGATCTTCCCCGAATACGTGCTGCGGACGATCGATCCCCAGGTGATCGACCAGATGACGGCCGACCTGGCTGGCTGGCTGTCGGACAGCGCCGCGCGGGCCCGACAGCAGTCCGAAATCGCCTCCCTGGCGGCCACTCTCGCTTCCCCCGGGGCCACCCAACGGGCCGCCCAGGCGCTGATCGAGGAAATGGGTTGGCCGGTGCGGGAACAAACGCGCTTCGCCGCCTAGTCCCAGACCTGACACGATGTCGGAACGGCGACGGAGGCGAAACAGTCGCTGATTCGTCAGGTGGACTGGCAGTCGCCAACGCCCCGCGGCGCGGCTTCGAGATGTTGCCGCAACTCCGGCGACCGACTTCCGAAGAGTCCATTCGGCTCCCCTCAACTCAATTTTCAGTGAAGCACTCTCTCCCTGAGATTCCACTGAGAGGAACGAGCAGGGGGCTGGTTCGTATGGACTGGGCACTTCGCCGGGGCAAGCTGACAACCGCGCGAGAAACCCCCGCAGAGTCACTTGCCCGACTGCGAAATGTCGCGAAGGCAATGGTTTACCCTGTGGGCAAGTCCTCCAGCGCCAACCGGGGAATAATCGCCTCCGCCAGCCGGGGCAGATGGTTCACCGCCACGATGTCGAAGTGATCGACCCCGGCGAACTGCACGATCTCGGCCCGGCAACCCACGCGGGTCCATCCGAGACAGTCGCCCCGGTACGACCAGGGAGACTCACACCGGGCACGCAACAGGGTGATGGGGACTTGGACGGGGCGGGTGTGATGGCGCCCGATCATTTCCAGAAAGCGTTGTCTCAGGGGGCGATCTCCCGGCTCTCGCGGCTCTCGCGAGCGTCCGGAGCGAAGTCGCGTCCGCAACCCACCCCACCGCCGCTTGAGATTCCGCCACGAGTTGCGGTAGTTGTTGTCCCGCAGCCAATACCCCAGATTCCGTACGAAGCCCGGCAACTTG
>CAIOTJ010000552.1 GCA_903861195.1 uncultured Planctomycetaceae bacterium | reverse complement strand
CCAGCATGCGCGCGGGTCCGCCTGAGACCTTGCTTCCTCCGTGACCAATCCTCGCCGGACGCCGCGAAGTCGATCTCGACTTTCCGACGCCACCGGCAGAAGATTCTCGACAGACTGCCAGACAACAGAATGAAGTGTGGAAGGGGGCCGTCTCGGCCACGGGATCGGGGTAGGAGCCGCGCCCTCGTCACCATGGCCTGGAGCCGCCACTCAAGGCCGAATCAGATTGCCGATCGACGGCGATTCCAGCGGAGCAATCCCCCAAGTGCCCCTCCAAGAACTCCGAGTCCCAGTGTGCCTGGTTCGGGGATTGTTCCCTGGGGCCCCAGAAACTTCAAAATTGGCTGAGCGCTTATCCCGGTGGCCGATTGGTCGTACATGCCGTCGGGATTGTTTCCAAAATACAACTGCCCCAGGCTGGTAGCGCCGAGGTCATTGGTGTAATTCACTCCCAGACCGGTCACATCCCGAAAACCAACAAAATAGGGGGTGCCTGCAACGAGACTGATTGGAGCAAAGGTGGATCCCGCAAAGTCATCTTCCAGCGGAACGAAGACAGCCTGACGAAGCAGTGTGTCCCCCCGGTCGATGGGGCTTCGTCATACAGCGGGAAGGTCACCGCACCCAATCCTGCTCCAAATCCAAATCGGGTCTGGACGCTGCAGAGGTCATAGGAAACCGACGGCGTGTAGTACCAGCCCACATCAGATGCCGTCCAGTTGGAACTGAACGGAGTCCGCCGCGTTGATCGAATCCACTTCCACGACGCCTGCCTGTGCTGCACCAGATCCCAAACTGCCGGATCCAACAGTCAATGCGAACAGCACAAAAAACAGCCATCCATGAACCTCGACACATAACTCCTGCTCCTGAGCAAGACCAACCTGACGTGTGAAGCTTTGATTCGAACTCTATCGGGAGTCTTCTTCAAAAGCGAAAATGATCGGACCAGCAGGAATTCGCATGTCAAATAGCGCGGGGGGTGAGGGCAGAGAGGCGCCACCCTTGGTTTCGCTGCCGCGGAAATCCACCGCAAGGTGTTTCCAAACATCGTCTTGTAAAAACCTGTGCGGAACCGTAATGGAGTGACCGGTGATGTGGTCAGTCAATCCAATTATGGGCACACTCGATTCCGGGAAAAACAGCGGGCCACTCTTGTCTTGGCAGCCCTTTCCGTTGGGCTCGACTCGCCCGGCAAATTCATTCCGGTTCCACCGTCATAAGTGGCGGCCGCGCTGGTTCACCTCATTGGAACTGGGCGATTTCACGCCAAGCTGCCTGAGCCAGGCGGGTTTCGATCATCGGCATGCACTGGCGGCGCAGCCGGGTCCGATTGGAGATCTCGGAGAGGTCGCTCGCCCGGCTCAAAGCTTCCTATCGCCGCAGGAGGTCGATCGCCCGATGTCTTGCCGAAGACTCGCCGGCCGAGAGCGATTCGCTGAATCCAGCATTGCCCGCGCTTGGCGGTCTCGGCCTTGAGGCCGGCGGGTCGATCTGATGTGTCGGCGACAGATCTGGAGGTCTGTCACCACGGGAGGGCGTGGTGTCGGCTGCCGATTGCCAGCCCTCACGACGAGCGCCGGTGTCGTTTCTGCATCGCCTTCGTGGCGGCGGGGGGGCTGAACAAGAAGGGATCGAAATCGCCTCCCAGCTCTTCGAGTCCGACCCCGGCCAGGTCCGCGGTGACTTCCTCATAATCGTCCAGCAAGGCCTGATAGCCGCGGGGACCTCCGCAATCCTCCGGAGGACACGCGCGCTCGCCATCGATGCACTTGGGGTACTTCACATCCGGATCGATCGGTCGCCGCCCTTCAAACTCGATCTCGTGCAGCCAGCAGTCGCCAAAGTCGTACTCGTACTGGAAGCTGAACTTGCGGTTCGTCGCGGGCAGCACCGCACTCATCAGCGTCCGCGTCGAATCTTCGCACTTGTCTTCGTCGAACTGCTCTTCCAGGATGTCGGGATTGGCATAGTGCTTTTTCCGGATCACGAACTCGTGCGGGTGCAGCTCGTCCCAGCCCATCGCCCGCTGGATATGCCGATGCAGATCATCGAGCGTTCCATCCTTCACCAGAATCCGCCGCCAGACCACCGGGTCGGTGTCCAAGAGCGTGATCTTGAACTGGTACAGCTGCTTGGTGGGGCGGGGCTTCGGCAGCCGGGCCCGCGCCTCCCGCCGCGCCTCCCGCTCGAGTTCGCTCATCAGGTCCATCAGCAGGGGCTGGATCTGGAAGTCCAGAAACTCAGACATCGCGTCCAGCCGCTCGGACTTGGCGAATTCGGGTAGCTCCCGTGCCGACTGAATCGCCACGATCAGGTTGACCACCTCGCCCAGGGTGAAGATCCGGTTCTTCTTCCGCAGCTTGGCCCGCAACGCCGGCAACAATCCCGGAATCTGCTCCACCACAGGCAGGTCGTTTTCCGGGATCACCAGGTCTCCAAACTTCTGTCGGCCCAGTTCGGGGTCCTCCGACACCATCTTCACAAGTTCGAGGAAGAGCTCGTCGATCCCTTCGGCCTCCCGCAGCCCGTCCCGCGAGGGAGTGCCGCGCAGCGTGCGGCTGGGATCGGGCGTCTCGCCGTCGACCACCCCCTGCACCCGGTCCAGCAACGCCAACAGTGCCTGCGATGTCGTGGGATCCGACTGCAGCACCACCTCGGCCGACAGAAACGCACAGAAGTCGAGAAACTCCCGCTTCGTCAGGGTCATCTCCTGATGGGGCGGAATCTCAGCCAGACGTCGGGCCAACCCGGAATCGAGATGCCGCAGCAAAGGCAGCAGATACTGCCGCTCTTCGGCGGTCCAATGGAAGGAAATCCCCGGTTGGGACGCAGACTCTTCGGGGAACGACATCCAGGCACACTCCAGCGGGTAAATTCCAGACGCGGCCGCAAACCACCGGCCACGCTGCTGGTCGGTGATAACACATCCGCCAAATCACGAAAAGTCGCCGCAGATTGCCGGAACGGTGGAGCAGTTCACCAACCCTTCGCCCGAGGGTGGGAAACCCAGCACACAAACCGTCCGGCCAGCTCCCAGGGGCGGCCCGCGCTGCCGTCTCGAAACAGCCTGGCGACCAGCCTTCCCGAGGTGACCGACAGGGCCAATTGCCCGTCATTCTCCGGGAACCGCGGGGGGCGACTTCAGCGTCCGCCGCACCTCGAGCCGCTCGGGCTTGCCGGGGGGTTTGGGATGCCGCAGGTCCAGCAGCAGTGTCTCATACTCGCCCCCTCGGTCGAGCCCGGCCACCAGATCGCGCACCTGGTTGGCGATGGTCTCCACGCGATCATCCCCCGCCTCGGGCGAGAACCCCACGGTCAACTGGACACGCAGCGCATGCGGCAGCCCCGGGAGATTGCCCCCTTCCACCACGGGGCCCCCTTCGGGAAACGCCGTCTTCAGCGCCTGGCGGTACGGCGAATACGGACCAAGCCGCAGCTTCCAGTACAGCGAGATTGTCGAGGTGGCGGTCAGCCCGAACAACAGCAGTCCCGCGACCAGCCAGCGGCCACGGGCCGAGGATTGGCGAGGATCAGCCGGCTGGGTGTTGTCTGTGAGAGAAGTTGTCATGGTCAGCATCTTCATTTCTTCGCGGGGGGGGCCCGGGAGGGAAACGCAAAGTCGCGTCGAAGGGTGGCGGTGCCCAGGGACCGTCAGCGCACCTGGGCCAGTTCGCGGGCCCATTGCTCGGCGGTTCCCAGTGAGTCGGGGGCGTAATGCACAAAGCGGATCAACCCGGCCCGGTCGACGATGATGACCGCCTCGCGAGAAGTTCCCTGCTTCGCGTCGCAGGCGTCGTACTGCCGATGCACCTCCATCTGATTCAAATCCGACAGCAGCGGAAAAGGCAGCCCACCCAGACGCTCGATCGCCGCCCGATTCTCGACCGGGCGCGTGGCGGTCACCGCCATCACCACCCCGCCCGCCCGTTCAAACTCGGCCCACCGCTCGCGCAGTCCCTGCGTGACCACCGACTGATCGGCCCCCTGCGAGGCGTCGACAAACGCCACGAGAAACTTCGAGCGCCCCACATACCGCTGCAGCCGCATCAGCTTCATCGACGAGTCGTGCAACTGAAACACCGGCGCCTGGCGGATGAAGGCCCGCTCGGGAGTGGCGGGAGGGTCGTACGTGCGGCTCCCCTTCCAGGCCACGGCGGCCAACAGACTGGCCGCCGTGATCGACAGCAGCCAGGTAATCCATCGCGGCCAGCGAGTCCGCGACAGCGAGGTTTCGAACGAGCCAATGTCGGGGGAGGGATTGTCCATGACAGATCGACGAAACCAGATTTCCCGGGGAAGAAGCATCCCCCGGCGACGGAAACCCGGTGATTCCCAAATTGTAGTCGGGTTGGGGGAACTCGCCGACCTTCATCCGCCGCGTTCGTGTCGGGCAGTGCGTGCCGAACGGCACCCCCGCAGCCGGTGGCGGATGTTCCGATGTTGCCGGTCAAGAGGGCCAGTCAGGCGGCAGGGGGAATCTCCCGGACCGGAATCTCCCGGTGGGAATGGACGAGACGCAGTGCACCACCGCGAATTTTGCGATGCTTGGGCCGCGAAAGCATGGACGGCACTTGCCGGGCGGGCGTAGACTGCCGGTTGGGGGGTGTCGTCCCCCGTCCTCAACCACGCCGGCCCGGTCGCCATGCTGCTGCATTCCTCCACCCCGACGTCGCACGCTGCCATTTGTGAACTCGGCCTGTCGCCCGAAATTTCGGCCAGGGCGGCTCAATGTTCAGTCCGGCGCAGTTTTCTGAAGAGTCTTGGGACGGCGGGAGGGATGGCGGGTCTGGAGCCTGTCCAGAGCGCGCTCGCAGCGTTTCCCTGGCTGACGGCACTGGCCGACGCCAGCCAGGCCCAGCCCAACCGCGCCGCCGCTCAGCCCGCGGAAGCGGGCCGTTCGCCGCATCGGCCGATCCAGGCTTGCATCCTCGTGTTTCATTACGGGGGGCCCAGCCAGTTTGAAACGTACGACCCCAAGCCGTTGGCCCCGGCCGAGGTGCGGGGGGAATGGCAGTCCATTCCAACGGCTGTCCCCGGGGTGTCGATTGGGGAACTGCTCCCCCGGACTGCCCAGGTGCTCGACCGGATGGCGCTCATTCGCAGCGTGCATCACCCGATGCGGAACCACAATGCGGCGGCGGCCGAAGCCCTCACGGGGCGCACGCCGATCGGCGGCGATCTCGAGCTGCTGGCCGACGACTCACGCAGCTTTCCCACGCTGGGTTCAGCGGTCGGTTATGGACTCGGAGAGCGGGCGGGCATTCTGCCTTATGTGGCCCTGCCGTACACGATTTACAACGTGGTGCAGTTGCCCGGGCAGACCCCGGGAATTCTGGGGGGGGCCCACGACCGGTTCCAGGTGTTTGGCGATCCGAACAACGACAACTTCCGGGTCCCGGCTCTCGAGCTGCCGGGAGGCCGCAGCGACGGTCAACTGCAGGCGCGCGACCAACTGCTCAAAACGCTCGATGCCCGCGCCCCGCTCGGCCCCCGGATGGAGATCTGCCAGGACCGGGCGCTGCAGTTGATTTCGTCGGCCGAGATTCGCCGCGGGTTTCAGATGGCCGGGGAAAGCCCCGCGGTGCGCGAGCGCTACGGCCGGCACCTGATCGGCCAAAGCCTGCTGCTGGCCCGGCGGCTGGTCGAGGCGGGAGTGCGGTTTGTGACGGTCTTCGACGGCATGCACAACGGGCAGGATGCCAATTGGGACAGTCACCAGACCATCTTCCCCCGACACCGCCAGTTGATTCCTCCCGCCGACCAGGGGGTCTCGGCCCTGATTGAAGACCTCGAGCAGCGGGGTCTGCTCGACTCGACCCTCGTGGTGCAGATGGGAGAGTTCGGACGAACGCCCAAGATCAACGCGAGTGCCGGACGCGACCACTGGCCCGACTGCTACACCGTGGCCTTGGCTGGAGGGAGAGTTCAGGGGGGAGCGGTGCACGGGGCGAGCGACAAGCTGGGAGCCTATCCCGACCGCGATCCAGTCTCACCCGCCGATCTCGCGGCCACCGTCTTGTGGCGGTTTGGCATCGATCCGCAGCGCGAGTTCCACGATCCCACGGGCCGGCCTTGGCGGCTGTCGGATGGGCAACCGCTGGAAGGGTTGTTCGCGCTGTAGCGCCACCCTCTTCGGATTTCTACCCGACTGGTTCCTGGCCTGCCGAAGACTGGCGCGGGAGGGGCCGCCACGGCGATCTCACCCTGTGTTGCGTCGTCAGCGGCCGGAACGCGCACGAGCCCCGTTGTGCCTTGGCCCGTTGGGCCTTGTGTGGTCGAAAGCCGCGCGATGTCAACCTGTCACTCGGCGTGGGGGGGAAGTTCGAACCGCCAGAGGTTGAGCTTCCCCTTGGTGAAGATCGGGCGGGGCAGCAGACGGGGCTGGTCAACCAGCCAGCACTCGGGCCCCAAATACAAAGAGAAGACGTGGCCCGGACCCCGTTCACTCAGCGGCCGGATTTGTTGTTCGACGCGCGCGAGCCGTTCGAAAGTGGCCCCGGCATGCACCCAGCGCTGGGCCAGGGGGGGGAGAAACAGGTGGGTGGGGGTGCCTGCCTGAATCTGCCGGTCGATTTCGCGCACCCAGCCCAGGGGCACGATGTCGACCAGTTCCACACTCCCCAGGATGGCCCCGGTTTGGCGCGGTCCGGGGCGGCTCCAATGCCCGAGAATCTCGGAGATCACCTCGGGAGGCCGGGGGGCGAGCTGCTCGGGGCGGGGGCGCGATTCGAGGCGGGTGGCGTGGATATAGATGCGGCCCCGATAGGGAGTCTCCCACGTGCGGTTCTCGACCGGCTTCCACCCCAGGCAGAGCCCATCGGCCCACGGCTGATGAACCGACAGCACCCGCACGACGCGCCCCGGCGCGGGGGAACCCGATCGAGAGTGGGGACGTGACGGAGGAGGGGACATGCAACTGGACTCTGGCAACAGCACCGAACCGCACAACCCAACTGTAGGAACCGGGGTGCGGAATACCAACCGTAAGAGAACCCAGGGTGTGAATGGCGAGACGAGTCACGCAAAATACGGAACGCTCCATTACGACTCACCCAGGAAACGCCACCGACGATCGATCCGCAGGCTCGGCCGTTCGGAGCGGGGCTTCCAGTCGGGGCGGGAACGGGGGGCGGCGCAGGGGCCTGCGGGCCTGCTCGCGGGGCTGGTTCGCCTGTGCGGCACCCCCGGCGACTCCCTTGTCGCCCGTCCGGGCCGCAACTCGGGAACCGGATGCTGTGCGCCCCGGGCAACTCGAATCGCGGATGCTCGCCCCATATCGATTTCAATTCGCGCCTCCCGATGTCCCCCACGGCCACGGGACTGACAAACCCAAGGGTCCGGTCACCGCCGCCCGTCATCACACGCACCCTCCTGACCTCGAACCTGGGGCCACGCGCCGGAAACCGGCCAGAGGACGAGGGGCGTCATGAGTGGTGCGGGTTGAACCTGGACGTCTTGGGGCAGACCTCAATTCACAAAATCTGGATGATTTCGTCTTTTCCCCGATCACTTCTCAGCCGGCGGGAGTGATACTGCACGTATTGCTGAAGCACTCAGCCAATCGAAGGGTGAGGGCCACAGAGTTCGGACGACAATCGCAGTGCGACGCCATGAGGCCCAATCACAGGGCGTTGGTGGTCGTCTTTTGTGCTTTGGAATGTCCTTGGCCGAACCTCATGGCGAACTCTGAAGTGTGACATCAGGCGAGTCCTTCTGGTGGACCGGAAGGGCCCGTGCTGTTGGTGGTGAGGTGCCATATCCACGAATCGGTCGTTGTTGGTGAAGACAACAGTCTCCAGCGACAGACGAGTGGAACGGGTCGGGCGGTGAACGGATCTCGGGTGAAGCGGCGTTTTGGCCTCATGGCCGCTGCCCAACTTGAGCGTCTGGACGACTGGAAGGAGCGCCACGGCACGGTGTCAGGGAATCACCCCCCGTCGGCAACGTCCCCCCGCCCACGGGGGCCACATTCGCCCTGGCGCGTCGTCGCCGGATGCGGCTGCACAATCCAACCTGCTGAGTCAACGGATCATCCGTGTGGAGAAACCCGCATGAGAAACCTGATGCTGATTGTGTTGCTGCTCGCGGTCGTGATGGTTGTGATCGGCTTCGAGCGAGGTGTGATTGAACTCACGACGAGGCACAACGCGGGCAGCCGCAGTGTCGACGTGCATCTGAAGGTCGATGCCGACAAGGCCCTGGTCGATGCCGGCGAGTTGATCCACATCAAGTAGTCGCGAATCCGCATATTGGAAACGTTCCTCTGGCTTGGAAGGCTGTGCATGTTGTCCACCGTTCTGATCGTGTTGCTGGTCCTGGCTCTGCTGGGGGCTGTTCCAAGATGGAACCACAGTCGTGAATGGGGATACGTCCCCAGCGGCGGGATCGGACTCATCCTGCTGATCCTCCTCATTCTGGTGCTGACCCATCGGATCTAAGTGCAGTGTCTCGTCAGGCCCCAGAGCGTGGCACCGTACGTGAGCCGGCCAATGCCTTCATCAGCCAATCGTTGTTCGCCGGAGGAAGTGACCTGCGAAGGGCTGATGGCAGCCCTCCTTGAGGACTTGGCCAGTGCGTCTCAGGCGGTGATTTCCGGCGTGGTCCATGCGCAGACCAGGAGGGGCGCACAGGACCTGAATGTGGCTGCGGAACTGGAGCCGCAGCCAGCCCAAGAGCAGTCTCAGCCGCCGCTGAGGGTCGGTCCGATTGATGATCCGGGTGGCAACCGCTGGGGACTTCCAGGCCCCTCCTGCTGTCATCCGATCCTTGTGAGATGCCGCGGTTCGATCTCAACGCCAAGGTCGAGCCGGGCGGGTACTGCCGGATGCGTGTTCGCCCATCCGCGGCTGCGGAAGGTGGGCACTCGCGGAGCAGTTCCGCGGTTTCTTTTCCAGGAGCAGGATCCCGAATGCCCCTGGCCATCGCACCGGGGGAGGGAACGCCCGATCCGTCTCTCCCCATGACACGTCTGCGGTACCGGGAGACGTCCCCAGGTACTGTTTTGACCACCCCTCTCTGGAGTCCCAGCATGCGAATCCTGATTGCCGATGCGGATCGGAATTTCCTGGAATCATTTCAGTCTTACATGTGGGACTGTGGACACGATGCGGAATTTGCCACCACAGGGCTGGAATGCAGTGCGATCTTGTATCGCTTCATTCCCGATGTTCTGATCATCGAACGCGACCTTCTGTGGGGAGGTTGCGATGGCATTCTCGACAAGATGCGGGACAGCGCCGATCTGTCTCACATCCCCGTCATCATTCTGGCGTCCGATCCACAGGAAGCTGCCGCGAAGCTGGCGAGCCCCAATATCGTCGCCCGGATGAAAAAGTCCTGCCAGTTGCGGGATGCGCTCGAACAAATTCTTTCCGCAGTGGGACCGCTGCATCCGCGCAGTGACAACAGCTCACGCGAGCGGCTCCGCAGTCTGTCGCAATGAGACGATTCGTTCCGCTGGTCCCCGCCTCACCGACGCCTCACCCTGCATGTCACTCCACCTGGCGATGTCAAGACAATCGCGTGCGGCGTGCAAACGGCGTCAGACCGTCGGCGTTCGCCAGTCATGACCCAGATGGGAAGGTCGTCAGATTCCCAAGCAATCAGTGCCCGATGATCGACGAGACACGCCCGAGACCGCACAACGGGGGTGCGATGTGGTCGGTCGAGTTCACCCGTGACGGCGAAGTCCGCGAGGTGGCCGACCTCCAGGCCGGGTTGCGAATCCGCGTGGCCGCACGCAAGACGTCTTCCGATGCGACGACGCTGGTTGGCGGTCTGGCTGGGAAACGGGACCGCGCGACCCTCCAGACCGGCCAGAGCGCGTTCGCGCACCCGCCCGACTCGGCAACTGTGAACTCATTCCGGCGGGATATCAATTGCACGAGATCGCGTGGAGAGACTTCCCAACCCGCCTCGGGCAGGTGCGGCGCGAGAAGTGCCCCATGGTGTTCAACCATCGGGGCAGTGGAATTGTGTTTTACGGAGTGACCCATTGAAGGTTTTTCGCTTCGGGATTCGTGAGCGACTCGACCGATTCCAGGCACGAATCGGAATGGATGGTTTGTTTCGGGATTTCGGAGACGATCTGCCGCTGCATTCCGAGCTGTTCAGCGGCTCCCAACTGGAGCAGCACGCGGAGAGTCTCGCCAATTGGCATCAGATCAGCCCACGGCCCGGTCCCGATCGGTTACTGGCTCGACTTGAAGACAATGAGCGCGTCTTGCTCGAAGCGCATCAGCTGGTGTCTCAGGCGGTCGAACGCAAAGATCGCATCACTCCCGCAGCCGAATGGTTGCTCGATAACTTTTATCTGATTGAAGAACAGATCCGGATGACCCGTCGGCATTTGCCGGAACGCTATAGCCGCGGCTTGCCCAGGCTGCTGAACGGGCCATCGGCGGGATATCCGCTGGTCTATGACTTGGCTTTGGAGCTGATTTCCCACGTCGACGGCCGGATTGACGTGTCGCAGTTGCATGATTTCGTGGCGGCCTACCAGAGACGCCGGCCGCTCACGCTGGGTGAACTCTGGGCCATCCCGATCATGATTCGGCAGGCCCTGATTGAGAACCTGCGACGAGTCGCAGCCCGGATCATGACGGCGTCCATCGGGCGGACAGTCGCACACGAATGGTCGGACCAGCTGAATGAGTGCGCCGAACGGACGCCGTACCGGCTGATTCTGATGGTGGCCGAACTCGCCAAGCTGAATCCACCCCTCTCCCCTGCGTTTGTGGCGGAAGTCACACGCCGCCTGGAGGGGCACAGCACCATGTTTTCTGTCCCGCTGACCTGGATTGAGCATCGCCTCTCCGAGCAGGGGCAGTCGATCGACCAATTGGTCAAAGCGGATGCCCGCAATCAGGCGGTCAACCAGGTTTCCATCAGCAACAGCATCCACTCGCTCCGCGAGTTGGGTGCGATTGACTGGCGTGAGTTTGTGGAGTCACTCAGTGTCGTCGAGCAGACGCTGCGCGAGGACCCTTCGGGGGTCTATCCGCGGATGGATTTCGGTTCCCGCGATCGCTATCGGCAGATCGTCGAGGAGACGGCCAAGAGCAGTCCGCTCAGCGAGCCGGAAGTGGCCCGCCGTGCCATCCATCTGGCGAGGGCGGCGGCCTCCCAGGAGGGCAGTCCGCAGCGCACCGCCCATGTCGGCTACTTCCTGATCGACCAGGGACAAGCCGAGTTTGAACGGGTCACGCTTCGTCACCAGCCGGTCACTCGATGGATCGCCCGGCAATGTCGCGGCAGAGCTTTCCCGTTGTATGTCGGCTCGATCTTGCTGCTCTCGCTTCTGGTCACAATGGGTGTGATGGCAGTCACCGGCATGAGCGGGCTGGAGGGTTGGGCCGCCACAGGTCTGCTGTTTCTCTGCGCGACGCAGCTCAGTGTGTCGCTCATCAACTGGCTGTCGACTTTGCTGGTCGCTCCGCGGCGTTTGCCCCGGCTGGACTTCTCGGCGGGTATTCCCGGCGAGTGTGCGACGTTGGTCGTGGTCCCGACGATGCTGACGGGGGCCGACGGAATCAACCGATTGCTGGAGGATCTGGAAGTCCGATACATGGCCAATCGTGACGAGCAGTTGCGATTCGCATTGTTGACGGACTTCTGTGATGCGGAGACCGCCGAGCGACCCGATGACATGCGGTTGTTGAAACTGGCGGAAGCCGGAGTCGAGACGCTCAACAGCAAATATGCGGTCGGGGAGGAAGACCGTTTCTATCTGCTGCATCGACCGCGAATCTGGAATGAAAAGCAGCGGGTGTGGATGGGGCGCGAGCGCAAGCGAGGCAAGCTCTCGGATCTGAACGCCTTCCTGCGCAGCGGAAACCAGTCGGCATTCCAGTTGATCGTTGGCCGAAATCCGGGATCTCTGTCGCGGATGAAATACGTCATCACACTCGATACCGACACGCTGCTGCCGCGCGATGCGGCACATCAGCTCGTCGGCACGATGGCGCATGTGCTGAATCGGGCCCGCGTCGATGAAGCACGGGGCTGCGTTGTGGAAGGCTACGGCATCCTGCAGCCCGGCGTGGCGACCTGCCTGGAACAGTTTGGTCAGTCGATCTTTGCGAGACTGCATGCGGGAGAGGCGGGCATCGATCCCTACACGCGCGCGATCTCCGACGTCTATCAGGACCTGTTCGCGGAAGGGTCGTTCATCGGCAAGGGGATCTATGACATCGACGCCTTCATCGCGACGACCGAGAACCGGTTTCCCGACAACCAGATCCTCAGCCACGACCTGCTCGAAGGCTGTTACGTCCGGTCCGGCCTGGGCAGCGATATCCGCGTCTTCGAGAAATACCCGTCGCGGTACATGTCCGACATCAGTCGACGACATCGGTGGATTCGGGGGGACTGGCAGATTGCGGCCTGGATCTGTCCCCTTGTGACAGGAGTCAGCGGAAAGTTTCAGCGGAACCCAATCAGCCTGTTGTCACGATACAAGATCCTGGACAATTTGAGACGGAGCGTGGTTCCAACCGCCCTGTTGCTGGTCCTGCTGTTGGCCTGGTTGATTTGGCCAGCGGTCGGAGTCTGGACGGCGGTGGTCACCTGCATTGTGCTGGTTCCGACAGTGACCGTTTCGCTGGTCACATCAATGCGTCTCAGTCCGGATGTCGGGTTGCTGCAGCACCTGAGGCATTCGCTGGAGATGTGGGGCAAGAACCTGACGCGGGCCGTGCTGGATCTGGCCTTTCTGCCGTATGAGGCCTTCGTCAGTCTCGATGCGATCATCCGGACATCCATCCGGATGCTGATCACCCGTCGCAATATGCTGGAGTGGATGACGGCCAGCGACTCGGACCGGAACGGGCAAAGAACGGTTGCGGGCTGCTATCGCACGATGGCCGTGGCCCCGGCGCTCGCGGTCATTTTGGCGGTTCTATTGATCTGGACCCGCCCCAGCGTTCTGTGGGAGGCGGGGCCACTGCTGGCACTCTGGATCGCCAGTCCCTGGATCGCCTGGCGGATCAGCCAGCCCGCGTCGGAACGCGAGCCCGCACTGACGCCCGCTCAGGAACTCTACCTGCACCGGGTGGCGCGCAAGACGTGGGGCTTTTTTGAGAGATTCGTGGGGCCTGAACACCACTGGTTGCCCCCCGACAACTATCAGGAGCATCCGGTCGGAATCGTGGCCCATCGGACGTCGCCGACGAATATCGGAGTCTCGCTGCTGTCCACCCTCGCCGCCTATGACTTCGGATACATCGCGATCGACCGACTGCTGGACCGGACCGGCCGGACACTCCAGACGCTGGGACAGTTGGAACGCTATCGGGGCCATTTTCTGAACTGGTACGACACGCTGACGCTGCACCCGCTCTATCCCAAGTACGTGTCGTCGGTCGATAGCGGGAATCTCGCGGGGCTGCTGCTGACGCTGCGAGCCGGATTGCGGGAATTGCCTGACTCGCCGCTGTTGTCTCCAGGCCTCTGGACGTCTCTCGATCGCTCCCGACGCGCGCTCATTCAGATTGGCGAGACCGCGTCGTCCCGGGCCTCGACGCTGGCCTGTGTGAGCCCTCTCCTCACGGTTCTGGAACGAGGCCTCTCGGCTTCGCGATGTCTGGTGGCGACTTCGGAACTGCTCACGCGGGTCGCCTCGCTCGCCGGCGATCTCATCAAACTGCCAGCGCACGCTCTCCCGGACTCGGCCAAGCCCTGGCTGATCGATCTGGAGCAGGAATCCCGCGACCATCGGGCGGACCTGCTGTATCTTGCCCCATGGTTATCTCATGGACCGACCCCGCCCGGAATCTGGTCGCTGGATTCGCCGCAGCAGACCGGCCTCCGGTGCGACCTGCCCGGCCTGCTGCGACAACTCGAGGACTGCCAGACCCTGCGATCCCTGAGGACGATCTCCGCTCAGGCCGTGCAGGCTCTCGATCGCCTTCTGGACCACGTCTCGGATCCCGCGGTGACGGGGCGCGGCGAGCGGGAATGGTTGACCGAACTCCGTGAGATGGTCGGCATCAGCCATCAGCGGGCAGGCGACCGGCTGACGACAATCGAACAACTCGCGCGGCTGGCGGGCGAGTTCGCCGAGGCCGACTATGAGTTCCTGTATGATTCCTCACGGCATCTGCTGTCGATCGGATTCGATGTCAGCGAGCGGCGGCGAGACACAGGCTTCTATGACCTTCTGGCGTCGGAGTCGCGGCTGACCAGCTATGTGGCAATCGCCCAGGGGCAGCTGAAGCAGGAACACTGGTTCGCGCTCGGGCGGCTGCTCACCACGTCGAATGGCCAGCAGATGCTGCTCTCCTGGAGCGGGTCGATGTTCGAGTATCTGATGCCCCTGCTGGTCATGCCGACCCATTGGCAGACCCTGCTTGACCAGACCTGCCGTGCCGTGGTCCTGCGGCAACGGCAATACGGGAAACAGCGGGGAGTTCCCTGGGGGATCTCGGAATCGGGTTACAACGCGACCGACGCCAGGCAGAACTACCAGTACCGGGCGTTTGGCGTGCCGGGCCTGGGGGTGAAACGTGGGTTGGCGGACGATCTGGTCATTGCTCCGTACGCCACCGCGATGGCATTGATGGTGTCTCCCCAACCGGCGTGCGAGAACCTGCAGGCGATGGAGAAGCTGGGCTTTGTCGGCGAGTATGGCTTCTTCGAGGCGATCGACTACACGCGAACCCGGGTCGCCCCGGAACATTCGGTGGCGATCGTGCGGTCCCACATGGCACATCATCAGGGAATGAGTCTTCTGGCGCTGGCCCACTGCCTCCTGAAACAGCCGATGCAGCGCCGCTTTCTCGCGGACCCCCGGTTGCAGGCGTCCGAACTGTTGCTCCAGGAACGGATGCCGCTGGTCGGCTCGTTCTTCCCCCATGCCTCGGAGGCCCTGGTCGAGCGCGATCCCAACGGCGACCTGGCGGGGCAGATTCGAGTCTGCACCACACCCCACACGCCAATTCCCGAAGTCCATCTGCTGTCCAATGGTCGTTACCACGTCATGGTCACCAACAGCGGCGGAGGATACAGCCAGTGGAAAGGACTGGCCGTGACCCGCTGGCGCGAAGACGCCACCTGCGATAGCACGGGCTCTTTCTGCTATCTCCGCGATGTGTCGACGGGCGAGGTCTGGTCGACGGCCTACCACCCCACTCTGACCCCCAGCAAGCGTTACCAGGCCATTTTCTCGCAGTCGCGGGCCGAGTTCCGGCGGCGTGATCATGACATCAAGCTGCATACCGAGATCGCCGTCTCTCCCGAAGATGACATCGAGATCCGGCGGGTCACTCTGACCAATCGGTCGCGCGTCACCCGCGTCATCGAGCTCACCAGCTATGCCGAAGTCGTCCTGGCCGCCCGGGCCGCCGACGCCACGCATCCGGCGTTCTCAAACCTGTTCGTGCAGACGGAACTGGTCCCCGCGCGGCGGTCAATTCTCTGTTCGAGACGGCCTCGGTCACACACGGAAAAACCCCCCTGGATGCTGCATCTGGTGGCCGTGCGGACGGCCTCCTCCGATGAACCCTCGTATGAGACCGACCGTCTGAAGTTTCTCGGACGCCGTCGCAGTACCCGCAATCCCGAGGCCATGCAGCGGTCCGGTCGGCTGTCGAATACGGCGGGGGCGGTGCTGGATCCGATTGTCGCGATCCGCCAGCGGCTGATCCTCGCTCCCGATGAAACCGTCGCAGTCGACTTCGTGACGGGGATGGCTGCGACACGGGACGACGCCCTGCAGCTGATCGATCGCTATCGAGACCAGCACCTCGCGGACCGCGCTCTCGTCATGGCGTGGAGCCACGCGCAGGTGATGTGCCGTCAGATCAATGCGACCGATGCCGATGCGCTGCTCTACAGCCGTTTGGCAAGCTCGGTTCTTTACATGAACCCGGCCCAGCGAGCCCCGGTCGGGATCCTGGCTCGCAATCAACGGGGGCAGTCCGCCCTGTGGGGACATGGCATCTCCGGCGACCTCCCGATTGTGCTGTTGAAGATCGGTCGCACCGAGAGACTGCCACTGGCCCGGCAGTTGGTTCAGGCGCACGCGTACTGGAGGCTCAAGGGCCTCGCGGTGGACCTTGTCATCTGGAACGACGGAGACTCCGGCTATCGCCAGGAGCTGCAGGATCAGATCGTGGGACTGTGCAATTCCGCCGCGGATAGCTCGACACTCGACCGCCCCGGAGGAATCTTCATCCGCCGTGCCGACCAGCTTTCGGATGAAGACCGCGTCCTGCTGCAGACCGTGGCCCGCGTCATCATCTCCGATCACGAAGGGACGCTGGAAGAACAGCTCGATCGTCGAGTGCGATCCGAACTGAAGACTCCGGAACTCATTCCGACGGCTCGGGTCCGTCCAGAACAGAACGCCGATCCGCAAGACGGGACTTTTGGCCGCGACCTGTTGTTCTACAACGGGCTGGGCGGTTTCACGCCGGATGGACGCGAATATGTCATTCGCCTCCTTCCCGGTCAGGCGTGCCCGGCCCCGTGGGTGAATGTGCTCGCCAATCCGAACTTCGGAACCGTCATTTCCGAGACCGGCAGTGCCTACACCTGGAGCGAGAATGCGCATGAGTTCCGGGTCACACCCTGGGCGAATGACCCCATCGTCGACCCCAGTGGCGAAGCGTTCTATCTGCGCGACGAAGAGAGCGGGCAGGTCTGGTCACCCCTGCCCCAGCCGCTGCGCTCGACAACTCCGTACATCTGCCGCCATGGTTTGGGGTACAGCGTCTACGAGCACACCGAGTCCGGCATCACCACCGAGCTGTGGGTCTACGTCGCAATCGGGCAGCCCGCCAAATTCGTCCGGTTGACGATCCGCAACCACTCGGGACGCTCACGTCACCTGTCGGCCACGGGGTATGTCGAATGGGTGCTGGGAGAGATGAGGTCGCACGCCCTGATGTCCGTCGTCACGGAAGTCGATTCCCAGTGTGGGGCTTTGCTCGCCCGGAACCCGTTCAGCCTCGAGTTCCCGCAACGAGTCGCGTTTTTCAATGTCTCCGAGGCGGATCGCTCCGTGACGGGCGATCGGATGGAGTTCCTGGGACGCAACGGCAGCACGGCCAGGCCGGCGGCGATGACCCGGCAGCGGCTGTCCAACAAGGTGGGGGCGGGACTCGATCCCTGCGGCGCACTCCAGACCGATTTCGAGTTGGTCGATGGCCGCCAGAAAGAGATTGTCTTCACGCTGGGAGTTGGTCGCGATGTCGAAGAGGCGCGGCACATCGTGCGCCAGATTCAGCAGCCGCAAGCCTCGCAGCGCATGCTCGACGAGGTCTGGGAGTTTTGGAAGCGCACGCTGGGGGCCGTCTCGGTTCAGACCCCCGACTCCGCACTCAACCTGCTGGCGAATGGGTGGCTGCTCTACCAGACCCTCGCCTGCCGCTATTGGGCGCGCAGCGGCTACTACCAGTCTGGCGGCGCCTTCGGGTTTCGGGATCAGCTACAGGATGTTTCGGCTCTGCTGCACACCCGGCCCGACATGATTCGCAGCCAGTTGCTGCTCTGTGCGGCACATCAGTTTGCCGAGGGAGACGTCCAGCACTGGTGGCACCCGCCGGTGGGCCGCGGGGTGCGCACCCACTTCTCCGATGACTTTCTGTGGCTGCCGTATGTGGCCTGCCGCTATGTCGAAGGGACCGGTGATACCGGAGTGCTCGAAGAGATTGTTCCCTATCTGGAAGGACGCCCGGTCAAACCCGACGAGGAAAGCTACTACGACCTGCCCCTGAAGTCGGAAGAATCGGGGACCCTCTACGATCATTGCGTGCGGGCGATCCAGCGCGGATTGACGCAGGGAACGCATGGTCTGCCGCTGATCGGCGGCGGCGATTGGAACGACGGCATGAACCTCGTGGGCGAGCACGGGAAGGGAGAGAGTGTCTGGCTGGCGTTCTTCCTGTACGAGATCCTGACGCGGTTCTCCGTGCTGGCCCGGGCAAAGGGCGATGTCACGTTTGCCGGGATGTGTGACGCGAAAGCCGCCGAGTTGAAGCTCAACCTCGAGCAGCATGCCTGGGATGGGGAATGGTACCGCCGGGCCTACTTCGACAATGGAGACCCGCTGGGTGCCGCGAGCAACTCGGAATGTCAGATCGACTCATTGCCGCAAAGCTGGGCGGTCCTGTCCGGAGCGGGCGATTCCCGCCGCTCTCGTCAGGCCATGCAAGCGGTCGACGAGCGACTGGTCCGCCGGACTGACGGGCTGATCCAACTGTTCGATCCCCCGTTCGACAAATCTCCGCTCGATCCCGGCTATATCAAAGGCTACCCCCCCGGAATCCGCGAGAATGGCGGACAATACACCCACGCCGCGATCTGGACGATCATGGCGTTCGCCAAACTCGGCGACGCCAAGAAGGCCTGGGAATTGCTTTCGCTGATCAACCCGATCCACCATGGCGATACCCCCAGCCGGATCGCGCAGTACAAGGTCGAACCCTATGTCGCCGCGGCGGATGTCTACGCGGTTTCTCCCCACACCGGCCGCGGCGGGTGGACGTGGTACACCGGTTCCGCCAGCTGGATGTATCGACTGATGGTCGAGTCGCTGCTCGGGCTACAACTCAAAGTCGACAAACTGCGGGTGAATCCGTGCGTCCCCCCGGAATGGGACTCGTTCATTGTGCATTACCGCTATCGCGAAACGGTCTATCACATCACCGTCGAACTCCTGGCGTCGTCAGAGCTGCGCCCGCACATCGTGCTTGACGGAGTCGAGCTCAGTGCGCTGGAAATTCCCCTGCAGGACGATCATCGCGATCATCAAGTACTCGTCAGGCAGGTGCGTAATCGAGGGTAGCGAGTCACACGCGCTGGTCAGACCAGTGTCCCCGGGGTCCAATCAGTCCTGACACCTCGCGCCGTCTCTCGGCAAATGCGACCTCGATCTCCCGGAAATCCAACGCGATCCGTCCGCCGGGTGCGTGGTGCAGCGCAAGGAACGTCTCCCCCTGGTGTGGAGGGTGGGCGGCGACCTGCCGCTGAGCTGTCAGCTGCTCCTCAACAGAGTCTCCCCTGAGACCCCTGGTCTTCCTGAAGCCGCCGAAAGATCCACACCGCCATCTGGTGTTGCTTGCGGGGCCGCTCTTTGTCGCTCTGAGAACACAACCATTGGCCAGACCCCGGGTTCCACCCGAAAGCCGGGGTGCAGCGGTTATCAAGGCAGCCCTTCGATTCACTTGGTCTTCGATTCACTTGGTGAGGTGCTCTGGCGATGGGCTTGACCGCGGGGGTTGGTGCACTTTTGGGCGCGGCTGTTTGGAAGGTGTCCACGGTGAGGGCGTGGGCATTGAACAGAGAGTGCCGCGATCAAATCCAATTCCTTCGCAGCAGCCAGAATTTCACGGAGTGGGTCAACAGCCCATATCCCAGAAGGGTAACCGCCAACAGGGGCCAATACAGCAATGGCAATTCCGTGAAACCGAGGTCTCGGCCAAGGGGTGAGAACGGCAGGCCAATTCCAATCGCCACAACGACGATCGACATCAGATTCAATGGCCACGATGCGCGGCTTTGGACAAACGGAATCTTGTTGGTGCGAATGATGTGGATGATCAGTGTCTGTGTCAGCAGACTTTCCACAAACCAACCTGTCTGAAACAGACTCGCGCTGTGAGCCGCCGCCTCGGGCGTCGACACGTTCCAGCAGTCAAAAATGGACAGCATCATGAAGAAGGTGGTGTAGTCGAAGATCGACGAGCAGGGACCGATGAAGACGATAAAGCGTGTCAGCTGCTGGATATCCCACGGTTTCGGCTTTTTGACCTGGTCTGCGTCAACCTCATCCGTTGGGATCGCGGTCTGACTGATGTCATACAGCAGATTGTTGGCGAGAATCTGGATCGGAGCCATCGGTAGAAACGGGATGAAGGCGCTGCCCCCCAAGACGCTGAACATGTTCCCAAAATTGCTGCTGGCACCCATCCGAACGTACTTCAGGATATTGGCGAAGACCTTCCTCCCTTCCACCACGCCCGCCTCCAGCACCAGCAGAGACTTCTCCAGCAGGATGATGTCGGCCGACTCCTTCGCGATGTCGACCGCGGTGTCCACACTGATCCCGACATCGGCCGAGCGGAGTGCCGGCGCATCATTGATGCCGTCACCCATAAATCCAACGGTGTGCTTGCGAGACTGCAACGCCCGGATGATCCGTTGCTTGTGCGAAGGTGAGACCCTTGCAAACAAGGTGGTATCGAGACAGGCATCGGCAAGTTGGTCGTCATTCATCGCCTCCACCTCGGTCCCAAGCAACACTCGATCGGTGGCCAGGCCAACCTCTTTGCAGATCTTCTTCGCCACCAAATCGTTGTCACCCGTGATCACCTTGACACTGACTCCGCGATCCTCCAGGGCCTCGATCGCCAACTTGGCCGTCTCCTTGGGCGGATCGAGGAACGCCACATAGCCGTTGAGAATCAGCTCCGATTCATCGGCCTTCGAGTAGGGAGTCGTGCCCAGAGGGGATTGCTGGCCCGGGTGGATCTCCTTGCTGGCGATCGCCAGCACCCGGAAACCGTCGGCTGACAGATGCTCGTACTCCAATTTCAGTTGATCAATATGAATGTGATCCATCGGATAGAGCTGTCCGTCGAGCTCAAAGCTTGTGCAACACGGAAAAATGGCTTCTGGAGCGCCTTTGCTGATGATCCGGTCCAGGCCCCCTGGCGTACGCACCACCACCGACATCATCCGGCGTTGAAAATCGAATGGAATCTCATCGACCTTGGCATAGTCCGGAATCTTGGCGTGGGTCTGTGTCTCGGCATGGGCCAATACGGCTCGGTCGAGCACGTTCTTCAGCCCCGTCTGAAAGTGGCTGTTCATGTACGCCAGGGCCAACACTCCATCGTCCTCTTTCAACAGCACATCGCAATGACGTTCCAGAATCACCCGGTCCATCGTCAATGTCCCAGTCTTGTCCGTGCACAGAACATCCATCGCTCCCAGGTTCTGAATCGCATTGATCCGCTTGACAATCACTTTCTTGCGGCTCATCGCGATCGCCCCTTTCGAGAGGCAAACCGTCACGATCATGGGGAGCATTTCGGGAGTCAGTCCGACGGCGACCGCAATGGCGAAGAAGAACGCTTCCCCCCAGTTGCCCTTGGTGAGGCCATTGATCAGAAACACCAGCGGGACCATGACGATCACGAACCGGACGAGCAGCCACGTGAATTGGTTGATGCCGCGATCAAAACTGGTGGGCGGCTCCTGCTCTGACAGCGAGGCTGATAAACCACCGAGATAGGTCTCTTTTCCGGTCGCAACGACGATTCCCGTCGCGAGACCGCTTTCGACGCTCGTGCCAAGGAACCCGATGCTGGTCAGCTCGATCGGAAGCGTGGCCGAAGGATTCTTTTCGACAGCGAACTTTTCAACCGGAAAACTCTCGCCGGTCAGCGAACTCTGAGTCACGAACAGGTCTTTGGCGGAAATCAATCGGACATCCGCGGGAATCATGTCGCCGGCTGCGAGCACCACGATGTCGCCCGGCACCAATTGCGAGACTCGCGTTTCCTGAGGTTTGCCATCGCGTAAAACGGTCGCGGAAACCGAGATCATCGCCTTCAGTTTGGCGGCTGCACTATCCGCTTTGGCTTCCTGAAAGAGCTTCAGTCCCACCCCGATGATGATCATCAAGATCATCATCGAGGCGGCACGATAGTCTTCCGTCGCCACCGACACGCTGGACAAAACGGCCAACAAAATCACGATCGGATTCAGCACCGAGTGCATGAGAAGCGTGGCGAGTCCTGGTCGCTGGTCTTTTGCCAGGACGTTGGGACCATGCTGCTCAAGGCGAATCCGCGCTTGTTCCGCCGACAACCCTTCGGAACACGAGCCGAATCGGGCATGGAGAGCGGCGACGTCCATCGCCGCCGCTTGGACCAGGGTCGTTGAGACCGGGGCCTGCACTGGCAGGTGTGGCGACGCGCCGAAGAGATGTTTCGGAATGATCGTAGCGTGTGACTTCGGCATGATCGTTGTCCTTGATGAACAGGGCGATTTGCCGGGATGCGGCGTCAGCGTCTTTCGGTGTCGATTCAGAGCAAGTCCAGACATGAAGATCGAGCCTGTGGCTTCAGATTCTATCAGGAGTGACGGCGTCGCCACAGCGTCGGAACAACCCCGACCGTACAGCCGCCTGGGCCAGGAGAGACAAGTTCTTCCGGCTTGGAAGACGCCCGTCCGTCATTCGTAAGCCCCGCCGAACACCCCGCGCACACGTGATCCCCGCACTCTCATTTCGATTTCACCCTCGGGACGTCATTGCCCGATCCTCTGGAACACCCTGCGGGGTTCAGTGCATTGTTGGCACCTGTGTTCCAGGGGTACCGCTGCGTCGCCTCGCGCGCCAAAGCCCCTTTCGCGTCGCGACTGCTCCACTGTCTCCTGTTCCCCTCTCTCGGCCCCCGGCCGACCCCGGCTCCCCTCTTATGCCCCTTCAGGGCCGTAAGTCGTGGACCGAAGGCTGGACGCCCCGGCCACATCCCCAGACCAACCGCATGGCGGGATCGCGGACCTCTGTGTCCGCTCCGCTGGGCATGGAACGGAAAACACGAGACCCGATGGGCAGCCATAAAACAGGGATCGGCCAAGAGACCCGCTCTGCCTTCCCCAAGTGGATCTCCTGCTCTACTTTCTGCTACTCGACCTTCTCGGCCCCTGGCCGCTCCCGGGTGGAGGTTGGAGATCGGCCCAGCTCGGAAAGTGTTGTCGACCCGCAATGGGCCAGGACGGTCCAATCGCCCCGAGCGTGACGGAGCGCCGACTGCGACCGACCAGACCAGACCGGGTCTGATCCGCGGTTCCACCCACCAGTCCCCGGTTGGTCGCCAACTCCTTCCGTGTTGAGCCGTGAGAGAGGACCGCAACCCGGGGTAGGCACATGCCGTGCCAACCCCGGGCTAGGGTCAACAACTCCTTCTGACTTGGCCAACGCCCGGCCGCAATTCACGGTCCACGCCCAACATCCTTGGCACGACCGCCTCCCACGTTCTATTCATCTCCCGCTCCCCACTTTCGATCGCCGGCCGCCCCAGACCCCACCGACCTCGCGTCGGTTGGTGAATCCGATCTGTGGCTAGCCGAGCGGCACCGCCGCGCGTCGCCCCCTCTCCCACCAAACGACTCCCGCGAAACAGAACGAGGATGACTGTGGGAGAGGGCCGGGGTGAGGGCGAAATGGCCGGGTGGTTTGTCGGGGTGTGACACAACGCACTCCACGCGGGTTGCCCCCTCATCCCCCCTTCGGGAACCTTCTCCCCCCACGGGGTGGAGAAGGTCCGGATGCACGCCAGCGCGCTGCCGATGCAGGTTGTTTAGGCCAAACGCTCATCGGAAGGTTGTTGGACGAACCATTGTCTTTGGCTGCCCATTCGATTGGGTGCGTGTGGAGTATCGCCCAGTGGAGCGGACACGGAGGTCCGCCCCCCTGTGCTTGGGCCCTCGCGGGTGATTGGCTTTGGTGGGGCGCCCAGCGGACGGCTGTTGGTCGATCCATGTTCCCTGGTGATCTGCACGGTGGCCCCCACTCCTGGCCCCCGGCCGCCCCAGACCCCACCGACCTCGCGTCGGTTGGTGAATCCGATCTGTGGCTAGCCGAGCGGCACCGCCGCGCGTGTTCCCCTCTCCCACCAAACGACTCACGGGAAGCAGAACCCGGGTGACTGTGGGAGAGGGCCGGGGTGAGGGCAAAATGGCCGCGCGGTTGTGCCCGAAGATCTGTTCTTTTTTCTCCTGTTCCACGTTCTCGGCCCGTGGCCGCCCCCGATTTCCGTTTGCAGATCGGCCCAACCCGGTACAAGTTGTCTACACGCAATGGGCCAGGACAATCCAATCGCCCCGAGCGGGACGGAGCGCCGACTTCGACCGACGATACCGGGTCTGATCCGCCGTTCCCGCCACCAGCTCCGTTCGGTAGACAACTCCTTCTGTAGGGAACCAAGCGACATGAGTCGTCCCCCCAGTTGCGGGCCACGCACGCCGCCCCCCCCCGCTCCTGGCACGTCCGACCCCGGAGGGGTCACGGAAATGAGCCGGAGGTTGAGCGCAGCGACACCTCCGGTCCCAGGCCCCGCGCAGCGGCGGCACCCCGAAGGGGGTGCGTGAAAGCGTTGGTGGGGAATTCGGCGGGGGTGGGCTGGGGAGCTTCGCATCGCCGACCGCGGCGGGTGGACGTGGTACACCGGTTCCGCCAGCTGGATGTATCGACTGATGGTCGAGTCGCTGCTCGGGCTACAACTCAAAGTCGACAAACTGCGGGTGAATCCGTGCGTCCCCGCGGAATGGAACTCGTTCATCGTGCATTACCGCTATCGCGAAACGGTCTATCACATCACCGTCGAACTCCTGGCGTCGTCAGAGCTGCGCCCGCACATCGTGCTTGACGGGGTCGAGCTCAGTGCGCTGGAAATTCCCCTGCAGGACGATCATCGCGATCATCAAGTACTCGTCAGGCAGGTGCGACAGCGAGGGTAGCGAGTCAGACACGCGGGTCAGAACCGAAATCCCGAACGGGAACCGCGTTCGCCCCTCAGTCTGGTCCGGCGACACAACCCCCATCCCTGGTCCGATTCCCCAGCCGATTCCCCAGTCGATTCCCCAGTCGATTCTCACCGGACCGAACCAGAGACCGGGCCAGACAGCGGGGTGTACCCACTCACCCCCCGAGGCGGATGGGGTCTTGGCGGGATGGAACCTGTCTCGGGCTAGCCACAGACCTCCTTCACCACCGACACAAGGCCCGTGGGGTCGTGCCCGGCCTCGAGGGCTGGATCAGAAGCCACAACACATGTTCTCAATGAAGCCGAACTCGTTGCGACCACGCGACCGACAAACCACCAGCTTCATCACCACGGCCCGGCCCAAACCCCGCGCCGCCCCGCACGCCAACCCCCCGCTCCCGGCACGTCTGACCCCGGTCGGAGTCGCCGGGGGTCGAGCGCAGCGACCACCCCCGTTCCACGCCCCCCAAAATCGCCTGCACCCCCAAGGCGGTGCCAGAATGCACTGGTGAACACGACCGACGCCGGCAACAAACCGGCCCCCGCTGGTGCCCTCCACGCACCGCCCCGCGACATCCCGTCCCGGCGGTGCCGTCGAAACGCGAACCCGGCCTCAGACGCCCCCCGGAACCACCGCCGCCCCGAGCGGCCATTCAGCTCCACAGACCACGCTCGGTGCGAAGGCCCCGGGGGGGGGGCCTTGCGGCGTGCCGCTGACGGTGCCCTTCGGAAATGACGGGTTCAGAGTGGCGGCTGCGATCGGAAATGTGATCTGGTGAAGACTATTTGAATGAGTTCTGATGCGGATTGTAACCCGTTACAGGATAATGTGTTGTGGCGTCTTGTAAGTCTGCACGGACAAAGCACAGACAACGGGGGGCCCCGTGATTTCCGTGTTCCAGGGTGGCGTCGCTGGGGCGAACGGTTCGGCCAAACGGTCAGCGCTGGAATCAGGCGTGCAGAGGGGAGTCCCCCCCCCGAACGCCCCGGGATCCCACGCGTGGCCCATCGCTTCGCCGCGTTAATCCGGACGGGGGCGACTACGCGGAGTTGGCGCGGGGCGGGATCGCGTGGATGAGCGCGGGTTGGGGCGGGTGGTTGCCCAGATGGATTGGTGGCGGAAGCGGTGGCTGAAAATCTGCGACTCCGGGTGTTGGCCATTCCGAGAAAACAATCAGGAAACACGGAGTCGTGCTGCGAGCACACCACCGTGCGTGCGGGCGGAAACACCGAGGTCTTCATCAAGATGCATTTAT
>CAIOTJ010000551.1 GCA_903861195.1 uncultured Planctomycetaceae bacterium | reverse complement strand
TCTCCCATTCCCCTGATCTCTCACTCCACTCTCTCTCACTCCACTCTCTCTCACTCCACTCTCTCGGCCTCCGGCCGCGGGGTGAGGGCGAAGGGGCCGCGTGGTTCTTCGGGCTGACACACCGCGCGCACGCCAAGCGGGTTGCCGCTGCAGGGTGCGATTCGAACCCACTCCCGGCGGCGGGGCCTGGCCGATCAAGGTCGTTTGTCTGCCCCTCCCCTCGGTTGTCTCCCGACGAATGCTCAGCGGGCGCACACAGAGGTCCGCGCTCCCGCCGCCTGGGATTTGTTTCGCGGACGTCAGTCATTGGCCGTGCGGTTTACGGCGGGGGTCAAGGCGATCAACGAGCTGCGCCCCGTGCTGGGGCTCGAATTGACCGCCACCCCCTAGGTCGAGAAGGGAACCAAGACCGAGCCGTTCCGCAATGTGATCTACAGCTACCCCCTCGCGCAGGCGATGCGCGACGGCTTCATCAAGGAACCCGCTGTCGCCACCCGCGAGAATTTCCAGGCCGGCAATTACTCGAAGGAAGCGCTCGAACGGCTCAAACTCGAAGACGCCATTCGGGTGCACGAAGAGACCAAGTCGCAGCTCTGCCTGTACGCCCGCGAGAACAACCGCCCCGAGGTCAAGCCGTTCGTGCTGGTGGTGGCCGAAGACACCACCCACGCCTCGGCCCTCAAGACCCTCATCGAAGACGACGCCTTCTTCGGCGGAGCCTACCGCGGCCGGGTGATTGAGGTTCACTCGCAGCAGAAGGGGGTCGAGAAAGACGAGAAGGTGCAGCAATTGCTGGCGGTCGAGCAGCTCGACAACCCAGTCGAGATTGTCATCCACGTCAATATGCTCAAAGAGGGGTGGGACGTCACCAACCTCTACACGATCGTGCCGTTGCGCGCGGCCAATGCCCGCAACCTGGTCGAGCAGTCGATCGGCCGGGGGCTGCGGCTGCCGTACGGGCAGCGCACGGGGGTGCCGGCGGTCGACCGGCTGACGATCATCTCGCACGACCGGTTTCAGGAGATCATCGACGAGGCGAACCGGACCGATTCGATCATCCGCTCGGGAGTGATCATTGGCCGCGATATTCCCGAAGCCCCCACCCGCGTGGTGACGGCGGTGCCGTCGCTGGTAGAACGGCTGGTGGGGGCGGCCCCGTTGCCGGAGGGGGGCGTGGCGGGTGCGAACGGCACCTCTTCAGCCGGCGAAACGCCTGCCCCGTTGTTTAGCGACCCGGCGGAACAGCAGGTGTCGCTCGCGACCGTGGCGGCGCTGCAAGATTTCGAACAACTGCCTGGAGGGGCTCATCTGCAGCGGCCTGAGATTCTGCAACGGCTGGAAGCCCGGGTGACTGAAATGGTCCGGCCGACGCAACGGCAGTTGCCGGGGATGGCCCCGCAGGTCGACATCGCGCGCATTGTCGCACTCACGGTGGAGATGCGGAACAAGCTGTCGATCGACATTCCCCGCATGATCGTCACGCCGATCGGCTTGGCCTACGCCGGGTTTCGGGACTTCGATCTCGATTGTGCCGGGTTGCGGCCCCAGCCGGTCTCGCAGGAGATTCTGATCCAGCACCTGCAAAGCCACGACCGGCACTGGCTGACCCGGGGGCCGGCCCTGCCGACCGAGGACCGGCTGGAAGACTACCTGGTACACGGCCTGATGGATTTCGACGACATCTGTTACGACCAGCATGCCGCGTTGCTCTACAAACTGGCGGGGCAACTGGTGGCGCATCTGCAGTCGTATCTGCAGACGCGGGACGACGTGCTGAACGTGCTGCAAATGCAGTTGCCCATGCTGGTCCGCCACATCCACTCGCAGATGCAGCAGCACTACGAAGAGCGGGCGACGGAGTACGACGTGAAGGTCTCGCGCGGTTTCATCACCCTGCGTCCGCACAACTACGGAGCCACCGGCGACCAGTCCATTCGGAACTTTCGCCAGACGGTCGAGAACCGCCTGGCGATTCGCAGCATGCTCTTCACGGGCTTCCAGAAGTCCCTGTACAACGTGCTGAAATTCGATTCGAACCCGGAACGGCTGTTTGCGATTGTGCTGGAGAACGACCCGCAGGTGCTGAAGTGGCTGAAGCCTGCCAAAGGCGACTTCCGCATTTTCCACTCCCACGACGAGGAATACATCCCCGACTTCGTGGTCGAAACGGCCGACGCCCGCTACCTCTGCGAACCGAAAGCCTCGAACGAACTCGACGACCCCATCGTCCAAGCCAAAACCCGCGCCGCCACCCTCTGGTGCACCCGCGCAACGGAACACGACGGGGGAAAGCCGTGGAAGTACATGCTGATCCCGCACGATGCGATTGATGAGTCGAAGACGCTGGGGGGGTTGGTGGCGGGGTGGGGGGTGGGGTAGGACGCCTCATCAATGAAGAGCGAATCGGATGTTTGACGGATCTCCCCAACCACCGCTACGATCCCTCCAGAAACTCTGGGCTACGTCAGTCTCATTTCAGTGAAGCATCATCGCGACATCTGAGTTGCATCATGCCCGACACAATTGTCTGTCCGAACTGTAGAACCTCGATAGAGGTGACTGAAGTTCTCTCCGCGCAATTACGGGACAAGTTGCGCAAAGAAATCGAAAGCGATTTTCTCCGCCGGGAAAACTTGCTCGGAGAGCGCGAACAAGCACTCCTTCGGGAAAGAAAGTCTGTGGAAGACCAAAGTCGTGAGATCGAGCAGACGGTCTCCCAAAGACTTGATGTGGAGCGTGGCAAACTTACCGCCGAGGCGATGGAGAAGGCGCGCGAACAGGTGACCGATGAATTTCGCGACCAGTCGAAACAGCTCGCCGACACCCAGGAAAAGCTGAAAGCCGCCCAAGACACCGAGTTGGCGTTGCGGCGTGAGCGGAATCAAATTGAAGAAGAGCGAAACAGCCTGGAATTAAAGCTGATGCGTCAATTCGATGTGGAACGCTCGAAGATTCGTGAAACGGCCAAGCAGGAAGTCTATGAAGAGCAGAAACTTAAAGAAGCCGACAAGGATGCACTGATTAACTCGCTAAGAACTCAGATCACCGATCTGCAGCGAAAGTCGGAACAGGGATCGCAGCAGCTTCAGGGTGAGGTGCTGGAGGTCGCTCTCGAGGATTTGCTGCGGCGGTACTTCCCCTTCGATGAAATCACCCCGGTCCCAAAGGGTATTCACGGCGGTGATGTGATACAAACAATTCGTGATGCGACCGGCAGTCCTGCGGGGCAAATTCTCTGGGAGTCCAAGCGGACGAAACACTGGAGTGAGAGTTGGCTGCCGAAGCTGCGTGATGACCAACGAGCGGCAAAAGCGCAGGCGGCAATTCTGATGTCAATCGAGCTTCCCAAGGAAGTGGTGACATTCCGCCACATGGACGGGGTTTGGGTGACATCGACAGCGTGTGCCATCCCTCTCGCGAGCGCATTGCGGACAGGCCTGATTGAAATCGCGACGGCAAAGCGATCGGTCGAGGGACGAAACGACAAGATGCAACTACTATACAACTACCTCTCCGGCCAGGAGTTCCGCCACCGCGTGGAAGGAATCGTGGAGGCGTTTGTCACGCTTCGGGAAGACTTGGAAGCCGAGAAGCGAGCAACGCAACGAATGTGGGCGAAACGAGAGAAGCAGCTCGAACGAGCGACGGCGCAGACTACCGGGATGTATGGGGATTTGAGTGGGATCATCGGTCGGGTACTTCCAGAAATATCAATCCTGAATCTAGACTCCGGAAATAGGTCTGCAACCTGATCAACGGACGCCATTTCGGAAACAAAGACGCGAGAAGAGACATGAGCAAGTGGTGGAAATGCGATCTCCAGACTGCGACTCCAGCATGGAACTTTGAACTTCCTACTGATTCGCGTTTCGACTTGACTGATGCCCAGAGTCGGCGCGCATTTGCTGTCCGGTACATGGAGACTCTGGTTTCGAAAGGGATTGAGGTAATCGGACTCGCCGATCATAACGTCGGTGACTGGATTGATTTAATGGTAGAAGTGGGACGCGAATTCTCCATTACAGTATTTCCTGGCTCTGAAATTACTACGGGAACTGGTGCCGATGGAGTTCACCTCATCATACTTGGAGACCCAAACAAGTCGAGTCAGGATTTTGACCGCCTAATCGCAACGCTTGGATTTGACGAGCAGCACCCGCGCTTCCGGCGCCAAGGTGAGAAGGATGTTCCGGGTGTCTCCTCTTATACGCTTATTCAAATTCTCGATAAGCTACCAGAAGGATATCTAGCAATCGCGCCCCATGCCCTCACCGACAACGGTATCGCGTCCGCAAAAACAATAAAGGGTGATATTCGCTGGCGAGCACTTCACCATCCTCGATTGGCAGCCATTGACGTTGGTGATGGGCTCGGCCCAGAACGTACAGATAGCTTCAATTCGAAGTTCCGCCGCCGCGACTTAGCAGATTTTCCATGTCTAAAGCAGCTCGCTTTCGTTGCAACTTCAGACGCGTACTCTTTAGATAACCTCGGGAGAAGATACACATGGATTCGCATGGCGCACCCCAGCATCGAAGGATTGCGTCAAGCGTTTCTTGATTTCGAGGCCAGAATCATCTGTTCCAATGACGATCGACTCCCTGGTGTATTTGCGAATAATCCAAATGTAATTCGACATGGGTGGATCGAAAGCGTTTCGCTCGGGGGACAATTAGGAAACTCGACATGCCCCCTTAATGTCGCTTTTCACCCGGGCCTCAATGTTCTGATTGGTGGTCGGGGAAGTGGAAAATCGACAATTGTCGCTGCACTACGACATCTGTACGCGGCTAATCAACCATTGCCGGATCGAATTCAACAAGAATCTGATCTATTTTCGCGAATTGCTTTCCCTAGCGCTCGACTGAGTTCCGTACACAGACTTGAATCATCACAAGAATCGCAAAGCGTCGTATGGACATCGACTCTCGGTTCGCATACCACGACTACGTCACAAACAAGTTACCCCACGCTGTTTCGTGTTCGCGTGGTTAGCCAGAAAGAGTTGTACGAGAGAGTCAGCGCAAATCCGATGGATCCGATGGCTGCATCGAGGAGTTTTCTTGCGATAGTCGACGATGCCTGTGGCCTCGGTAGTCGCGATATTCCTGCGCCTAACTCCTGGTGGCACCGAATGCGTGAGGCACAACAGCACTGGACGTCGGTTGCTTCCGATCTAGAGACAAGTAATCGTGATGTTGGGCAGTTGACACGGGTCCAGGGCCGCATTCAGGAACTATACGGGCAGATTGCCGCGTTTGATTCTCCAGAAGCCCGAGGTCGACGCGATTCGATTGCACGGCTGCTTGAGGAAGAACAGCTGATTTCCGAGCGTATGTCTGCAGTGGGTGAATCAATCAAACTGCTTGAGCCAGATTTGCTTTTCGGACGAGAGAACGGGTCGCAAAAGTCCACAAGCAGTGCGAGCACTGAAGCGGTCGACAGCCCCAAAAAGCAATCCACAACTGATTCCGCAGATTTACTCAGGAGCACTGAATATCTGGCAATTGAATCCGAATTGGCGTTCATAACTAATTCGATTGATGCAGCCCTTCGAAAGTTGAAGGAAGAATCGGAGAAGCGACTCGCGGAAGTGATACAATCTGTAGACTTCAAGCGCTGGAAG
>CAIOTJ010000550.1 GCA_903861195.1 uncultured Planctomycetaceae bacterium | reverse complement strand
GCTGTTCAGTTCGCAGCTTCAAACCCTGCGAATCATGCCGGGCACCTACAAATCCGGCTTCCGACAAGCCTATGTCGACATCGCCAACGGCGGTGATGGAGCGACTCCGCCGGTGGCTCCAGCCAAGTACTGGAATACTCAATATCGGTCTGAGCACGGCCAAGAATTGGTCGCCTACTGGTTCGATGGGTATCGAGACGGTGCTGCATCCGCACTCGTTGAATTAGATGCCATGCGCCAGGTTGGTTCATCAACAGACTGGCAGTTCTCGAATCGTGACTGCAACAGCGGCTGTCAGATTGGATCTACACAGTCGAGATTCGGAATCAACGCCGGTCGTACTGGGTCCAGCCAAACCGCAGCCATGTCACCATCTGGTTGCGCGACAGGAAACTGCCCGTCGTGTGCTCCGACCGAACAGTCGATGCCGCAGATGCAAATGCCGTTCGGCCAGATCCCTCCAAACTATTCACCGGATCTGAGCTTCAGCCCAGCACCGTACTTGGAGTCGAACCAATTCAACTCTGCTCCGCTCATGTATGCGCCGCAGCCTGCTCCAATGTTTGGTCCTCCCCAACCTCAGTTCGCACCGCAACCTCAGTTCGCACCGCAACCACAATTCGCACCGCAGATGGCACCACAGCCAATACCTCAACCGCTGGCTCCGCAGCCTTCGATGGGACTGCCGCCACACGCTCCCGTTTTTGGCGCGCCGCCTGCGACTCAACCACATACGTTGCAGTCACCAATTGCGCCGAATAACGGCCTGCAACCTGGTTACTCATCGGGACCAGTCGCAGCGCCTGCACTGCAACCAAGTTCGCGGCCAATTACTCCAACGGCACCAAATCAAGTTCCTCTTCCCAACTTGTCGCCGGGATACAGCTCAGGTCGATCACAGACATCACCGCTGCCACCGGAACCCGTCGCGTATTGAAGTCAGGCGTGAGACCACTCCCGCTGCCCGTCTCTTCGAGTCGAACAGCGGCAAGCAAGTCAGCATCGAGCCATTCATGATTCAGACCAATCACAATTCAGACCGCCGCTGCCAGCCGACTCGCTACGGCGTGAGGTCGTGCATTGTCATCAGTCTCGTCTGTTTGCTCTCGCTGACAGGTTGCGCGGCGTTTCGACCCATTGATGCAGTGCCAGCGCGATATCTGCCCGAAGAGTTCAAAGGCAAGTCGCGTGAGACCGAGCGGATGATTGATCTCTCGTTGCTGCGCCAATCGCCGGTGTCTGAGTATCTCGTCGATTCGGGTGACGTGCTGTCGGTCTATATCGAAGGTGTCTTGGGCCAGCGCGAGTTACCACCCATCAATCAGTCGTTCGATCTCACGCGACCGCCAACGCTCGGTTATCCCATGACCGTACGCGATGATGGCACTCTGTCGTTGCCGCTGATTAACCCGATCAACTGTCGAGGCCGTTCGGTCGTGCAGATCGAGGATGCCATTCGATATGCCTACACAGTCGAACGTCGCCTACTGCAACCAAGCCGCGATCGCATTCTCATCACACTCCATCAACCGCGACTGCATCGCGTCTTGGTGGTACGACAAGAGCAGACCTCGGACATGCTCTCTACCGAGAATCTCCGCAGTGGAATGCTCGGCTCGGCGAAACGCGGAACTGGCAAGATCATCGCCCTGCCGGCCTACAAGAACGACGTGCTGAACGCACTGGTCGAGTCTGGAGGCATGCCTGGTTTAGATGCCGAAAACGTGGTCTATATCATTCGCTCGCCGCGTCCTCCGAAGCCTCAGCCACGTCCGATTCCAATGGCCGCGCCGCAGCAATATGTGCCACAGCAACCCATGTATTACAACGCCCAGCCAAACTTAGGTGGCATTTACTCGGCACCGCCGCAACTACCCGCCGGACCGATCGCACAACCGGGAATTGGTAGCTACGCACCTCAGATTCCACCGACTCAACAACCCGCTCCCACCGGTCGCACAGCAACCTCCCCTCCTGGCGGTGTGCAACAAATGGGTTATTGGACAACAGCTTCAAATCCCGGCTACGGCATTCAGCAGACGGCTGCTGGTCCTTGTGAGGTGCCTCCGGGACATCAACCGCCGCCCACATGCATCAACAATCAACCGCGTCCTCCGGGACTCTATTCCGGTCAATTCGGTGGTCGAGGTCCGCGTTCCGGTTTGGGATCAGATCCATCCGGAGGCACCACGCCCATCAATCCCTACTCCGGCGGTCCCGGCGGAATCGTTCCCACGAACTACACCGCGACACCGGGTGGAATCGGGAGCAACCCGTATGCAATGAGTTCAGGCGGCTCAATCGATGGCGGAGGTATGGTGCTCGACCCATCCAGCCTCGGCGGCTGGCAAGCTCCTGCTGCGTGGAGCGACGTTAATCACATCGCCAGCGGTGGGCTCTGTGGACAAGGGCAAGGACAAACCATCCGCATTCCGCTGCGCGTTGAAGGCTGCGAGCAAGTGACCTTCAATCAGAGTGACATCATTCTTGAAGACGGTGACATCGTCTTTATTGAGTCTCGTAATGAAGAGGTCTTCTACACGGGCGGTTTGCTCGGCGGCGGCCAGTTCAATCTGCCGCGCGATCATGACCTCGACATTCTGGAAGCACTTGCGATCGCTCAATCATCGGGCGGTGGCCAAAACGGATCCGTCGGGAAGTCCGCGCTCAAT
>CAIOTJ010000549.1 GCA_903861195.1 uncultured Planctomycetaceae bacterium | reverse complement strand
GAATTTTCCAATTTGTCGAATTCCGCAACCGGCCAACGGTGACATGAATCCTGTCTGGTTCTTGGCCGATCCATAGGCCCTGACTGCCTATTGCGTCGCGTTTCTGCAGATGGAGGCCCAAGGGGCGGACACAGTGGTCCGCGCTCCCGTGCACCTGGATTTACTCGGCGTGACGGCCTCGTTGTTTGTACGGTTACCCCCTTCTGCCGCCCTTCGGACACCCTCTTCCCCAGGGGGGCGAGGGACCCGCCGCACGCCAGCCTGCCTCGGCACACGCCCACCCGGCAAACGCCTAACGCGCAAACCTCCACGGTACGGCAACTCCGATCAAACTGCTCAAGCGAATCTCATGCGTGTGGCACAATCATTTTGTCGCAATCAAGGCTCCAACTGGATTTCGCAGAAATGCAACCGTGTCGTGTGGCACATCGATGAATCTCACACAGTTCTCTCGATGCCGAGCCCAGAGAAAGTCGGGTGACTGGGATTGCAGCAGGTGGGATCTCATCGGCTGTTTCCGAGAGTGCCTGTCACTATTTCGCTGTCGGAGACATGGGGACAAACCCTGATTCATTCCTATTCTGGGCAAAGCAGAGGCATTTGGGACTAGAAGTCATTGACAAACCAAATCAGCGACCGAAAATTTGGTTTGGACAGTCCAATAACTGGATGATTCTTCCAGTGCGAAACACCTGAGTTCGACAGCACAAGTTTCGGCCGCAGATGTTTTGCGTTTGGTGGGCGGATTATCAGGCCCTGCTTGCTCCGGAATCCACAGCCGGAGGTCCTACCAGTCGGCAGGCATCCGTCCGCACAGGTTGGCAGGGCACGATGCGTGTCCCAACAACGATTGGCTCATGACGATTCAAACGAATTGAAGGATGTGCCCGCATGGGACTCGAGACAATTGTGCAGATGCTGAATCCGGCCGCCTCCGGCTCAAGTACAGCGGTGTTTGCCTCGCTGCGGCGGGCCCTGGAGGGATTGGGGGCCGCTTTGCGTAAGGGGACGCAGTCAAACGATGTACAGGCGTTGCGCGACGTTCAGGTTGCAGCCAGTGCGGAGGTCTGGGATGGATTGTGGGCCAGCGGGCGAAGCCTGCCATTCTGGAGCCGTCCCGGCTATGCCCGATATCGCGGCGAGATTCAGTCCCTGCTCCGCGACCTGCGGAATCCCGTGGAAGAGGTGTCTGCGGCCAAGCTCGGTCGACAACTGGAACGCGTCACGCCGCTGCTGAACGGTCTCGATCAATGGGAAGAAAGCTCGCGCCGCTGGGAGTCGTGGTGGCGGGGAATCAAGTCGCTGGCTTTTTTTGGAGCGTGCGCCTTCGGCACGGCGGCCTATTTCCTGATGCGGGCTGTGGGAGACCTCGAGGTGGATGCCGTGACGATGTTGTGCCCGGCACCCGCGCCGACTGATCTCACTCGCTCTTCCGAAGAGCGTACCCGGTTTCTGCGGGATTACTCGGCGTATTTCTTCGGTCAGCCGAACACCGCGGTTCCGTCATTCCGACAGGGAATTGCCAGGCCGACCGAAGCTGCGTGGGTTGGTGGACCTGGCAAAAGTCCCGAAATGGCTGATGCCGAGCGTCGTCTGCAGTCGGCATTGACTCCCACCCAGAATGTCTATGACTGGTTGGCCCAACGGGATCCGGAGGGGCGATTTGTCTTTTCTGCCCGGCTGGTGAACCGCTCAAGCCGCGGGGCGCGATTCGTCAAGTCTTTGACCACCCGGTTGACGCTGCTTGAGACGATCGACATTCCTTGGAACGATTTACCAGTGACTCCGGCTCTCGACTGCCGACTGGATCTGCAGTCTCGCACGATTATCATCCAAAATCAGCCCGGCCCTCCGGCATTGAAGGTCCGCTGGAAGCTCCAAAGCGAAGGGACGGAGATCGCTACAGGCGGAGACTGGCCGGTTCTATTGTCGAACGGAATGGAAATGGTTTCACTGCGGTGGATGCGGCAGTTGAGCCTGATGGAATTCGTGCCGGGCACACAGCACCAGCCGGAAGAACGGATCCAACCTTCTGATCGCCGCAGCTTGCGTTTGTCGACGAAACCACCAGTCGCAGACGAGGCGGTGGCCTCATCGGATTGGACAGCCAAAAGGCGAGACCTGCGTTATTGGTCCCGCAAGAACGGCTCGGTCGAGACTTCGGGCGACGGTGACTTTGAGACCCCTCGCACGAGACAGGAACTTGGTGAGTCCTGCAAGCTCACGCAAGAGTTGAGTCTGGTCGTCGAGTGCGAAGATCTTCGTGGTCAACTGCATTCACAGGAATTCCCGCTGCGGCTACCAGCGAATTGGACGTTCGCAATCCCCAACCGGGTATCCGCCGGCGAGGGCTGGGAGATCCCGCAAGCGGCGCCAAGTGCCACAAGTGCCGGAGGATTCGCGCCATTCGAGAATCCATTTTTGGCGGCGGCGAAGGACACCGCGGAACCTCCCGCCAATCGACAGGAACAACCATTCCTGTTTGCGGTCATGGACTGGTCTGGCGCATCTCTGGCTTCTCGGGACACTGTCGACCATCGGAGTGAATTCAACACGTACCTGAGTGCCGAAGGAGTTGTGCTGCTGGCTGGAGAAGTGCGGAACGCTTCACCTGGACGGTACCGAATCGAGATTCTCGCAGACGACGCACCCATGACACATCAGGAGTTTGTCGTGTTTCCCGTGACACGATTCCTGTCACCTTTTGTTGGTCCGTCGGCAATACATCCTGTGATTCCATCTCGGACACTGGCGGGGAGATTCCGCGAAGCGGTCGATCGATTTCGGAAGCACTGTGGGCTGGGACCGACGGATGCACGAATCGAAGACTCTGTAACTTTTGGTTCGTCACCCGAATCAGTGGGTAAAAAGCTGGGGTAAAGAGGGAGGG
>CAIOTJ010000548.1 GCA_903861195.1 uncultured Planctomycetaceae bacterium | reverse complement strand
TGGATTGCGGTGCGTCAGCGAGGCCCACAGTCCCATGCTGCCCCCCAGGAAAAACACGAGAAAACTGGGCAACTGCACGGCGAACGACGCCTGGGCCTCGACAATCAGCATGATGCAGATGAAGACCCCCAGGAACAGGAAAAACATCGTTCCCAGGCTGTTCGCGATTGAGGTTCGCGAGTTGCTGAAGGTCAGCCCCGAGTGAATCCCGAGGACCGAGGCGAAGATCGCCAGGGTCACGAAGCCAATCACCACGTACAGCAGGTTTTCCCAACTGACGTAGCCGAGCCAGGCAAACCACGCCGCGGCCGCCAGCGGCAGCAGCAGCAATTCCTTGGTGTTGTAGAGAATGCCCCCGAGCTTGCCGAAGATGAATTCGCTCGGAGTCAGATCGGTCACCAGCAGCAGTTCGAGGGTTTTGGCATCCCGCTCGGTGGTGATGGCGGTGACCCCTTGGGCATTCACCAGCAGCAGTGACACCAGCGCCAGTCCCACGAAGGCGAAGCCGGGGGGAGAGATCATCCCCAGCACTTTCTCGCCCCCCGACTGGCGGGCGTAATAGCTCGCGAACAGGAACAGCACCAGGTAGGCGAGTTTGACCAGCGCCATCCGTTTGCCGTAGGCCCGGGTGCAGATCTCACGCCAGATCACCGGGTTGGACCAGATCTGGCGGTCGCGCGAACGGACGGCCACCGGGCTGGTCGCGCCCGACGTCTCATTGTCGGCCGCCCGGGTCGGCTCGTTCATCGTGCGGTTCGGGTTCCAGATCCGCAGACGGGCGATGGCGATCAGATTGAGCACCAGCGCCAGCACCAACATCGCCACGACATAGGGCCACGCATCGACCCGGGCCACCCCCACCTGCGAGGTGGCCGCGAGGGGATCGAGAATGAGCGCCATCCCCCGGAAGGGATCGCAATAAGAGAGCAGCCGTCCCAGCGTCGTCCCCGTCCCCCCTACCACCGCGATCAAAGCCTCGATGACGCCAATGAACAAGGCCAGGCCAATCAGGCTGATTGCCAGGGTCTGGAAGGTCTTGTCGCGCCAGAACGCCACCAGCGATCCCCAGCTGCCCGCCGCGAGTCCCGCTGCCGCACAAAACGCCAGCGACCAGCCAATCTGGGCCGCCGAGCAGCCCCCCAGCACATACACCAGCGCCAGCACGGGAGCCGAAGCCAACAGCAGCACCGCCACCGCCAGCAGACTGGCCCCCAGTTTGCCCAGGACCAGTTCGGCACTCCGCAGGTCGGTCATCAGCAGCAAGACCAGCGTCTGGCGGTCTTTCTCCTGAGCCACCCGACTGGCGGCGAACAGGGGCGCAAAAAACAGCACCAGCGCCAACTGGACCGCCGAGAACATCTGGAATAATTGGTTGCCGAACCGTCCCAGCTCGGCCACTCCCGACGCCGGTCGCCACCCAAATGTCGCCTGTCCGGCCGTATACATCAGCACAAACAGAGCGAAGACATAGCCCGCGCGCAGCACGAAGTGGCGGATCGAACGGGGTGCCGTGAGAACTTCACGCGTGAACAGCGGTCCAGCCAGCACGGCAACTCTCGGGGAGGTGGGAACAACACTCGAACGGCAGCGACACCAGCATCACTCCCCGCCCTACGCCAACGCCGGGCGAAACGCTGGATCATTGCCGCCATTGTCGGTCAACCGGGAGCGTGGGAACAAAAAACTGATCGCAAGTTCACCTCTGCACCTGCCGGGCGGGGGTTGAGCCATCCGGGAGGGGAAGGGAACCGTCTGGGGAAGAGTCGACCAGCAATCGTGGCCGGTTTGGGGGATGGTGACGGATTTGCGAGTTGAAAAGCCGTCTTTACCCCCCCCGGGAAATTGGGGAGACTCCCGCCCGGAATTGGGGAGCGGTCGATGGCGACTGCCAATTACC
>CAIOTJ010000547.1 GCA_903861195.1 uncultured Planctomycetaceae bacterium | reverse complement strand
GGAACACCGTGGAAACCGTCGTCACTGTGATCCGAGGAGACTTCCGTGTTTGAGCCACTACGACGATTCACCCGCAGACTGTGGCCGGGCACCGTTGCGGAGCGGCGCCAACTGGTTGGACAGGTCATTGCCGAGAGCGAGAGTCTCGCGTCAGCCACCGATGAGGAATTGCGGCTACGGGGCGTCGACCTGAAATGGCTGGCACGTTCCGGTGTGGAACTGGACTCGTTGCTGGTTCGTGCCTACGGACTGATGCGTGAGGCCTGTCACCGGACCCTCAAGCTCCGTCATTACCCCGTTCAAGTCGAAGGGGCCATCGCCATCTTCCAGGGGGGGCTGGCTGAGATGCAGACTGGCGAAGGCAAGACCCTGACGGCCGTGCTCCCCACGTATCTGCGTGCCCTGATCGGCCAGGGCTGTCATGTGGTCACCGTGAATGATTACCTGGCACTGCGCGACGCCGAACTGAATCGGGCGGCTTTCGAGTTGCTGAGCATGACGGTCGGCTGCATTCAGACTCCCCAGGGGACCGATGAGCGCCGGGCCCATTACAGTCGCGATGTGACCTATGGCACCTCCAAGGAATTGGGCTTCGATTTTCTGAGGGATCGCCTGAGACTGGATGACGCGGCCGATCAGGCCCGCGCCGAGGGAGCCGAACGACCCGCGCAGCGCGGGCATTACTTCGCACTTGTCGACGAGGCCGACAGCGTATTGATCGATGATGCCCGAACGCCGCTGATCATTTCGACCGAGGAAGTGACCCCACCGGCGTCATTGGCGCTGTACGAATGGGGCTCCCAGATTGCTCCCCGGTTGATTCCCGAAGAGCACTTTCTGTACGACCCGCACAAGCGGGATGCCGTTCTGACCGAGGCCGGGTGCCGCAAGGTGTTGCTGTCGCCCCGCTCCAGCCTGGTCAGCCGCCATGAGCCCGAGCAGATCTACCGGCAGGTCGAGCGTGCTTTGACCGCGCAGTATGGATTCCAGCGAGATCGCGATTATGTGATCAACGACGACCAGGAGATTCAGATCATCGATGAGTCGACGGGCCGCATGATGGAGGGCAGGAAGTGGCAACAGGGTCTGCACCAGGCCATTGAGGCGAAAGAGCAGGTCCCCGTCACCAATCGGACCATGTCGGCCGCTCAGGTGACCGTGCAGCGTTATTTTCGTCAGTATCGACACCTGGGCGGCATGACGGGGACTGCGTCGTCAGTCCGGGGTGAGGTCCACAGGACCTACAAGATGAAGGTCTCGGTGATTCCCACCCACCGTCCGTGCATTCGGCTGGGACTTCCAACCCGGGTGTTCGCCACCTGGATGGACAAGGCTCAGGCTGTGGTCGAGGAAGTCGAGCGGTTGGTGTCGAGCCGCGCCGTGTTGCTGGGCACCCCTTCGGTGGCGGCGAGTGAACAGCTGAGCCAACTTCTGGCCGAGCGCAGCATTGTGCATCAATTGCTGAATGCCCGGAAGCTGTCGGAGGAGGCGGACATCATCTCCCGGGCGGGGCGGCGCGGGCATGTCACGATCGCCACGAACATGGCGGGGCGGGGGACCGACATCCTCCTCGACGAAAATGTCCGCGAGTTGGGTGGGCTGCATGTGATCGCCACCGAGATGCACAGTTCGGCCCGCATCGACAGACAACTGGTGGGGCGGGCGGCGCGGCAGGGAGATCCGGGAAGCTTCCAGTTTTTTGTGTCGCTGGATGATGAGTTGCTGAATTGCCTGCGACCGCGGGAACTGGAACGCCACCGCCGCCAGGCGCGGTCAACGGGCCAGAGTGAGTTGCCGGCTTCATTCCTCCAGATTTTCACGCGGGCCCAGAAGCGGACCGAGAAACTCCATCTTCGCAATCGCAAGCTGATGCTCAAGCAGGAGGACCAGCGGTTCGAGCATCATCTGCAGATGGGACTCGATCCGTTCCTGGAGCTGATCGACGAGCCTGAAGGTTGACCGGCTGCGCCTTGTCCCGGCGAAGGAGCGTGACGCATCCAGCAAGATCCCCACCGGCGGCTGTAGCGTGGTTCGAACGGACTGTCGCAGCGCACTCGGGTGAGAATCGCCGAAGAGAACGATGGGAAGTGATTGATTCAGAAATGCAGACAGGCCAGACATAGCGTCTGGCCTGCTGGAAACCGCAGCTGTTTTCCGTGGCCATCGCACTCCGGGGCGAACAGCCCCGCGACGGCCCGGAATGATTGATTACTTCTTCTTGGTTGCCTTCTTGGCGCCGGTCTTGGCCTTGGGGGACTTGGGCGCAGCCTTCTTCGTCGCAGCCTTCTTGGTCGCCTTCTTTGCAGCCGCCATGTCAACTCTCCTTGTTGTTCACGATCGCAGGGACACCAAAATGCAGGACAACGGCACGACCTTGGTATCCCTGGGGACCGTGCCAAACATCAGCACCTGACACGGGGATGGCCAGCCAGCGACCCCAACCGACTCCGGTTTCCACAAATTGTCCCCACAGGCGGGAAACAACTTATGTGATGTCAAGTGAACACAGAATATTTTTTTTGCAGCGATTCAGTCAACCCTAAAACCTGTCTTTCCATCAGTTTGTTGCGAATTCGCAGATCCTAACTCCCTTGTCACCTCCTGCCTGCGCTCGTCCTTACCAGAGTTGATCCCGGCGTTCCTGCAGAGTTGGGGACCAGCACCGCTGGCATCACCATCGCAGGGACGACGGGGGGGGTTGTCGGGAGTCGGATGCAAATCGGATCGGTTGTGACGGCTCTCAAGATCTGGACCATGTCCGGGAACGCCTTGCCGACTTGACGCCCCCGGGATCCCCCTGAACAATTCTCTCTTCACGCGTTGTCTGGTCCCCCGATCTTCGAGCGGGACGGGCCTCGCGGGGCCGGGATGCCACCTGGCCCGTCATTCCCGGGGTTCAGGTTTCATGCAACTTTCTCCCGCTGTTTCCGCACTCAAGCCGTCCGCCACGATCGCCGCCGCCGCCAAGGCGAAGGCCCTGAAGGCGCAGGGCATCAAGGTCTACGACTTCACCTTGGGTGAACCGGACTTCGATACCCCCCAACACATTCAGGCCGCGGCGATCGCCGCCATGCAGGCCGGGCATACGCACTACACCCCGTCAGGTGGTATTCCTGAATTGAAGGCGGCCATCTGCGCGGCGTTCGAGCGGGATCATGGATTCCGGTATCAGCCCAACCAGTGCGTGGTTTCGAACGGAGCCAAGCACTCGCTGCACAACGTGATCACCGCGTTGTGCGGACCGGGTGACGAAGTGCTGATTCCCGCACCGTTCTGGGTCAGTTACGAAGCACTGGTTGAACTCGCGGGTGCGCGGGCCAAGATCATTCCGACGACCGAGGAGAGCGGGTTTCGGCTCTCCCCTGACGAACTGGAGCGGGCCATTGGTCCGCAGAGTCGCTTGTTGTTGCTCAACTCCCCCAGCAATCCCACTGGTGCCACCTATAGTCCCGAGCATCTTGAGGCATTGGCCCGGGTGACCGAGAAGCATCGGTTGTGGGTCTGTTCGGATGAAATCTATGACAAGCTGGTCTACACCTCCGAACCGTCGCGCAGTTGGGTCACGTTGCTGGGAGGGATTCCCGAGCGGACGGTCATCGTGAATGGGGTCAGCAAGGCCTACGCGATGACGGGCTGGCGAATTGGGTGGACTCTGGCCCCCGCGCCCCTGACCGCGGCGATGGACAATCTTCAGAGTCAGGAGACATCAAACCCCTGCAGCGTCAGCCAGCACGCGACCGTCGCCGCGTTGACCGGGTCGCAGCAATGCGTGGCCGACATGTTGACCGAATTCACCCGCCGTCGAGAGTACACGCTGTCGCGCGTGCGTCAACTGCCTGGGGTGTCAATGCCTGAGCCGGGCGGCGCCTTCTACGCGTTCTTTAACGTCAGTCGACATTTCGGCAAGGCTTTGACCAACGGGCGAGTCTGTCGGGATTCCTCCGAGTTCTGTACAGCGCTGCTGGAAGACGCCCACGTGGCCCTGGTCAGCGGTGATGCCTTCGGTGCGCCGGGGTTCGTGCGACTCTCGTTCGCCACGGGCCTGGCCAACCTCGAAGCCGGCTTTGACCGCATCGCCGGTCTGCTGAAGGGCTGACCCGCGACCGACTTTCGGACGATCTTCACCGGAGGGGCAACTGACCCGCCAACAGCGGGATGACGGCTGTTGCTCCCGGGTCATTCGCGCACACAATGGACCCTCCCAGTCTCCATCAACTGATGGCGATCCCGCCTCAACTGTGTCATCGGAAGTGGGAGGACCGGAGGGCGAAGCAGGTCTTGCCAACCCGGGGAATTGTGCCGGTCTTGAGGCCTGATTGAATGCTGCGTTGGGGCCTGGTCTGGCTCGCGCGTCTGTGCAAGATCACTCGCCAGACGCATATTGAATGGCTCCCTACACGAATAGCGGCACAGGGGAGATGGTTGGCGTGTCCGACGGTTTCTCTCGGCCGATGGTTTTGTGTGGATTCATCGAAGATTTGAAGTTGTGGGATCACAGGGGATTGATTTGTCGACCAGCCGCGCTAGCATTTACAGGTTTGCGGGATTCCGAGTGACTTGAGTTTAGTCACTGACCCCGAACACCCGGGAATGCCCTCGGTTAAGCGGCCGGTCCCCAAGGTGAGTGAAATGTTGATGCGTCCCCCCGTCCCTGAGCGGAAGAAAACTCCAGACTCTGTCCTCGCAGTGCACCAGCGCCACCTGCCCGAGTTCCAGGAGGTTTTTGAGCGATCCGCTGAGGAAACGATTGCCTCCATGAACGAGACGGGCCGGGATGTCGCCAGCCAACCGGCGAAGCATCCTCTCTCGATTCGTTCGATGGGCGTTGCCCGAACTTCCATTCCCGTCATCATCACGAACCCTCTGGGTGGTGGTCTGGCTCACATTTCTTGCTCTGTCGACCTTCTGGTGGGATTGGCTGCCGAGAAACGGGGAATTCACGTCTCCCGGATGGGAGACGTTCTGGCCCGCCTTGCTGGTGAGCAGTACGACAGTCTGCATCATTACGCCTCGCGGCTGATCGAACTGCTGCGAACGACCCAGCATGCCGAGACGGCCCACGTGCGTGTGCAGGGTCAGCTCCCGTATCTGGAGGCGATTGAAGGGGTCAAGTCCAAGTCTTCGCTCGAGTCCCTTGGATTGTCGATTGAAGCTGAGTTCGCCAACGGTCAAACCCAGTTCACCCAGGGAGTGATCTTCAGCCACATCACAGCTTGCCCCTGCGTTCAGCAGACTTACCGGCAGAGTCACGACGATGAGAGTTCCTCATTCGTCAACGAGCTGGAGCTGCGGCAAATGCCGTTGATGACTCATTCGCAGCGCTGCCGCACCCATGTCAAGTTGCGGGGCTTGGCGGGGCCGATGAATCTGTTGGAGCTGCTGGATTCGATCGATCGTGTGGCCGTGCGTTGTCAGAATACGATGCCCCGTGAGTTTGAATTGCTGACGGTTTTCCTCGCGCATGCTCGTCCTCAGTTCCTGGAGGACGTGCTTCGTGATCTTTCGGCCGATTTGGCAAAAACTCTCCCCGACGAATCCGATTCCGCACGGATCGTGATTGACTCCATCAGCATGGAGTCGATTCATGACTTCGATTTGCATGGTCAGATCGACACCTCGCTCGCCGAGGTGCGGGCCATCTCCCGGTGAGCCGTCCCTTCACCTACGGCAACCTCGCCATCTCTCTGGACGGCAGAATTTCCACCGCTGATCGTGCCTTGCACGGCTTCGGCGGTCGCGAAGATCGTGACCTGATGGAGGAGCTACGGTCGCAGGCTGACGCGGTGATGATTGGGGCGGCTACAGTCCGGGATGAAAATCCACGACTGCGGTTGTCTTCTCAAAAATGGATCGAGGCGCGGCGGTTGGCTGGTCGGACCAGCCAACCGCGCTCCATCGTTGTCAGCCGGTCGCTTGATTTTCCCTGGCATGAGAGAGAGCTGTTTCGGGCATCCGAACATCGGCCTTTGGTCATCACTCACTCGGACCATCCGGGGCAACTGTTGGCAGATCTGAGGACTGTCGCTGATCTCGTACTCGTCCCTGTGACCCAACACGGTGTGGATCTCGCGATCGCGATGGATCGTGTGCATCAATTGGGAGTTGATCAACTGCTGCTGGAGGGAGGCGGCGAGTTGAATTTTGCCATGTTGGCCGCTGGTTTGGTCGATGAATTCCACCTCACACTCTGTCCATTGGTATTTGGCGGCCGAAATGCGCCTGGAGCTTTCTCTGGCTTAGGCTTTGTGGCTGGAGATCAGGCTCTGCTCTCTCTGGTCTCGCTGCGACAGGGGGCAGACGATCGGCTCTTTCTGAGGTATCGCTGTCTGAATGCGACTCCGCGATGAATGTCCCACCATTCCTCCTTGAGTGGACCACGTCGGGGGATGTTGCCGCGATTGAGTTGCTGGGCAGGATCCCAAGTTGTGGATCGGGGGTTTTGACTGAAAACCGCCAGATCGTGATCCCTGACTGCAGCTCGACAGTTCGCGCAGATCCGATCGGAATTGGATCAAGGATTGTTCTCAAGGAATCCTTGTTCTGAGTTGGACAGCCAGTGCACCTTGGCCGACGCTGTCCCTTGATGACAGCCGGGAACGAGGGAGGAAAAGAAATGCTCCTCGGAACGGGCGCATGGTCGAGGTTCAGTGCATTCATCTCCCGCGCGAAGTCGGATACGCTGTCCACGGGTCTTTCTGGACAAAGACACAGGCCAGGCGGGAGATGGATCCGTCGCGAATTGTGATTAAAGACTGAGAGCTGCAACGCTCCAAATTCGCTTCGTTTGTGCAGTTGAGCGCAGGCAGGACGACGATCCTCTGGCAGGACGACGAGCCTCGATTCTCGGATCAACCTGCCCTCCCGACAGTTACCCGCCCCAGAACTGTCTGTTAGTATAAGAGGATTGGGCGAGATCGGGGAGTTGCGTCGTCAATTCGTGGGTTTCGTCGCACTGGGTTTGTTCCCGCGAGTTT
>CAIOTJ010000546.1 GCA_903861195.1 uncultured Planctomycetaceae bacterium | reverse complement strand
TCTGGGAGTTCTTCGACGAACTGCGGCACAAACTCTCGCGCAGCGCGCTCCGCAAGGCGTGCCATCAGAACTTCCTGTCTTACAACCGCATCCAGGAATGGCACGATGTGCATCGCCAACTGCTCGAACTGTGTGCCGAACTGGGGCTGAAACCCCAACAGCGCCGCAACGACAGCCAGGCCATTCACCGCGCCTTGCTGACCGGGCTGCTGTCGAATGTGGCCCTCAAGGGCGAGGGACAGGAATACCAGGTGGGGGGTGGCGCCAAGGTGGTCCTCTGGCCCGGGTCGGCCCTCCGCCCCCGGCCCCCCAAGTGGGTCGTCGCCGCCGAACAGATCGAGACCACCCGCCGGTACCTGCGGGTCGCCGGGAAAATCGACCCGGGTTGGATCGAACGGCTCGCCGCCCATCTCATCAAACGCTCATACGGCGAACCGACCTGGAGCCCCCAGCGCGCCTGCGTCACCGCTCCCGAAAAGGTCTCCCTGTGGGGCCTGGCGGTCATGCAGCGGGCGAATGTGAACTACGGCCCCATCGATCCCGTCCAGTCCCGCACGCTGTTCATTCGCCATGCCCTCGTGCGCGGCGAGTACCAGACCCCAGGCAAATTCCGACAGCGGAATCAACAACTGCTCGATGATCTGAAACAGCTCGAAAAGAAAATTCGGCACGCCCACTTCACGGTGGACGAACAGGTGCTGGAGGCGTACTTCGAGACGCGCATTCCCCCCCATGTCTTCGATGGCGCCCGCTTCGAGAAATGGCGGCAGGTGGCCGAGCGCGATCAGCCCGACCTGCTCTGCTTCCAGCAGGCGGACCTGCTGGGCGACGACGCCCCGCGGGTGACGGCCGCCAGCTACCCCGACCAGCTCAGCCTGCAGGGGAGCCCCCTGCCGCTCGATTACCGGTTCGATCCGGGACACGCCGCCGACGGCGTGACCCTCACCGTTCCCATGCATCTGCTCAACCAGATCGACCGCCGGCGGGTCGACTGGTTGATTCCCGGACTGCTCGAAGAACGGGTGCTGGGACTGATCAAGGGGCTCCCCAAAGAGCTGCGGCGGCTGCTGGTCCCCGCGAACGACACCGCCAAACTGGTGGCCCAGGCGATGCCCTTCGGAACCGGCGATCTGTGCGCCGTCCTGGCGCGTGACCTCGAACAGATCGCCGGTCAGCCGGTCGATCCCGCGCTGCTGCGAATCGACAATCTGCCCGAACACCTCCGGCTTAACATCCGGGTGATCGACAGTGAGGGGAAGACCATTGCCGAGGGACGCGACCTCATTCACCTCCAGCAGAAGCTGGGGGTGCAGGTCGCCCGCAGTTTCCAGCAGGTCTCGCAGGCCGATCCCCGCTGGAACCGCACCGGCATCACCAAGTGGGACTTTGGCGAACTCCCCCTCGAAACCGCCGTCCTGCAGGGCGGACTGCAGGTGCGGGGCTTTCCGGCCGTGGTTGTCGAGGGAGAAGGGGTGGCGTTGCGGCTGCTCGACTCGGCCGAACGGGCGGCGGCCGCCAGCCGGCAGGGACTGCGCCGGCTGTTTGTGCTGGCCAACCAGCGCGAACTGAAAAACCAGGTCAGCCATCTTCCCGTGCTGGAACAAAAGCTCCCGCTGGGAACCACCATTCAACAGGCGGGGCGGCTCAAGGGGGAACTCATCGAGCTGCTGGCCGACCGGGCTTTGTACCGCGACGAACCCCCCGGCCGGTTCCAGCGTCCCACCCACGAGGCGCAGTGGCGCGAATTCTCAGCCACCGGCACCCGCCGGATTGGCCTCGCGACCCAGGATCTCTGCGAGCTGATGGGTCCCCTGTTGGCAACCCGCGCCCAGGCCAAACAGGCCATCGACCGGCTGGGGGTCATGCCCACCGTGCAGTATGCCGTCCGCGACGCGAAGGACCAATTGGCGGAACTCACTCCCGACGGGTATCTCGTCTCCACCCCCTGGACGTGGCTGCAGCAGTATCCCCGGTATCTACAGTCCCTTACGATTCGCCTGCAGAAACTGCAGGCCGGAGGTCTCGCCCGCGATCAGAAAGGATACGAGCGCGTGCAGCCGTTTGTGCTGGCCTACGAGCAGCGGTCGGCCACCCTCGCCACCCGGGGCATCTCCGATCCACAACTGGAACACTTCCGCTGGATGCTGGAAGAGTTCCGCGTCTCGGTCTTCACCCAGGAACTGCGCACCGCTCTGCCCGTCTCAGAAAAACGCCTGGAAGAGCAGTTCGCCAAGGTCACGCGGTAGCGCCACTGGGGGACGGTGCGGCCCAGGGACCTCGCGACGACGCAGCCTCAAACCGCCATCGGGGGCCGGTCAGCCGATTTTCGCGAGCACCCGGCGGGCGGCGGCGATGGTCGCGTCGATGTCGGCCGGGGTGTG
>CAIOTJ010000545.1 GCA_903861195.1 uncultured Planctomycetaceae bacterium | reverse complement strand
GGCATGCATTGATAATGCCGAGTGCGAACACAGGGGTGAGGTTGTGCCGTACACAACTGCGAGTCTGCCGTTGGTGGCAGTTGCCGGTCCGACCAGCAGAGTCATCGCTTGCTCGATGAGGATCCCCGGGCCCCTGGTTTCCCCGTCGACCATTGCCACTCCGCTTCCTTGACCCCCTCGGGAGACGCAGAAAAGCGCGGAATCCACAATTTGAGTGCCCGTAAAAAGTCGACCAGTTGGCGACAGTCACCATATCCAAAGCCGTCGTCGGGATGGGCCTTGCGGCCGTTCGACCGCATCTGGTCCCAAAACCTCAGATAGGGCTTGATCTTCCCGGCTGAGACATCCGGCCAATGCTCGGCAAATTGCAGGGCATGTCCCTTCACTTTGGCAAGATCCTCACGGCTCTGTGGTCCCCAGTACCGGGGGAGTGGCACAAATCGGTCGACTTCGTTTCCCGAGTCAAACAGCACATACGTCCAAAAGTCGCCATCATGGATGTGACACCACAAGACGGGACCACGCACGGCCTTCGACAGGTCACGCGAGAACCCCTCGATGTCAGTGACCCCGGGGGGGAACACCAGGCAGGTTCGCCCGTCGACCGAGGCCTGGATCAGGCTGCTTTCCTCGGGGATGTCGCGCCCTGGCGTCGTCAGTTTTACAGAACGCCGAGCCGTCACCTTGTTCAGGGCTGCATCCACGCGGCGTGGGGTCCCCGCGATCGCGACGAGATTCAGAAAGCCCCCGATTTGGCTGCCATCGACCGAGCGGTCCTGCCGCTTGGTGCCAGCCCGTTGGCTGCGGCCTTTCGCTGACGACAACTTCGAGACTTGCCGCTGTATGGCCAGAAACTTCTTCGCGGCCGAGGCGATCGCCTTTCGCTTGGCTTCGGCCCGCTGTTCGAGAATCTCCCGGACGGGGGCCGAATGGACAACTGGACGGTGCAGCGATTGGCCCGTCATCGGATCGATTCCCAACCGTTGCAGGTCGAGGCGGGCCAGTGCCATCTCGTCCGTCCAGAGATGCATACCCGCCTGGGGCCGCGAAGCATTCAGCAGCCGCTGCACTCCACCCTCTTCGTCGTCATTCAGAAAACAGTCCAGTGCCACCCACAGGGCAAGCGTACTCTCCATCTTTGCTTCCCAACGCCGTCGTTGACCCACCACACGCATTTCGTGTTCGAATTCCGATCTGGATATCTCTCCCAGGGCAAATGCCAACTTCAATTCATTGTCACACCGCAGACCCGAAGTTCGTTTCAACTTGTCAAGCTTCGGCTGAAAGCAATCGCGAATCTCGGTGCGAGAAACCAGTTGAGGCTGGCGAATGGAAGCATAGTGCAGACACATGCGCCAGCCGAGGTTTTGGTAACCAGACTTGCCCGCCTTCCAAAACCAGGCGACGGCCGTCGAATACTCCTTGCGAAACCAATAGGTCAAACCAAGCAGATGACGGGTATCGCTGCACGTTGCAAAGGCGGCGGCCTCGGCCTCGTGGAGAACGTCTTCTGCCACCGCAAATTCATCAACCAGCATCAGTGCCGACGCCGCGAGCGTCGCATTGTGCTTGAAACCATCCTGCCGATCCTTGGTAATCGACCGGAGCAGCAGCGGAATGGCCTGTTGATACTCGCCCGCCATCAGGTGGGCCTCACCGCGGTCCCTGAGAGTCATATCAGTAAGTCCCTACAAACAAGATTCCCCCGAGTTCGTCGTACATGAAGAGCCCGACGTTTCCCGGGAGTTTGTCAGCGCGCCAGTTTTCAAGTTGTTTCTCGAATGTGGCAAGTCCACTCGGTGTCATCGGCTTCAGCTCCGCATGTTTGAACGCTGGGGCAATTCGATTGTCCAACCCACGAGCATTCGAGAGTCCATTCTCCAGGTTCGGTACTCCTTCCCCGCCGCGCTAATCACCCGACCACTTGAGGCCAACGTGTCGACGTTGACTCATCGGCGATCAGGGCCACAGCCACTCTACGCCTTTCGCCTGAAGGGACAACGGGATTTTTACACAGCTGTGCCAACCAGCACTCCTGCACAGCCAACGCCAGAACCACCGCCACGCCCCGGCGCAGTCCCGCGCCTGTGCAGAGAGTTTGTTGCGCGGAGGTCGATGATCGAAACGAGGTCATGTCGAGACTCGCACTGGATTCGATAAGCTTCCCAGACATCGGCAGCTCAATCCACGACATACGCTACGCCAGAAACCAAAAGTTCATCGAACGCCCCTCGGTTGACAACGGTAATTGCCATTTGTGAAGCATCGTCATCGTGAATCCCTGTGACTGCAATACCAAGATTGCGAAGCACGACAAGACCATAGACCTCTCGTGGTTTACCTTCGAGTTTACAAGCGCTCTCCACGAACCTGGTATCCCAGGTGATTTCGATTCCCTCAATCCTACTTTTGCATTTCGGCAAAAGTGTAAACTCACCAACCCTTCTTTCAATCGGATCGAGTCGCACAATGATGCGTGCGTACACTAGCTCCACCACTCCTTCACGATTCACATTGGTTGCTAAAGGGGAGCCAAGTTTGCCGATGCATTCGAACTCGGCCCCACCAAATGCAATTCCACCAACCGACACATATGGTTTGATCGTCAACATCATTTCCCCGGAAGCTGCCCGCTCATTCTGGCATATTGTGGAGTCAACTCAGGATGCATTTGGCTACCCAGCGATAGACTTCCAATCCACTGCCGTGCGACGTGTCGTGTTTGGCAAAGTGTGGTTGAATCCCTCGACGCCGAAGTTCATCACGGTGTGGTTGCGATTCCTACCCGCGGTCTGCGTACAGGGACACTGGACGCTTCTTCGGATGGCCTGTTGTTCCGCCCCCGCCGACGGCTCGCACCGTGCTGCTGTCCACAGTGGCACGCGACCAATCAATCTGATCCGCCTCACCCAGTTGATCCAGCAATGTCTTGTGCAGTTTTGCCCAGACACCGTCAGACTGCCAGTCACGCAACCATCGCCAACAAGTCATGTCACTGCCGCAGCCCATCTCCTGAGGTAGCATCTCCCAGGGAATGCCGCTCTTCAGAACAAACAAGATGCCCGTCAGCGCCATCCGATCGCTGACCGAAGGACGGCCTCCACCTGGGTGGGGTAGATATTTGGTAATCAGAGGTTCAATCACGCCCCAGAGTTCATCCGACACCATTCTCGCGGCCATCTGTGGGTTCCTCCTTGACCACACGAATCTTTTCTCCCTCAACCGATTGTATGCCACACCACAAGCGATCTGTGGCCACAAGACGTTTTGATAGGGGCTCTAAATATTGTCCACCCACCTTTGAAGACTCTTGTGAAATAGCTCCGACGAAAGAGGTTGATGTTTCAATTTACGGAATATGTTCTCGGCAATGAGGAGAGGGGGCATTTCTTTTTTAAACCGAAAACCGGCCACCACCGGCATCGCTCCGGTGGCGAAAGACATGTCTCCAGTCGTCCAGCGAAGGGCCCTATATGTTAGAACCAGCCATTCGCCCATCAAAAAGGCAGCAAAAATCACAAGCCGCCTCGATTCCGGGGCAATTTCGAACAAACCGTCTCTGTAGACCGGATTGTCTAGTAGGAATCGAGGAAGACTGTGATCGGGGCTTTTCCCGATGAACTGTGTTTGTGAGGCGAGAAATGCCAACTCCTTTGCCAATTCGTCGAGTCTGATTGTTGCCAAATCGATCCTCGACTCGCGCAGCATCTCTCGTCCGCTTCGCAGGAAGTCTGCCAGTAACTCTTCGGCCTCCTTCGGAGACATTGTCTGAAACAGGTCAAAACGCATTAGTGGACCGTGAAGGAAATGCCTTGGTGTGTGAGAAAGTCGAGCAACTCTTTGTCTGCACCCTGCCAGAAATGCCAATGCGCTCCACTCAAGATCTCTTCATCAATAAGCTCTCGATCTTTGAGAATCTGTCGTCGAATTCGTGATGTCAATCGAACATCGACTCCAGCCTTGGATTCATGAGCTATGCCATCCAATAATCGATCAATATACCGCGGCCCATCACTCGTAATGAAAGGTTTGGTTGGTTTGAATCCCAGACCTTCAAGCAGTAATTCCAGTCGATCCTCCCCCCATCGACCAAGTGATTGTGTTCCCCAGGGTACGAGACCTGGTGGATCAGCTAAGAGATTTCCGCACGCATTATGGACCAAAACCCCATCCACCGACACGAAATACACGTGCTCGGCGTCGACTTCGAGGTTGAAGACCGGGACGGGGGGGCCCCGGCGGGGGGTGATGCGGGTGATCTGGCGGAGAGTGCCCGATTCGGTCCGCACGGTTTCTCCGGGGACCAAGTCGCGGGCCGGAATGAAGGCGTGGCGGTCTTCACTCCAATACGGGTGGGCTCCCGTGCAGCCGATCGGCTCGGTCAGTCCATCGACTGTGATGTCGAAGAGGTCGCTCGAACGGTGCGCGAACGTCCCCGTCACCAAGCGCCCCTCGCCCGCTTCCAGCTCCGGACAGGGACCGACCTCCACGAGCTCGGCCGGTCCCACGACTTCCAGTTCGTGCAGTGTCAGCAAGATCCAAGGAGTTGATGGTGTTTCGTCCGCGCTGACCGGCTCAATCCGCGCCGGGGATGGCTCGGGCAGATCCACTCGGGGGATCACCGAACCCACTTCCGTGATCCCTTGAGAGTCGCCGCTCGCCCGGGCGTCGGCCAACGCCTGCGGATAGTCCGCATCCAGAGCCGTCGCTTGTGCCACGTGCTCGACCAGCCACTCCACCGGACGCAGCAGGGTGATCTCCAGAAACTCCCCCGTCGGCTTCGGCATCCGCAGCCGGACGTTGACCCACGAGGCGGGATCGACCGGGGCATCTGGCAGAGTCTCCCCGTCCAACTCCGGATTCCGCGCCAACACCCGCTGTCCAGTCCGAACGGTCTCAATCGCCCGGGCGTAATACGCCTGCCCCGACGACCCCATCACCCGCTCGACTCCCGCGGGCCGGGGCGCTGCTGAATCCTCAACCTGCAAGGCCACTGCCGCACTGCGCGTGTCGGCCGACGAGACATCCGGACCATTTCCCGGCTGTCCCCACCAGCACGCCAAGGCAGCCACCGCCAGCACCACCGCCACGCCCCGGCGCAGTCCCGCGCTCAAGCCGGCGCGCCGCGCTGTCAGCCGCGCACTGTGTCCGCGGTCCCGCAGCGCGGGACTCTGCGGCCAAACTGCGACAGCCAGCGACGCACTCACTCGCGACGACTCCGGAAAGTTCCAGATCAGGTCCCAACCCCGCGACAACGCACTTGGGGTTGGGACGACTTGATCGCAGAGTACCGCCGCCCCCGGCAAGGCGGCAACGGAAGACAGGGCCGTCTCTGTCCGTCGGGCCGCCAAGACACTCCGACGCGAACGACCACTCCACTGATCGGGAGCCCGTCGGCCGACTTGATTCTCCTCAGGTTCCAGAAACGCCTCGCGTCCCCGAGGTCGCTGCCGCCGCAACAAGCCACCCCGAACGAACCGGCGCCGCCTGCGGCGAGCCGGGCGGTCGGTCAGCCACAGTGCCACGGCTCCCGCCGCCAGCAGCGGGGCGATGGCCGCCGTGTCGGCGGTCGCGTCGACCGTCGCGGTCATCGGGGGCGATTGCTGATCGGGAGACGTGAAGACCGCCGTCTCGGCCAGGAACCGCAACTCGGCTGGAGCGCGAGACACCAGCACCCACGTTCCCGCCACAAAACAGTTTCCCTCTTTCGTACAGCGGGCGGCCATGGACGTGGCGGTCTCGTCCCCCAACTGTTTCGCATGCCTGGCCTGGGCAACGACGCCATCGACGCGGTCGGCGGTCTTTCGGAACCCTTGTGACACCCCATGAGCCAGATCGGACACGTGATTGACGGCCTTCGCCACCAACCCCGTCGGAACCTTCTGGGCATGCTTGATCAGCTTGTCGGCCCCCATCGGCACCGCAATACTGGCGACCGCCATCGCCGCCCCCGCCTTGTCCCCCTGCGCCAGTCACACCACGGCATTCACCGCGTCCGAAGCCCCCGTTGGATCAACCAGGCCAACCGCCTCCGTGACCAGTTGCGTGGTCAGCAGGATGTCTCCCAGCAAGCCATCGTTTTGGGCCAACTTTTCCTGCCCCACCAGAAACTCAATCGCCCGGTACGACAACGTCTCGGTCTCGGGATCTCCCGGATCGTTCGTGCTCAACCCACCAAAAAAGACATTCCAATCGGCTTCGGTCCATTTCGGTGAATTCAGATCGGTCTCGCGCACCTCGGCATACGGTTTCGCAATCTCGCGGATCGGACCGTCGGCGGTCCGCCGGGTGCTGCGAATCACCATCCCCAGCGCCACGTCGTAACTGCCGACGAAGTCGTCACCCACCTGGTCCCGGTAGGCAATGCGCCCAGTCAACCCCATCACCCGGTTCAGCACGGTGTAGGCGTCGGGGCCGGCGGCCGAGAGCGCCTGCGGTTGACTGGGTTGCTCGGGAAACGTCGCCACCTGCAACCCCTTGAGCTGCCGGGCCTGGTCGGCCACCAGGCTGAATTGTGTCTTGAGGCCCTGCAGATTGTCGAGCAGCCCCAGCACCCAACTGGGGACCGTGCCATGGCCTGCGTCGGTCTGATAAACCGTCAGATCCGCAAGTGGGCCGTCGTGCAGCGTCTTCAACTGCTTCTTAACCGCCGCGAGCCCCTCGGTCAGGCCCTTGTCCAAGTCGTTGCGACGCTGACCCCGCAGGAACTGCAACCCCGCCAGCAGGGCGTCGCGCTTCATGTCCCCGGCCTGCCGCACTTCCTCCACCATTTGCTCGACCCACTGTCGAACCGCCTGCTCACTCTCTTCCAGAATCCCCTTCGCCTCGCCAAACGCCTGTTCGTAGAAACGATTGGCCAGCTCCTCGCGGGCGGAGGCCCGCTGGTCTTCGGCCTCTTGCTCGTCCGTCGCCGCCTGCTCGATCAGCGCACGGGCCGATTTCGCCTGCGTGTCGATGTCTTTTCTGGCGGCGGCCGCCTGTTCGCGGTCGTGCCGGGCGTCGGCCGAGACTTTCGCCTTGGCCCGGGCGATCGCCTGCGAGGTGAACCGGGTATCAAACTCACGTTGGGCATCGGCCTCGGCCACCAGACGGTCGATCTCGGCCTCGGTGATCGCCAGATTGTGCTCGTGCGTCGCCACGGCGGCCGACCGCAGTCGCGACTCCTCGGCCACGTCGATCGTGTCGGAAAACTGGTTGACCGAGTCGGTCAGGCGCGCACTGGCGGCCGTCCAAGCCGCGGTCACATTCGCTCCATACGTCTGCCAGGCATCCACAAAGGTGTCGCGATCCTGGCTGGCGGGATAGATCGCCTGCATCGCCGCAGTCCAGAGTCCATACACCTCGGTGCTGAAGGTCTGGGTGGCCTGGCGAAGTTCGTTGCTGGCGGTGGAGCGCGACTGCTTCCCGGCGACCGTGTATTCCCGCGCCGCCTTGCGGGCCGCCGTGACCCAGGCTTCGTCGGCCTCATTGAGAGCCTCGTTCCAGTCTTCTTCCGCGTCGGCCGCACTGTCGACCAGGGTGTCACGAGCCGAGGCCAGCGATTCGCGCAGGGTCTTCCAGTCAGCGGTGTACTCACGGACGGCGGTCTCGGCAGCCGTGGTGACCGACTTGACCAGCGTCTCGCCGGCGGTGGTGCGGGCAAGCGTACGGTCGGCG
>CAIOTJ010000544.1 GCA_903861195.1 uncultured Planctomycetaceae bacterium | reverse complement strand
CCGCAGGTGCATGCGCGACCAACACCCAAGTGCCCGCCACAAAACAGTTCCCCTGGTTACCGCACCGGGCGGCCATGCTCGTCGCGGTCTCTTCTCCCACCTTTTTCGCATGTCTGGCCTGGGCGACGACCTCATCCGCCCGGTCGGTGGTCTTGCGGATCCCCTGTGCCGCCGACTCGGCGAGATCCACCACGTGGTTTTTGGCCTTCGCCACCAGCCCCGTCGGAACCTTCTGGGCATGCTTGATCAGCTTGTCGGCCCCAATCGGCACGGCAATGCTGGCCACCGCCATGGCCGCCCCGGCTTTGTCCCCCCTGGGCAAGACACACCACAGCGTTCACCGCGTCGGAAGCCGGTTTGAGCGGGGAGTCTCTCAGTGCGTTCGGCCCACGTCAGTCCAGAAGGCGCAGGAGATTTCCGTGCACGCCTCCTCGATGCGACGGGAAGAAAGGCTACTGACAATCAATCTGGACCAGTCCCGTTATTCGTCTCTATGAGGCCATGCGATTGCAAACGCGTTTTCACGAATCGGATCGTCCACACTTTTTGGACACCAGTCGTCGGGGGGCTGCAGATCGACAAGCGCCTGCCAGATCTTGTCGATAATGCCCGCGATTCGCTCACGATCAAATGTAGGAAGTTACCACTGCGAAAAAGCCAGGGCGCGTCGCGTCTTGGACATCTTTCCTTGGTTCCAACCGTGTCGCAGATGTTCTCTGAGCCGCCGCAACAGGGTGTCGCGAATCGCTTCACGCAATTTGCCCAGTCTAGCCGCATCTTGAAAAAAGACATGCTGAAACTGAGCACTCGCAATGGTCTGTCGAACGTCTCTGCTATCGTCGCACAAAATCCGAAACAACTGCCCAAACGGGATCATCGGATTTGCCGCGAGGAAAGCCAACGTGTCGGCAAATCCCAGGTGTCGCACCCGCTCAACAACGCGGCTTTCCCAGTCGGGGTCCCAGATTTACGTCATGCCTGGTCTTTGAATGGACGTCAGTGTGGATTGCGGATCCCATGGTGCCCGACTGCCGTGTTGTTGAATTTGGCAAGCGGGGGCAACATTTTATGGTTCGAAAGGTAATAGTCCCTCCCGACCCGTGCGTGTTTCCTATTTTTTTAACACGGCATCAATCAAGCAATCCTTCTTGATCTCAAGCGGACTACCGTTTCGAGTCAACTTTAGTTTGCCTTGGCCTATCTCGACACGGCAACCAGCAGGCAGACCAAGAAACCCGCTTATCTTCGGCCAATTCAAAATCGCTTGGTAAATTGAAACACGACTCGTGGGGACTTGGTCACGACAACAAGTACCCGAATCTCGATGACCAACAAACCAGCCGGAATCTGATGCGATCGAGTTTAGCCTGTCAAGCACCAGCCCTTCATCCTGCGGCATTAGACTGGCCTCTACCAACAGGCTGGAACGAATGGACGGAGGATCGATTTCATCAACGAGCCCAACACTTTCGGCAATGTCCTTTTGCAAACGCGTGAGTCGCATGGATCGGGTGACTCCCGAGTCCCAGTGAATGGGAAAGGATTCCATGTTCGGCTCCTCTAGAGTCAGGACATCATGACACCGTGCGACCCTAAAAATCATTGACCCAAATGCGATCAGATCACCTTCAAGATAACGAGTTCCCCTTTTGACGGATTCCTCCAGAAACGATGCAAGAACATGGATGTCAGCTTGGGGAATTGAGCTTTCATATTCGACAGCGAATTCCGGATGCATAACAGCGGAACACACCTTGGTGACTATGGCCGACTTGCTCATTGCCTTCTCCTTAGAATCAAGTCGATTTGTGTCATTAGTTCTGTCTTCATGATCTGCTGCAAGTCAGCCAATTCTTTGGCGTACTGAGTGTCAAGTGGCTGTCCTCGATACTTGCTCCAGTCAATTCGGCTTCCCTTTGAAGCATTGAGTGATTGCGGAAGTCCACGAAAATTCTCCAAGTTATTCAGGACCGCTGACTGTTCGGCCAAAGTCAGCTTGTCAAATCCGGGAAGTTCCTTGATACGCGCCTTTGGAAAAATGTGATCAGCCGCTAGTGTCTCGGTCGTTCGCATAACCTTATTCGTGAGTGGATCGATGTATTCACCTTGTGATTTCATCCGCGCCGCAGCATTGGGAGATGAAACATCGTTGGGAAAATTTCCAGGACACGCATTATGCACCAACACCCCATCCACCGACACGTAATACACGTGCTCGGCGTCAACCTCGAGGTTGAAGACCGGGACCGGGGGGCCCCGGCGGGGGGTGATGCGGGTGATCTGGCGGAGAGTGCCGGATTCGGTGCGCAGGGTTTCCCCCAGACGCAGGTCGCGGGCCGGGATGAATTCCTGGCGGTCTTCGCTCCAGAACGGGTGCGCTCTCGTGCAGCCGATCGGCTCGGTGAGTCCGTCGACCACGATGTCCAAGACCTCGCCCGACGCGTGCGAGAACGTCCCCGTCACCAACCGGCCTTCACCCGGTTCCAGCTCTGGACAGGGACCCACCTCGACGATCTCGGCCGGTCCCACCGCTTCCAGCTCATGCAGCGTCAGGAAGATCCAGGGGGATGTCGTTGTGTTGTCGGCGGTGACAGGGTGCATGACTCCCAGGGATGGTTCAGAGGAATCGTCTCGCGAAATCACTGAAGTCACATCCGTGGTCCCTGGGGTCGCGCCGGAATTCCGCGCCGCAGCCAGTGCCTGCGGATACTCCTCATCAAGGGTTGTCGCTTGAGCCAAATGCTCGGCCAGCCACTCGACCGGCCGCAGCAGGGTGATCTCCAGAAAGTCCCCCGTCGGCTTCGCCATCCGCAGCCGAACGTTGACCCACGTGGCGGGATCCACCGGAGCATCCGGCAGTTCCCCCCCGGCCAACTCCGGATTGCGAGCCAAGACCCGCTGGCCGGTCCGAATCGTTTCAATCGCCCGGGCGTAGTAGGCCTCACCCGACGGCCCGGTCACCGGCTGGCTGCCAAAAGGCCGGGCTGTCGGCGACTGCTCAGCCACCATCGCAGCGGCAGCGCTCGCCGCGTCTCCCGATGGGGCAACCGGACTGACGCCTAGCTTTCCAAACCAGCACGCCAGTGCCGCCACCGCCAGCACCACCGCCACGCCCCGGCGAAGTCCTTCGCTGAGACCAGTTCGCCGCGCACGGGGAGCCGTGTCCCATTTGGCGGGACTCATCGGCCGGGCTGTGACCGCAACTGACGCACTCACTCTCGACGACTCCGGAAGGTTTCCGTTCGATTGGCAAACACAACACAACAATGACTGTGGATACTAAACTTTCTCAAACCTTACTTGCACGTACGAACCAGCATAAAGTTACATCTCAGATTTTCTTCCCGTTGGATCCAGCACAAGTCAAGCGAAGTGAAGACGAGCGCCTTATTGGGATTCGACCCCACGTTCTTTGTTACAGTCAGCGAACCTCTGCATTCCATCCATCAAGTCTCCCGAAATCACCGCAAGCCTCTTTCAATAATTTCTGAAAGAAGATCAAATTCTCGTAATCTGGTATCATTCTGCGTTCGACGTAAACCGTCCACGTTGGCCAAAATTCCCTGTTCGACTCGGTCATCTCTTCTCCCTCCTCTAACTCCCCTGGATCGTATGCGAGTTCATATGAAACGCCGAGTGACAATTGTTTGAGTCTGTCAACGACGATCTGACCACCGCGGTCGTCCGCTACTTTGATCGCAAATTCAAAGTCTATGGGGGATCGCATGTCGAGCCCCTGTTGAGCCAAGAGATTCAGTGCCGCTTGATCGGCATCATTTGGAAGTTGAGATTCCATGCTGTCTCACTGTTTTCCTGGAGGGTTTATTTTGTTCAGTAACCCGGGTGTGCCAATTCCTCCCATGTCTTCAATCAACTCCGCTTCCTTGAGAAATGCAGCCGAGTCACTATTCGCTTGATAATAGGCTATATCGTCTACGGGAGACATCTGCTCTCGGGATTTTCGACGAAGAGACTGCCTTGCCCGTGACGGAGGCCCCTTGCCAACATAGACTTGCCCATTTTGGAGCATTCCGAAATATGCTCCATTGTTTGCCTCAGCAATCTCAATATGTCGGGTTGATCCCAACGGGGGCACCGCCCCGTCTAGGCTAGTAGGACACGGATTATGCACCAACACCCCATCCACCGCACGTAATACACGTGCTCGGCGTCAACCTCGAGGTTGAAGACCAGGACCGGCGGTCCCCGGCGGGGGGTGATGCGGGTGATCTGGCGGAGAGT
>CAIOTJ010000543.1 GCA_903861195.1 uncultured Planctomycetaceae bacterium | reverse complement strand
GTTTCAACATCGACCATTCAGCACGTGATCGAGTGTCACGCCCCAGCACCAAGACTCTCTTCCCGCGTTTCTCATTTGGTGCCCGAAGTCAGTGGCAGGTAAGCCATCTCTACAACACCGGTCTCCCGCCCGTGTTTCAATAATCAGCGCGGGCCAGCGTCAATGGCCATACCTCACACTGGGCCAAATCACCCCTCAGGTCTCGAGTCTCAAAAACAGCCTCGTTTGATCCCCGACTCGTTCATTGAGGATTCGGCCAGATCCCTGCGGACAGCTCCACGGCGGACAGTGAACACCCGTGCGTATTGCTTGCGTCTCGATCTCACTCCGGGTAGTCTTTTTTTATCGTCAGGAAGCGTCTGCCCGTGTGACCTTTCGTGGCCGCAGGTCTTCGCCGCCGTGCCCCTCTGTCGCCCCATTGGGAGATCCCACAAATGCAGCCGATGACACCGCAGACGCCCAGCTGTCAGCCTGCCGGTCACTGCCTCGGCCCGGTGCGAAGGAGAGGCTTTTTACAGGCGGGTATTCTGGGAGCCGGCGGTTTTTCACTGGCGGACTGTCTCAGGATCAAGGCCGCCGCAGGTCCCCTCGGGAATGACGATACCGCGGTGATTTTCATCTGGCTGCCCGGCGGGCCACCGCACCTCGACATGTACGACATGAAGCCCGAGGCGCCCCTCGAGTACCGCGGCGCATTCACTCCGGTCGCCACGCGGGTGCCTGGGCTCGATGTCTGCGAATTGCTGCCCAGACACGCCGAGTGTGCCGACAAGTACTCGGTCATCCGTTCCATCTCGCATCAATTCGCGGATCATGGAGGGGGGCACAAGCGGTTCATGACAGCTCGGGATCCACTCGAGCCCACCGGATTCGTCAATGATTTCCCGGCCGCTCCGTCGTTTGTCGCCAAGTCCCGGGAAGGGTTTCGGCAGGGTGTCCCGAATTACGTCTCGTTCACCGATGGGGGCCGAGATGGCGTCGATGTCTTTTCTTTCGGTGCGGCCTATCTGGGAGCCGCCTATGTTCCTTTTGCAATTCCGGGGGACCCTTCCCAAGCGAACTTCCAGGTTCCCAACATCACCCTGGATCAGACCCTTGCCGACCGATTGGACGACCGGCTCGCGCTTCTGAACCGGTTTGATCAACTTCGTCGGGAAGTGGACCGGCGTGGAACGATGGAGGCTCTCGATGAGTTCCAGAAACGGGCCGCTCGGTTGCTGACCAGTGACTCCACCCGGACTGCATTCGATCTGTCTGTCGAAACCGAAGCAACAAAACAGCGGTACGGACGTCATGCTTGGGGCTATCGGGCCTTGTTATCGCGGCGGTTGGTGGAGGCGGGGTGCAGTTTTGTGACCGTGGTCATGGAGAATCCGTACCAATCCGGAGTGGAGTGGCTCAAACAGGGGACCTACAACTGGGACTCTCACGCCGTCAATTGCCACATTTTCGACGACGCCCGGGTGAGGTTTCCCCTCTACGACCAGGCCGTGACCGCCCTCATCGAAGATCTGTATTCACGCGGCCTGGACCGCCGCGTGCTGCTGGTCGTCACCGGTGAGTTCGGCAGAACACCAAGAATCGAGAATGTGAAGGGTTCTCAGACCGGTGTCGTACAGCCCGGGCGTGATCATTGGCCCAACTCCATGAGCCTGATTGTTTCCGGGGGAGGGCTACAGATGGGACAGGTGATTGGATCGACCACCGCCCGGGGGGAAGTCCCCAAGGAACGGCCGCTGAGCCCGAATGATCTCTGGGCGACGGTGTTTCGCCATTTGGGGATCGATCCCGACCGGTCTTATCCCGACCATCGGGGACGCCCCATGCCAATTCTTCCCTCGGGACGCCCCATCTCCGAGCTGATCTGATCCTCACTGATTCGCGGCGGTCAGGTTCGATCTGACGGCCGGTGTGCGGCAGAGGAGCGACTCCTCAAAGTCCAGTCACAGGGGGACACGACCCAGGGGGCGACATGAAATGCTGGAGGTGAAACCGACAGCCGATTGGACAGGTTGCAGATTCCATTGGCACGTCGACTCAGACAGATGTCGTGCCGCTCTTGCCGCCCGTGTGGGTTGTCTCCGACATCCGCAAGACCGTCATGATGATCAGTTTGATGTCGAATGCCAGCGAAGATTTGCGGATATACTCTTTTCCCAAGGCAATTTTGTCTGGCAGGATGACATCGACGTAGGCCTGCTCCGGATCAGGAAATTGCCCCAAAATCTCAGCCTCATGCCGATACTTCAATGAGGCGATGTCAGTGATTCCGGGACGCACCTGCAGAAGTTCGGAGTAATCCTTGGGGTACTTGTCGACGTACCGCCGGACCTGTGGCCTCGGCCCCACGAAACTCATCTCCCCTTTGAGAACATTGATCAGCTGAGGGAATTCATCCAGTTTCGCCTTCCGCAGAAAGGCTCCAATCGGGGTGATCCGGTTGTCTTGCCCGCAAGTCAGTTCCCCTCCCAACTTGGGTGCGTCCGGAACCATCGAGCGAAACTTCAGAATCTGAAACGGATGGCCATGTCGTCCCAGCCGTTCCTGCCGAAAAAACACGGGGCCTTTCGAGGTCAGTTTCACCAGGATAGCACAGAGCACAAAGACCGGTGACAGCACCAGGAGCCCAAAACTAGAAAACACGATGTCGAATAGTCGCTTCATCATAATCGGTTCTCCCTGCAAATCGCCAAGCGGGCGTGCTCGACCTTTTCAAGATCTCTCCTCGACAATCGCCAACCCAGAGGCGGCACGATCTTTTCCTCGCTGGGATCCTGAAAGGATGTGCAATTCCCACGGCGATCAGCGCTGCCCCGCCAAACGCTGGGAGGTCGCCGGCGAAAAGTGTCAACCAGGTCAGAGAACATCTGCACGAGCCGTAAAGCCTTGGGGCCGTTCGTCAACCAACCCAACCGCCGCACCTCACCAGAAGCCTGAATCTCAGCACTGGGGAACAGTTGGCAGGCAGCAGGCTGAGGAGTGTTGGTTGAGTGCCAGGGTTTCCTGAACCAATCACTCATCCCCCTCCCAAGCAGCGGGTCACTCGCGATTGATCCGTGACGGTATTCTCCACGATCTGAGTGACCAGACACAAGTCAGCACGCATCCTGAAATCCGGGTGAGAGGTCGAAAATCCCAAATCCCCCAACACCGTCACCCCAGACAAATCAGCCTCGATCGATAGGAATGGAAGTGCTGCCTACGGAAGCGGACCATGCCGGATCCCGAAGCAATTTCAGTCTGGCATTGCAGCCTCTTTCGCTTCGGCCACGATTGTGGGAATGCGGTTCGATTGGCTGCTGCCATTCCACCATTGCCCTCGCAGATTCTGGTTTGTTGCCGCAGCAATCGGCGGGATCTGCCCCTCAGTACAGGCGTACAGGGGACACCCAGCGTGAGAAATAAAAGGCCAATTCTCGGCCCCATGCGGGCCTCTCCAAACCAGGATTCCAATCCACCTGGACGCCCCCAAAGCCCCAGAAAATCCAATCGCCTTGCAAGGAAAACTGACCGATCACACGCGGCCTCGTTGCCTGGCGAGGTAAAAATCGTAAACGCGGCTACCACACCAGGCAGGGCACCGAATCCGGTCCCGCCGAGTCAGGAGTTGCCACTTCGATCCGGAGGTGGGCTTTGCAGGCTCTCGCGACCGCGGCCAGGGAACGTGTCGCCGACAGCCATGCATCGTGAACCTTGCGAGTGCCCCGGACTCGTGTCAGCTCCGGCCCTGTCAAGAGTTCTCCCATTGCCCACGATCCATTGGATATTCCCCAAGATCACAGCCGTTTTCAGAGGAATCATTACGATCCTTGCGAACGAATGGACCGATTTCAGCAGTTTGATCCCCTCGCTGGTGCGACGCCTCCTCCACAGCCAGTGGCCTCCCGCTCACCGGCAGCCGTTGCACTTCACAAGAGTCGGTCACTCCCAGGTGGATGCCCCTCTCTCGGGCAAAGGATTCGACCGGCCGTAACGCCTCGAATCCGGGGTCGCGGCTCCAAGCATTCCGCAACAAAGATCGGGGATCCACCTGTGGCGGCCGTCCACATCCCGGAAGACACTCGCGCTGCAGGCAATTCCTCGCACGTGGCGGTGGCAAAATCTCCCAGGCAACTGACTCAGCGCCCGGAAACCTCGGAATTGACTGGTTTGGAAATTGGGCTTCGGTCGGTTCGTTTCCACCGCCCGGAGAGCCGGAAAAACGTCCCCTTGAGCAATCCAATCCCGAGCGCGATATGACTCAGCACAAAGTAGAACGCGATATTGACCGGCCTGAAACTGAGTGCTCCGGGAACCAGCCAGCCGCACAGGGCCAACAGGTAGAACAGGACCTGAATGATCACCGCCAGTCGATAAATCCAGCCCGAATTCCACAACCCCAGGCTGGTGACAGCGAGGGCGATGAATGCCAGAGGCCCCAGCCAACGCACCAGCTTGTGAGACACCCACCGAAAGAAGTCGCCCGGGTGGAGAACGCTGGGAAACTGTCCCCGCTTGAGGGTCTGCGAAACCCCTGCCGCCACACGCACCCGCCGGCGAAACTCAACCGACGATTTGGGGGTTCCGTTCTCCAGGGCAATGGCTTCGGGATCATAGATGATCTGGCGTCCGGCCCGAATCACATTCATTGAGATGAGAAAGTCATCGAGCACCGTGTCGGTGGGAATCGGCTGAAACAACTCCCGACGAATCACATACATCCCGCCATCAACTCCCATGGTCGAACCCAGGGAGGTCTCATCACACTGCAGCTGCCTCTCCAGCCGATAATAAAAAGATTCCCCCTCGGCGAAATCCAGATCGCCACATTGAAGTCGCACATCGCCAGTGACCGCCCCCACCTGCGGTTCTCTCAACCAGCGAATCAAAGTGCGCAGGGCATCACTGCGAAACATCACATTCGCATCGCACAAACACAACACCTCGCCCGTTGCCCTCAAAACCGCTTCATTCAAGACTGTGGCTTTGCCGCGGTTCACCTGGTTGTCAATCAACAACACCTGGCTCCCTGCAAAATCCCGGGCAATCTCCACAGTCCGATCGCGGCTCCCATCACTCGCGACGAGAATCTCCAGCCGATCGGTGGGGTAATCGATCTTCAGCGAGTTCTCCAGCTTGTCTCTCAGAACCACCTCTTCGTTGTAGGCCGGAATAATCAAAGACACCCGGGGCAGTTCGTCGTCTGGGCAGGGTGCGGGACGCGGCCGCTCGGGCCGCAACCGCGCCCAGAATCTCATCAGCAGGGGATAGCCGAGCTGGGCGTAGACAATCATCGCCGTCGAGAGCCAGAACACAACGAGCATGCCCAGATCGGTCATGGCTCCCTCCTCCGGTTGGAATCCTGAGACACTGCAACACCCACCAGCCCATCCCACGAATCAGTGAGGGGACAATCCGCTGAGCGAGGCCACAGAATGAAAGATCGGTGCCGGCGAATCAAGACACCCATATCTTAATACAACGCGCTCGCGAGTTTCCGACGATAAACCCTCGTCAGCTCCGCTTCGGTTCCCAGCAGATGAAACAATTTGACCATCGTCGAGCGAGCATGTTCCCGATCATCCCCGCCCGTTTCGCGGACAACCCCCAGGCACAACTCAAGGGCCTCTTCGAATTGCTGCGCCGCTCCCAGTGCGTCGGCCAGATTGAGAATCAACCTGGGATCGCCGGGTTGGGCGGCCAGCGCGGCACGGCACTGCGTTACTCCTCCCGACTCGGCAGCTGCGGCGCGCAGATCGAGTTCGTCGCGGAGCACCTGCGCCTCCGGCTCCAGAAACCCACGCTGTTCCAGCTCTTCAATCAACGCGCGGGCATCGGAGTTGCGGTGCTGCCGCACCAGAAACCGCGCGAGTGCCAACTTGATCACGTCGTTTCTCGGAGACTCGGAGAGTGCCTCCCGATACTTGCTCTCGGCGGCGGCAGGATCGGACGACTCCAAAGCCAACGCCTCGGCAGAGAGTTTTTCGGACTCCGTTGGAAGGAATCGTGCCAACCAGGCTCGCAACGTGGGCTCGGGCTGCACTCCCGTGAAATGATCAGCGATCTGCCCGTTCCGCAGCAGAAACACCGCGGGAATGGATTGGACCCCGAAATACTGAGCGAGGCGTGGTTCTTCCTCGACATTCACCTTCACCAGCAGGACCTGACCCGCAGCCTCGGAGCAGATCCGCTCCAGCAGAGGCGTCAATTGCCGACACGGGGCGCACCAGGGAGCCCAGAAATCCACGATCACCGGGATCTCTTGCGATCGGTTGAGGGCCAGTTGCTCAAAATTCTGCTCGGTCCCCACCGCTTCCCAGATGTTGCCGCCACCAATCTCCAAGTCCGCCATGTTCTTCCGCCCGGTTGATTCACGCCCCTCCGCAGTCTATTCAGATTGGCAACCCGTGAGCAATTCAGTGGCTGACTGACAGAGAAGCCCTGCGGACCTCCGCCAGGCGTTGATCCGGATCCGGACCGACTCGGCAACCCTGTTTGGCAACCCCCTTGCCAAAGATTACCATCGGCCAAAGTTCCTTCCCCAGGCCCACCTCCTTTGACCGACCTTGTGAACACCGAGCGTGCTGTTCCCACGGACCATGTTTCCGGACGCCCGAGTGCCTATCTGGTCGGAATCTGCGGTTCGGGAATGCGCGCTTTGGCCGAGTTCCTGAGCGACGGTGGATGGAAACTCGCGGGACGAGATCCCAACTGCTCACCCCACGATCGACGGCATCTCGAGCACCTCGGAATCGAGATCGACGCCCCCGACGGCCCCCCCAATCTGTCGATTCAACCGAACCTGATGGTCCACAGTGTCGCCGTGCCGATGCACGACGAAGCACGGCAGCGCGCCCGTTCGAGCAAACTGCCAGACCTGAGCTATCCGGCGTTTGTAGGGCAACTCCAGACAAATCGGGACACCATCTGCATCGCGGGCACACATGGCAAGAGTACGGCCACGGCCCTGACCGCCTGGACACTGCAACACCTGGGACACCGTCCCGGTGTTCTGGTGGGGGCCGAGTTTCGGGAACTGCACCGCAGTGGTTGGGATGCCGGGGGGGGGCCCCTGGTGGTCGAGAGCTGTGAATATCAGCGGAGCTTCCTGAACTACATCCCCCGGGCGGCGGCCATCCTGTCTGTCGAGCCCGATCACTTTGACTGCTATCCGACTACCGAGGCGCTCAATTCGGCCTTCGAGTCGTTTGCCGCCCGTATTCTGCCGGGAGGCCTGCTCGTCACCGTGGGGGGGGTTGCCGATGCCGTGGATTGGTCGAAGCACACCTCAGCACGGTGGATTCGCGTCGGGGAAGAGGGGCTGGGCGGCCCCTGGAACTGGTCTTTTGACCGTCTCACCATGACCAGCAGCGGTCTGGATTTTCGGATCCTGAGGGAGGGACGATTCTGGTCCCAGGCCCGACTGCGTCCGGGACCGAGGCACAACGCGCTGAATGCCCTGGTCGCTCTGGCACTGTGCGATTTCCAGGCCTCGCTCGACGAACCGGGAGTTCGGACCCGGGCGATCGAGGCCCTGGCCCGGTTTCCGGGTCTCCACCGACGATTCGACGTGTATTCGTGCGCAGAGAACCGCATCCTGGTCGACGACTATGCCCATCATCCCACCGCAGTGGAAGCGACGATCCGGACAACCCGGGCAATTTTTCCCGGACGACGGCTGATTGGGGTTTTTCAGCCTCATCAAATGTCACGGACCAAAGCCCTGTTCGCAGAGTTTGCCTCCGCGCTGGCCAGACTGGACCGATGCTTTCTCACCCCGGTCTACGCTGCGAGGGAAAGTACCACGTCCCACGAGACTGCGGCCCTGACGGAAAAGCTGCGTCAGACCGTGGTCGATTTGGGTACCCCTTGCGAAACCTTGTTCGCACTTGACCCGATTCCCCGAAGTTTGGACGATTCTTTCTGTTCGGGAGACCTACTACTGACACTGGGTGCCGGGGACATCAGTCGACTTCACCATGCGTTCATTCAAAGATTTCGCCGAGATCACCCAGCGGGATGAGCTATTGTCCCAGCATACCTGGCTCAAGGTGGGGGGGCCGGCGCAGTTCCTCGTTCGGCCTCGCACGCGGGACGAACTGGTCGGCGTCGTGGTGGCCTGTCATCACGAACAGATTCCGGTCCATGTCCTTGGCAGCGGTTCGAATCTGCTGGTTCGGGATGAGGGGGTCAGCGGCGTCGTTCTGCACCTCAACGCTGCCGCTCATGGTGCGCTCCAGATCGATGGAAATCGATTGCGGGCGGGTGCCGGTGCCCTGCTCTCCCATGCCATTTCCGAATCGGTGAAGGCCGGCCTGGGGGGGCTCGATGTGCTGGTGGGGATTCCCGGAACCGTCGGGGGAGCCCTGCATGGAAACGCCGGGGGGAGATCGGGAGACATCGGGCAGTTCGTACGTTCTGTGGAGGTCCTGACGGCTTCGGGAGAACAGCGAACCCGCCACGGTGAGGAGCTCAGTTTTTCCTACCGGGAATCCAGCCTCAATGAACTGATTTTGCTCGAGGCAGAGTTCGAACTGGCACCAGAAAGCCACGAGGCGATCACCCATCGCATGCGCAAGCTCTGGATCATGAAGAAGGCCACCCAACCTCTGGTCTTCCAGTCGGCAGGTTGCATTTTCAAGAATCCCCGGGGCATGAGCGCCGGCCTGTTGATCGATCAGGCCGGTCTGAAGGGGACCCGCATTGGCAACGCCGAGATCAGCGATCGCCATGCAAATTTCATCGTGACGCATTCGGGAGCCACAGCTCGGGATGTCCTGCGACTGATCGACCTGGCCCGATCCAAGGTGGCAGAGCAGTTTGGCGTGGAGCTCGAACTGGAAGTCCAGATCTGGTGATTTGCGGAGTCGCCGGGAAGGTGGCTTTCGCCGTCTGTTCAACTACGAAACCCGCAGTGCATTCTGTTTTCGGTTGCAGGGAAGCAACGATGATCGACGCGACACATCGAACGACCATTGCCGTTGTTTCTGGCGGAACCTCCTGCGAACGGGAGATCAGTCTCCAGAGCGGGGCGGCCGTCGCCCGAGCACTCCGGCACAGGGGACATTTGGTTTCCGAGGTCGATCCGGAAACCACTCCCTTTGACTCATTGCGCTGGAGCGACATTCGCCTGGCGTTTCTGGCTCTGCATGGCGCGGGGGGAGAAGACGGGGGGCCCCAGGCGTTTCTCGAGAGCCGGGGACTTCCCTACACCGGTAGTGGTCCCCGTGAATCTCAACTGGCCTTCAGCAAGACAGCGACCAAGCAAGTCCTGGTCCAGGCAGGAATTCCCACTCCCCCCTGGCAGGTGATCGCTCACACCCAATCTACGCACAGCCTGCACGATCTGGCCGGGCGTCTGGGCTATCCTCTCATGGTCAAGCCCGACCAACAGGGCTCCAGCCTGGGAGTCTC
>CAIOTJ010000542.1 GCA_903861195.1 uncultured Planctomycetaceae bacterium | reverse complement strand
GGCAGGTTGGGGGTCGCGCAGCAGGGGATGACATCTCCGTGGCAGTCGACAAACAGGTTGACCCCGCTCATGGGCCAGCAGACCTTGTTCTGAACACGGGGGGCCCGCTCGGTGGGGTTCTGGGCCGCCTGCGGCAGAATTGTCCATTCGCGGAATTCGGGGGTCCAGCCGCGGGGCTCGAGCACACCGCGCCAGCGGGCCTGCCCCTCGGGAGAATCGCACACACTGCGGGTCATCAACCGCACTGGCGAACCGAGCCGGGATTTCAGGCGTTGCGCGGTTTCGAGGAAGTGAACCAGTTTGGACCACTTGGCGGGGGGGCGGACCCGCTCATAATCGGCGGGGGTTCCATCGCCATCGCAACTGACGATCAGGTGGGTGACCACGCCGGAGTCGAGAATGGCGGCAATCCGGTCTTCGTCACAGATCATCGCATTGGTTGAGATCTCGAGGCGGTCGAGCTGGAAAGTCTGTTCTTTCACCACGGGCAACAGGGCTTCGAGCTGTGGGTGCAGAAAGGGCTCTCCGTAATTGAAGAGCCGCAGTGTCTCCACCTGCCGCACATCCACGTTCCGCAGGCACCGGTCGAACCCTTCCGGCGTGATGTGGTCGATCTTGGGAAGCAGGGTCGAATTGGGGCAGCCAATACAGCGCAACTGGCACCCCTGCACCACGTCGAAGTGAAACACCCGGATCCGCTGTTTCCAGACTTCATTCAGACGATTGTCGACCCGGTCCAGTACCTGGCCAATCTGGTTCAGGACGGGAAGTTGCCAGAGAGATTCGAGGCTGGGTGACACGGATGAGATCTGGTGAGGCTGTGAACTGGGGATGGTCCTGTGGACAACCCTGCAAAGTGAGTCGGTCCGGCGGCTGTTCGGAGCGCCAGGTCCCCGAGAGGAATGGTACTTCGCCAGCACCGGGGGGCAACCACTGAGCGGCTCACTGCGTCGCCGTCTTGGGAACTCTCAAGCTGCATCCGTTACAACCCCCCGACGACACAGTCCCTCATCATTGTAGCGGCAGCGTGTGGATCGTGCCGGAGTGGGGGCGGTGGCTTTTCGTCCTGCCAACGAGTCCCCAAGAGCAGTCGATGGCTCGACCGGTTGGAATTCCGCCGGTCGATGCGGTATCTTCACCCGTGGAGAGCGAGCCGGTTCGAAGTGGTGTCTCACATGCCTTCTGCTGCCCGGCACAGACAATTCGTGCGACGTGGAAACAGCCGTAGCCTGATGCAGCGACCAGGGCGTCGTGTGATCAGTCTGCTGGTGCTGCTGGGGATACTCTGTAGTTTCTTCCCCCTTCCGGCTCCCCCTTCGGTGGTGAGCGGAACTGCGTCGGGTCCTTCCATGGCGGCTCGGTCTGCCGTCCGTCCGATCGAGAAAGACCGCTCCCGTCCCTTCCCGTGTGCGCAGCGGGTGTGCGGCTGCCGGTCGGCCGAGCAGTGCTGGAAGAAGTGCTGCTGCTTCACCGATGCCCAGAAAGTCGCCTGGGCCGACGCCCGGGGAGTGGAGTTGCCCGAGTTTGTCCGCGAGTCGGCCGCCCGGGGTTTGCAGACGGACGACCGGACCGCCGGGGCAGGGAAGCACCGACGCTCGCAGGCCTGTGCCCGGTGTGAGCACCGGACGCCAGCAGACACGGGCAGCGTGGGGGGGACGGTTTCGCGTTCGAAGCGCCCGGGGCGGTCCGAACGGCCCGAGCTGGCCAGCGGGGTGGTGATTGTGCAGGACGCCCTGGCCTGCCAGGGCATCGACTGGCAGTGGCAGTTTGATCCGGGGACGGCTCCCCGGTCGCCGGTGGTGAGCCCGGGAGTCGAGCCACCCCCCGTCCACCTGCCCGGCCCCACCCCTCCGGTCTGGCGCAATCCCAGTCCTCAAGTGCCGGTGCCTCCACCCCGGGCGAGCGTCCCTCCAGGCAGTTCGGCCTGACTCTTCGTCCCGGTCCCCCAGCGCTGCGCGTGTTGACGCAGCCTTCAGGGAGGGGCGGGGAGCAGTTGCCAGACCCAGGGACTTTCCTGCGCGGCTCGTGATCACACGCTGACACGGGTTGCTGGCTCGCTCTCCACAACGCTGGTCATGGGATCCGTTGTCAGCGTGTCATCCCGCGCCGTCCCCAGGCCGTTTTTGGGCCTGTCTGCCGCGCTTGCCTGTCGCCAACCGACACCATCGAGCTCTCGATAAATCTCGCCCGCTCACCCCGCGAGGGCCCGCGAAACTCAACGATCTTCCCTCAGTCTTTCGCTCGTTCGCGGGCCCTTGGTGCGGGTTTCGACTGGGGGAAGGATCGGGCGAGAGAGGGGGCGAACCGGCCGCCGCGGAACGCAATTCTGGGAAATGCCGCTCCGGCACACTAAAATTCCGAGATGACCGTCCGACTCCTGCAGCTCACCGACTGCCACCTGTTTGTCTCTCCCGAGGCGACCATTCAGGGAATCTGTACCCGCGAGCGCTGGTTGAGCGTGTTGGCCGCGATTGCGCCCGAGCAGTCGCGGGCCCAGCGGCTGATTCTGACCGGCGACATGACGCACGACGACCTTCCGGAGACGTACCGGGTAGTCCGCGAGACGCTGGCTGGGTGGTGGCCGCAAGCGCGGTTCGTGCCGGGCAACCACGATGTTCGCGAGGGGATTTACGAGCACCTGCACGACCGCATCCAGCGGGTGGCGGAACGGGTGGTCTTTTCGGAACCGGTCGAGGGGTGGCAATTGATTGGGCTCGACTCGCACCTGCCGGGGCAGGTGAAGGGGGAGTTGGGGGGGGAGCAACTGGCCTGGCTGGCGGACGAATTGAGCCGCACCGCGAATCGCCCGACCGTGCTGTTTGTGCATCATCCCCCGGTCGACGCCCCGTCGGCGTGGATGAATGCGATTGGCCTGACCGATCGGGACGCCCTGTGGACGTTGCTGCGCAGTCACGCGCAGGTCCGGCTGATTTGTGCCGGTCATGTGCATCACGAGTCGGCGACGCTGCGGCAGGGGGTCCTGGTGGTGACGACGCCGGCGACGGGGGTGCAGTTCACCCCGGAATCGGAGACGCTGGTGGTGGATGACCTGCCGTGGGGTTATCGCCTGGTGGAGCTGCATGACGATGGAACCTTCCAAACCCGGGTGGTGCGTCTGCCGCTGCGGACGGTCTGTGTCCCACTTGCCCCCGCGTGATCGATGACCGACTTGCCGGGTTCCTGTGCCGACGCCTGTCTCACCCAACCAGCCTCTGGCTGTCCGGAGAACGTCACTTTCGTCACAATTGCGAGACGTGAACGGTCTGGGAAGGTCCGGCGGGTGCCGGGCTTTCGGGCGGTTCCCTTTCTGCGGATGGTCCAGGCAACGCACCCATGAATCTGCTCCGCCGGCTGATCGAACGGCTGCTGGACCTGAAGCCGAGTGCTCCGGGGCAGGGGACTTCGTGGAATATCTCGGCCGAGTTTCCCTGGCCGACGTGGGTGCTGCTGCTGTTTGTGCTATTCGCGGTGGCCTTCGTGGTGGGCGTTTACCGCCGCGACGCGGGGCACCTGGCCCCCTGGAAGCGGTGGCTGCTGTCGGCCTTACGGCTGGGGACGCTGGGGACCGTGCTGTTTCTGTTGAGCCAGGCGCTGCTGCTGATC
>CAIOTJ010000541.1 GCA_903861195.1 uncultured Planctomycetaceae bacterium | reverse complement strand
TCGAATCGAGCGCATTGTATCTAATGGATAAATCCTCGTCTTCGCTCGTAACAATGTTTTCCAGCAACTCCAACACTCCATCGACATCGATGAATCGACGCATAGCGAGAGCTGCAAATTGCCTCACAAGTTCATCATCATGTTTATCATTTAGGATCATGCAAATCGCATTGCCAAAACGTCTACGGGCTTCATTTGTGTAGTCCTGAAACGGAACTGACTTCAAGACCTCGACACGAACGAAATCCTCCTCCGATTTGTCTGTCAGTATTGTAAAAAACAGGCAGTGGACACGTTCGTCTGTTGAGTCAGCCAGAGTCTCAATGATAGTACTCCGGCGGTCTGCGTCAGACGTGGTGTACTCGTTAAGAAGCGTGGTGGTGCTGTCGCTCATGCCTGGCCCCCCTATCTGATATTGAGCTTGAAAATGATCTCTGCCACATCATCATCCATGTCAAGTATCGCCTGACGGAGGGCATTCGCCTGACCGCCAATAATGGAATTCAATCGTTTGTGTGTAGGGCTTCCCACAGCCGATTTGGGTCTTCCGCCGGCTGCCATATCTGGATAGTGAGGCCATACTTTTCCATCATCTGCTGTGCCAAGGCTCTTCGTATATTTTCGACCGGCTGCCTCAATTTTATCCCCGAACTGCTCCCACTGGTGAAGACGCCTCTTGAGCCCTTTCATGCCTTCCTTCCTCAAGATGTCGTTCCATCCATCAACATGTAATTGAATCTCACTTTGCAATGCGGAAAGGTCGGTTGTCTTTCCCGGTTTTATTGTATGGTTGAACGTGAGAGTGCCAGACTTCGAATTAGGACCAATTCCCCCCAGCGCCTCATCAATCTTCTTCAGCAAGTCGCCGCGATGTTTGAAGATCTGCCGGAGATCGCCATCGACCTGGTGCCGGAGACGTGGGTTCTTTCGGAAGACGCCCTTGAGTTTCGAGAGGGAGGCCTCGTTTCCCTCCGCCGCGAGTCTGGCGATTTCGATGCATTCGTCTGGTGAGATATTGTGGACCCAGACGCCGGCCGTGCCGACGTGGTAGGTGTGATCCTCCTCGACTTCCAGGTTGTAGGTGGTGAAGTGTTCGCTGGGGGTCGCTGTTTCGAGCTCGACGGAGACCACCTCCGCCAACTCGCCGGTCAGGGTGACCAATCGGCTGCCGGGACACAGCTCCCGAGCCAGGATGAACCGGCCGGAACCGACGTCGTAGAACGGGTGGTTGCCCGTAGTCGTCAGCGTCTCGACAGACCCATCGGCCACCGTGTAGGTCAGATGGTACAACTCGACGGGATGGGTTTCAAATACATTCCGGACCCGCCGGGGACGGGCGGGCGTGGTCTGGGGATCGCACTGTTCGGGGCGTGACAGAACCCAATCCCCCGGCCGCAGCGACTCAATCGGCCGCAGCCCCTCCGGGGTCTGTACCGGGGTCCCTGCCACAAAGCACAGCTTGAGGAAGCTGCGGAGTTTGTCGACGCCGTCGGCGACACGGCGGAGTACTGCCTGGATGCGCTTGGCCTTGGCCAGATCGCCGGCGTCATCGGCAACCTGGGCCAGTTTCGCGAGCGTGTGACAGGCTCTGCCCGACGCGACGAACGCCTCCGCGCCCCCCGACACCAGTTCGCTCACCGCTTCGAACAGGAGTGCACCCTGGATCTGCCCCCGGACTTCCGGGTCAGCCGCTGCCTCCGTGACCTCCACTGCGACGTCGAGCAGGGCATCCCCGAGAACCTGCGCGATCAGCTGATGCTGGATATCGAACTTCGCCAGAGCCTCCTGATCCTTCATCAGATAGGCGACAAACCATTCACCCCCATGTTGGCCGATGGGTTCGAGAAACTTCTGGACTTGCTCGACGGTTTCGATCGCCTTGTCGACTCCATCTCGGACCGCATTGATGTCCTCACGATAGAAACTCAGTCCGTCATAACCATAAATCTTCCCGGCGACATAGTTGACAGAAACAGGGCCGATATTCAGCGGTGAGTATTTGATCCCTTTGCCGGCAAGCCACCAGAGACCGGACACGGCCTCCTTCGCACTGTCCAGAAAACCGGACCCGGTGGCTTTCAACTCGCGTACACCTTCATCGAGTGTTCTCAAGCCTGATAGCTGACGAGCAAACGAGGTGAGATTCTCGAGGATCTGCTGGATTTTGCGTTCCCGGTCCTCCTGGGACGCGGTTCCATTCCGAAACGCTTCCAGCCCAGGACCATCGGTTGTGGAGCCGCTCCCGGTTGCGGGTCCGTCATCGGAGAATGGAGTTTCTCCGTCCGCCCTGTCATCACGCGCGACGCTCGGCTCTCCCCGCGCAGGTGTTTTGACGACACGGTCTTTGAGATTCCAGGTGATCTTCCCCGAGTCGTGCGACGAATGCTGCGGATCGGCCGGATCGGTATCGGCTTGGATGACCGTGTCGACCCACTGCAGTGTGTCGGCCTGGGTGTGATGGTCGGTGAATCCGAAAGTGTCGTCGATTTCCTCCACCGTCGTGTCGTGGGTGTCGGGATCGACGGTGGTGACTGTTCCGGAAATCCGCAGCGTCAGACCCAGATCGCCGGTGTCAGCGAGGGATTCGGCTTCGTCCTGTTGGTTGGGGGAGGACTGGGGCAGGGTCGACTCGTGATCGTGCCAGCTATCGACGATGTCGATGTCATCAGTGCCGATCAGTGTGCAGCGATAAGTGAGATCCAGTGAGCGTGTGGCGCTGGCCGCCCCGGTGACGTGAAACACCACCGTCATGTTGACCTGCTGATGCAGATGGTCGGTCTTCTCGTCGGTCTCCTCCAGGGCCTCGGAGAGCGTGTCGGCATCGGTCGTGGTGTCATCCTCGGACGTGGCTTCGTCGTGGAGTCGGCGGTTCGAGTCGTAGTCCCGATCGACCGTGATCTCGATGGTCAGACCGTCCTGGGGAGGGGTGATCGTCAAGTGGGTGTGGGTGTGATCGACATGGACGGTGACAACGGACTCAGCGGCCGTCAGTTCCTCATCCTCCTCCCCCTCCTCGTGCGTCACCTCCCCCACCGCATCCGG
>CAIOTJ010000540.1 GCA_903861195.1 uncultured Planctomycetaceae bacterium | reverse complement strand
GCCGACCTGCACGTGCAACCACGCCCGGGGGGGGACCGCGCCCTGGCCCTCGGTGTGGCCCAGCTCTTCTTCGAACGGGGCCAGGTCGATCCCCAGGCGGCGCAGTATTGCGATCATCTGTCCGAATTCGCACGGCTCGCCCGGTCGCACACCCCCGCCGAATGGGCCGACCTCGCCGGTGTGCCGTTCGAGACCCTCGACGCCCTCGCCCGGGTCTATGCCCAACAGCCCGCCGCCTTGCTGATTGGCTGGGGCCTGCAGCGCCGCCGGCACGGCTCGGCCACCGTGCGGGTGATTGACGCCCTGGGGGCGATCTCGGGAAACATCGGCATTCCCGGGGGGGGTGTCTCGTATTACTACAAACGCCGGGGTGCGTTTGATCTGGGTTTTGCCAAACGCGACGAGGTCGCCCCCCGGCTCATTCCCGAGCCATTGTTTGGCCCGGCGGTGTTGGCCGCGAATAATCCCCCGATCCGCGTGTTGTGGGTGACGGCCGCCAATCCGGTGGCGATGCTGCCGGAGTCGGAAACAGTCGCCCGCGCGCTCGAGACGCGCGAGTTGACGGTGGTGGTCGATTCGTTCCTGACCGACTCGGCCCGCCACGCCCACCTCGTGCTTCCCACCACCACGCTGCTGGAGGAGGACGACCTGTTGGGGGCTTACGGACATCACTGGGTGGTCGAGTCGCGCCCGGTGGTCGACCCGCCGGCGGGGGTGAAGAGCGACTACCAGATCATCCAGGAGCTGGCCCGCCGGACCGGGTTGGAACACGAGTTTTCCGACTCGCTCGAAACCTGGAAACGCCGGGTGTTGCAGCCGGTGGCCGACAAGGGGGCCTCGCTCGAGGACCTGCGGCAAGGGGCCGTGCGCAATCCGCTGGCCCCGCAATTGATGTATGCCGACAAGAAATTTCCGACCGCGACGGGCAAGGTGAACCTCATCCACGAGGTCGACATCACCCCGACCCGGGCGACCCCCACGCGGCCGTTGATTTTGATGGCGCTTTCGACGTCGAAATCGCAGGCGTCACAGTGGGACAAAAAAGACCAGCAGGGGCCGGCGATCGCCACCGTGCATCCGCTGGCCGCGCCGAATTTCGAAGAAGGGGAACTCGCCCGGCTCGAATCGGAGCAGGGGGAACTGCGGGTGCAACTGCGGTTCGATTCGAGGCAGCGTCCCGAGGTGGTGCTGATGGACAAGGGGGGCTGGCTGAGTGCCGGGCGGTGTGCGAACGCCCTCGTCAAGGCCGAGGTCACCGACGCCGGCGGCTGCGCGGTCTACTACGACACCCCGGTTCGTCTGCTGAAGTTTCCGACCTGCTGCTGAGTGGCAAGTCCACCGCCACAGCACGACGCAAACGAGAAGGGACACACCGGCACACCGGGAGGGCACGGTTGCGTCCAATTCCGAGAGTGTGGCAAATGCGCGGCCACTGTGCCTCTTCACTTCTGAGGCTGAGGTGCGGCGGGTTCCTCCACGATCTTCCCGACAGCCTGTTGCACCTCTGCGAATTCGTCGTCGGACAGGGCACACTCCAATTGCCGCGGTTGCCCCGCCTCGGAGATGTCGTTTGCGATCGTCCCTTGATGAAATGTCAGCTTGAAATCCTGACTGCGGAAAATGATCGATGGTGCGTGTGCGATAAGACTCTTCCGCCATTGGCCATTTTTACTTTGAACAATGCGGCTAATGGTTGCCAGGTGTGCCGAATCTTCTGGTGCCGTGGCAGATGTCACCAAGCGGCCTTCAGAATATGATTCAATCTTCAAGGGGGCGTGTGGCAACTGAATTTGCATCTCTCTGGTCCATGTGTCGATGCAGCCGAGCTGCACAACCTGCAAAATGGCCAATCCAAACATTGCGAAACGAGATGTGTGCTGATTCATGTGTTGCGGTATTCGGGTCGGCCATGAATTGTGGTCACAGCGGTCGTCCTTGCGAATCCTTGGGTTGGCAATGGGTGACTTGATGACTTCACCCTGCTGTCGTGACACAGGGCACACACGCCATGAGACACCCGAACGCCTGGAGAGCATGCGGTGCCGTCACAGCCCCGTCAGAAGTGATCGAAACCCATCCGAACACAGCGCGGCCACAGCCCCTCAATTGGCCAGCGCAGCCCATCCGAAGCCCGGCGACTTGACCCATCCGGTTGGGTGGCTGAAAACCGATGCAGTGGACGGGCTGGTTTTCCCCACGGCATCAATCCGCTTCCGCCGGCATGGCGGCCAGCACGACCAACTGCTGATACTGCCGATATCCGGGCCCAGCCGGCAGATTGATGTCCACATCCTCTGGAAGCACCACTCCCAGCCGCGGTACTCCGGAGGAGTCACAACGAACATATCCCACGACCCGACGGCGGCTGGAACGGGCCCCATCGATCACGGCCTGTAAGTCTGGGGTGAAGGGAACCACCATCATCGTCAACGGCTCGACAGCCGGTGTGGTCGGGTTGACTGGCCAGACCTTTCCCAGCTCGTCGGCAGTCGAGAGCGACAGATCAAACAGGCCAACGACCCCCTCTTCGAGCCTCGGCGAACTGGCAGTCATCTTCGAATCGGCAGCCATCGGTGCACATCCCGTCAGGACCAGTGGAGACACCAGGACCAGGCTCCACATCATCACTCGAATCATTGGCTTACTGGCCATACTTGTCACTCCGGCATTGAACGCACCAGACCTCAAAGTTGAAATCTGAATAGATCTGCTGCCACTCCTTCAGAGTGCTGACGAAGATTGTCGCGTTTCGAATGGGAAGACCTGGATAATAATCCCCCTTCCCATCGCCGTTGCGGTCCGGGTTGTGATATTGGTCGGCATGGGTGATCTTGCCGTCTGGCCCGACGAAACCGTAATCGAAATTGACCCCTCCACCCCCCCCCGGGTTCCAAGGTCCGGCCGAGTTGACGTGCGACCGCGACAGCGACTGCAAGTTGGTGATGGGCTCCTGGCCCGTGGGGCGCCCCTGGGCGTCGACTGTCGGAACACCGTCGAAGGTCAGAGTCTCGAGGTAGGTGCCCGAAAGGTCGCGGCGGATCAGTTGGATGGGACCGGTCGTGGTCGAGGTGGCGGCGTTCCAGCCGACGTAGGTGCGGACCGAGTGTTGCAGGTCGTCATAGACGGTATAGGCGACTCGGCCGAGAGGATCGGTGGAACGGGTGGGGCGGCCCAGCGAATCGACCTCGTACCGGCTGGTCAGGTGCAGCCCGCCCCGCGTTGGCGTGATCCAACCGGCAGGAAGGTCCTGGAAGTCGGCCGTGCGGCTGGTGTCGACATCGACAATCCGCTGGATGACCGCGCTGGTCCGCGGGTCATAGCGGGTGAATTGCAGAAACCCGTCCGCATCCCGTGACCAGATCTCCCGGCCGACGGAATCGAAGACCCGGTCGCTGACGTCGGCGGTCCCCGGTCCGTTCTGTGTGGTCGACACTACGGGCAGGGTCGTGCGTTCGCTGAGGATCCGGGTGGTCCCTGGGACGAAGGCGTACGACCAACTGGTGGTCTGGGCTCCGGTGGTGGTGCTGCTGGGATAGGCGATGCTGGCCGCCAGTGGGGAGACGCGGCTGCCCCCCGCCGACTGTTGGAAATAGGTAAAGGCCTGCTGCCGGATCGGAGTGCCCCGGTCGCCGCGCATGACCGAGTTCGCGGAAACGAAGCGATCGACCCCTCCCGCCACGCTGCTGGTGGCTGTGGTGGTTTCGAAAAACGAGGTCACGTGGATCAGGCCGGTGGTGTCGTTCAGATACTGGAAATTACCCGCCACCTCGTTGAGCAGATCGGGATAGACTTCGAGCGTGGCGAGATCCGTCGGCAGCGCGACCGCTTCGGGAGTGGCGCGCCAGATGGCATTTCCCCGGGCGTCGTAGCGGGTGTAGCTGCCCGTTTGCCGGGTCACCCCGCCATCCTGTGTCCGCAGCACCTCGAGCATGGTGCGGCCAAGACCGTTCGAATACACAATGCGCTGAGATCCGTCCGGCCGGGTCTCGGTCGTCTTGAAGCGCCAGTCGTGGTTGCTGCCATGCACGGGATTGGGGTTTTGCGCGTAGGCGTACAAGAACGTGCCAATCCCTCCCGTGCACGCCGTGCATCCCACCCCCTGCCGGTCGTGCCGCACCACGCGATGCCCCGCGTCGTAGAAATAGCGGTTGGTCGCGAACGGGGCGAGGCTGTCGTCCGACGCGGTGTTGAGATCGAGCCCGGCCGCCCCGACCCGGCGAACCGAATCGGAGTCGAGCGACATGCTGATCAACGAAGCCCCGCTCGCCAAAACGCCGTACCGGAAGGCCTGGGCATCAAGCAGGTTGCCGGACGGATCGAACGTCTCGGTCCGCGCCAGGTCCCCCAGAGCCCCCCAGGGGGTGGTTCCGTCGTCGTAGGTGAAGGAGACGCTGCGCACCAGGGTTCCGTCGCCACGGCGGATCGCGAGTTGAGACACCTTGCCGACGTTCGGGTCTCCCTCGGGCAGAGACAGGTAATCCTGAATTTCCACCAGGTCCGTCGCCCCCGCTGGGGAGAGGTAACGGCGCATCTGCGAGACGCCGGCGGTCCCGAACGAGAATTCGTACCGGTTGCCCGCGGCGTCGGTGCGCGAGATCAACTGCCCGCGTTGGTTCGCGGAACGCAGCGGGTTGAAATCGTGGAAGACCAGTGTGTCTCCCCGCGCGGTCCGATAGACATATTGCCCACTGGCGAGTGACAGGCTGTCGGCCGTTCCCTGACCGCTGGCGAGATAGAACGCGGGTTGGCCGGCTGTGGGAACATTCCGGAAAATCCGGGTGTCGGCACCCTGGAAGACGACCGAGACATAGGCCGGGTTGAGGACATCGGTGCCGTAGGTCGCCAGCGAGGGGGCGGCACCAAGTGACCAGGCGTTTCCAAACGCCCCCGACGCGGCGGGCTCGAAGGGCATCGTTCCGGCACCGGCCAGCACGCCCGGCCCCGCCGTGGGACCCGCCTGCTGCCGTTGCAGGGTGACCGAGCCGGATGCTTTCGGGTCGGTGGAGGCGGTCGTGGAGAAGACCACGTTCAGCAGCCCAGTCGCCACATCCGGGGTCTCTGTGGCGGCACAGGTCTCTCCGGGAGTGCCGTTGCCCGGCCTGCCGACCTCCGGGGGCTTGGGCAGCACCGTCAGTTGATCTGGGCGGGTGGGACTGGTGAGCACGCTCACGACCACCGAACTCTCGGCGGCCAGCAGGGGATTCAGTTCCTTCAGCCAATCGCGCGCCTGGACCACGGCGGGCAGCGACTGCTGGCTGGCCGCCACCTGGAATCGCCCCTGGGCGAGATTCCAGGCGGACCCCGCAGGCTCGGAAATCAGCTCATACAGTCCGAGTTGAAAGGCGGCGGACAGGGTGGCGTTGTTGAAGCCCGCGCTCATGTTGGTCGGGCCGTACTGATGCCAGAACGCCGTCACCAGGTTGGCGCGGTCACGACCCCACTGTTCTTTGGCCACTCCCGAGGGATTGACATCGAGCGCCTGGGTGAAGGAGTTGAAATCGACTTTGGTCTGCAGGGCGATCGCGGGGGCCACTTCACCGGCAAACGACTTCAGTTCCGCACCCAGACCTGCGTTGCGCGGATCGCCGGTCACAGTTCCCCATCCCAACTGTCCCGCCGTCACCGTCTGCCACGTGATTGGAGAAGGGACCGTGGCGGCCAGAGATGGCTGATCCCCATTGAAGGTGACGGAGACGCTGACACCCAAGACTTGCGAGAGCGTCGCCTGGGCCGCCAGCAATTGCCGACTCTCGAGCCGTTCGATCGCGAGTCTTGGATACCGGTCGGGAGCGCGACGGAGTCGGGCGTCACGGCGGGCCGGCAGGGGGTTGCGGAATAAACGTCTCGGCGCGGAACGAAAACCCAGAGGTTTCATGGCGACCAAGGGGCTGAGCAAAAACGTGACAGGCCGTCCTGCACCCGGTCAGGACGAATGACAGCGCTTTGGTTTTATCCGAAGACTGTCGGAAGTGTCCGGCGCGGCATCTGAGGGAGGGGGGGGCGCAGGCGGCTCCGGCCAGTTTAAAAGAAGTCAGAAGACCACCCGACGCGCCCAGAATGGCTCTGAAGACTTCGGACGGAGGGTCGGCGTGCACGACGATCCCCAAGGGCGAGATCCCCGGACTGATCGCGAAATCACCCGGACTGTCGAGTTGGCCGGAATGCGATCCGGTCTGATCCGAGGGGCCGAGGTCATGCGGACGAGGCGGGCATCGCCGCGAACGCGGAACTCCGCCTCGGCCGCGCTCGGCTGGGAGCGTATCACGACCGCAGCGCGGGGCTGCCCAAGACTGCCAGCAGCGCCAACCAATTCGTCAGAACGTTCCGCAGGCGGACGCGACTGAGTGCACACCTGCGATGATGACAGACCTCCGGGTCTGTCAGTCCCAATCGCGTCGGGACAGCCTCCCGCCCCGTCAGCCCCGGCCACAACCAACCCGCGCGGGTCCGTGCCGTTGGCGTTGTACTACGCCAATTGACGCACAGGCTGACAAGCCTGTGCCACAAGCCGCCGTGGCGACAGACCTCCAGGTCTGTCGGTTCAGATTGCGTAGGACAGCACCGCTGCCCGACAGAGCCCGACCGCAACCGCCGTCTCGCATCGGCAGAGACCCACAAGATCCACACAACGTTCTTCGTGACCCGCGACGAAACATCTTGATCGTAAAACGTCGTCATGAGACGTCACCGCACACCGTATGGTTCGAAATCAAGGCGATGGAGTGCAGCCCGAACCCCGGGCTGATCCAACCGGGAGCGTGGACCTCTGTGTCCACTCCGCTGGGCGTGCAGCAGAAGATCACTGCCGCGATGGGAAATGCTAAACCGTGGATCTACAACCCACGCGAACCACAACGAACATCACTTCACCCACGACAACGGCACGACGTGGGCTATAGCCATTCCCCGTAGGGGATACTTCCCTCAGCCTGGGGTTGTCGCGCACGCGACTACCCCAGGTGACCATCCCCACCACGATCTCTATCCTGAAGGGATTGCTTTCCACACCGGCCATGACCTTTGCAGATTCATCGCTGTTCCCCCCCCCACGTCGAAAGGAACCGCTTTGAGGGTTCAGGTCCGGTGAGGGATCGCGTTCCCCGGGTAGCCGCTGGGGCGGCAACCCGGGGCTGAGAGAAGTCACCTCTGCGAGGTAGGCGGTGGGTTGGCGAAAGGTTTGTCGCGAAGGCCGAGGGGCGTAGTACCGGCGGTCTTGGTCCGATCACCATGGCAGCCGCGTCGGATCGGATGCTCGCCGGGAGGATGCAAACGGTCTTGTGCGGTTTACCTCCAGAGCGCTGAACCGCAGACATCGTGCGAAACGGACCAACCAACCGCCGACGAGAGTGCCGACCTCTGGATCTGCGCGTCTGGGTGTCGATCGAAAGACCAGCGAGTCGATGGGCAGCCCACGACCCTGGATCTCGCAACGGTCGAGCCACGAATGAAAATACCAGAGCAACGCACACGGCACGACGTAGTCCAACGCCGTTCCCTGAAGGGGAACTCTTCGATAGCCCAGGGTTCGCCGCGCAGCGGCTACCCTGGGTCAGGGACACCCGCATAGACCGTCTGAACCCTGTCAGGGTTCGCTTCACGGTGCGATGATCACCGCCCCACCCGAGAATTACCAAAACCGTATGGTCCAAGGAATCACAAACCGTCATTCGATCTCCGCCGGAAGGAGTTTAACCCTGAGATGCCGAGGTGTTGAAAGATCGTGCCCTTCAATTCGTCTCCAACAACGTCGGGCCTGTTGGTTTGGACTGACAGACCTGGAGGTCTGTCACCACGGAGGGGGGACAGACGATTGCACAATCGATGCCACGGACGGACGACGCGGCCGTTTCGCCCTCACCCCAACCCTCTCCCGCAGTCACCCTGGATTTGTTGACCGGATGTCGTTTCGCGGGAGAGGGGGTACGCGCGGCTGCGCCGCTTGGGCTGGGATTTGGACTGACAGACATGGAGGTCTGTCACCACGAAGGGCGGACACAGAAGTCCGCGCACCCGCCGCACCGCTCCCGGCCCATTTTTATCTTCTTGGCGATAAACCTCCGGGTTTGTCCGTGCCAAAAACGCCCGGCGCACCAAACGATGTGGGTTGATTTCGACGTGTGTCGATTGGTCGATTTGCTGGGGACGATCTTTTGAGCTGACAAACCAGATAGGTTTGTCACCACGGATTGGGGGCCCTGCCTCGAGGTGCCGCCAACGACCCGTGCGGCGGTTTCGCCCTCACCCCCACCCGCTCCCGCAGCGGCCCGGGATCTGTTGACCGAAAGTTGTGTCGCGGG
>CAIOTJ010000539.1 GCA_903861195.1 uncultured Planctomycetaceae bacterium | reverse complement strand
GGGGTCGCCACCCCGGTCGGCCCTCTCGCCGGCGCGGTCTGAGGCGGCTCGCGGTTCTGTTTGCGGAAATCCCCTCGGGGGGACCGCCCCGGGTGCGCGCCGGGGAGGACTGATGGGGCGATTGCTGGACCAGAATGCCTTCCCGACAGGCACACTCCACGGCCTGGCAGCCGTTGTTCAACAGGTGGGAAAAGTTCGGCAGGTGGGACAACCCGTCGTACGGACGGTGGAAACGCCGTAATTCAGGGCCAGACTCCACCGATCTGGGGGGCGGTGGGAGAATGAGATCGGCGCTTCGATCGCGGCTGTGCCCAACCGTGGTGCCGTCACGATGAACAAAGGATTCCGAATGCTCCCTGTGAGAGAACATCCGGAATCCGGGGAGTCACGTGTCCGTGACGCGCCGGCGAGAGATCGGTCACCGGCCGACTACTTGTTCTTGTCTTCCGCTTCAGCGCGGGGAGCCGCGGCAGGGGGAGATTCGGGCTGAGGATCGGCCAGCAGCCGTTTCGAGATCTCTTCGGCCGACTCGAACTTCTCGTCTTTGAGGGCGGCGAGGCGTTTCTCGAGTTCCTCGATCTGCTTGGCCCGACGTTTCTTCCGGACCTCGACCAATTGCGTGATCAGATCTTTGAATTCCTTCGTCCCCTCTTCGCGGGCGGCTGCATCCTGGGTCCCCCGAATCCGCTCGGCCAGTCCTCGCAGTTGGGTTTCGAGTCCCGCCAGAACCATCCGCTGCCCCATCTCGCGGGGATCGGTCATCTCGGGCCCGCTGAACGGAACGCCTCCCCCCTCGGACATGCGCAGCAAGGCGGCCATCTGCTGGGCCATCATCGTGTGGGGATCGGCCGCTCCCGCGGGGCCGCCGGGGGGGATCATGCCGCGGCGCATCTCTTCCATCATCCGGGCCTGGAACACCTGGGGGTCACCCGCCCCCGGTTGCTGACGGGCCTGTTCACGCATGCGGGCCGCCTGTTCTTCCATCATCTTGCGAATTGCCTCGGGATTGGAGGGGGCCCCGACCGGGGGGCGGCTGGCAGGGGGGACAAAATTCGGCGGGGGGCCATCGGGCCGGCGGGGTTCGCCCCGATTCAGTTCGGCCTCGATCTTCTGGGCTTCGGCCTGCAGCTCGCGCAGCCGACGGACTTTGGCCGCCTGCTGGGCGGCGGCCTCCTGGCCTTCCTGAGCGCAGATCTGCCGCGTCGGCCCGAAAGCCGCCAGCAGGACCAGAGGGACCATCCACGACCGGGTGAGCAGCGACAAGCGACGCATGGCGGCAGTCCTTTCAATGAAATGCGGATGTCCGAAGACATGTCTCCCCGGAAGTGCCCAGAATCTCCACCGCACGTGAGGACCAGGCGAACTCCTTGTGAAGAACACATTTCACGAGTACCACCGGGGCCGCACCCCGTCAATCGGCTTCCCCTGATTGCCCCCTCAGGGAGCGCGGGATACGATGCCCGAGAGCGGGGGCCCACTCCCGCCCCCCCATGTCTGGCTGCGGGGCCGCTGGTCTGTTGCGGGCCCAGACGACCGTCATTGCACTGTTTCTCGCCGCGAGTTGTCTCATGCCGTCACTGAATCTTTCCGCTGGCCGATTGTGGGTGTGGTCCCTGTGGCCCCTCAGCCTCGGGCTGCTCTTCCCCGCTGCGGTCCGGGCGGAAGACAAGACGCTGCTCTCTTTCGAACGGCGGCAACTCAATGACCAGTTCTGGTCGGAAGGGGCCACTTTCGGAGACCTCAACAACGATGGTCACCACGACCTGGTCTCGGGCCCCTGGTGGTGGGAGGGGCCGGCGTTCGAAAAACGGCACGAGTACTACCCGGCGACCACCACCTTTCAACTCAAGCTGGGGCCGCAGACCAGTGTGACCGTCCCCGGGTTCGAGGGGACGCTGGGAAAAAACAACACCTACTCCAACAACTTCTTCGCCTACACCCACGACTTCAACCGGGATGGCTGGAACGACATCCTGATCATCGGCTTCCCGGGAAAAGAGACGAGCTGGTTTGAGAATCCGCAGCAGGGGGACGGCCATTGGAAACGGCATGTGATCTTCGACCAGACCGACAATGAGTCCCCGACGTTCGCCGACCTGACGGGAGACAAAGTCCCCGAGTTGGTCTGCCTCACCAAGGGGGCGTATGGCTACGCCACCCCCAATCCCCAGGATCCCACCGCCCCCTGGACCTTTCACCCCATCAGTCCGCGCAAGGGGTATGGGAATTTCACCCATGGGATGGGGCTGGGGGATGTGAATGGCGACGGCCGGACCGACCTGCTCGAGAAAGATGGCTGGTGGGAACAGCCAACGAATCTCGCCGGCGATCCCGAGTGGCGTCACCACCCGCACAACTTTGGTTCGGGGGGAGCCCAGATGTATGCCTATGACGTCAACGGCGACGGCCTCAACGATGTGATCACCAGCCTGGCCGCCCATGCGTATGGCCTCGCCTGGTACGAACAAGTGCGGGAGGGGGATCAGGAAAAATTCGTCCCGCATCTGCTGGTGGGAGACAAGCCGTCGGCCAGCCCCTACGGCGTGAAGTTCTCGGAGCTGCACGCGATTGACCTGATGGATATGGATGGGGACGGGCTGAAGGACATCGTCACCGGTAAGCGATTCTGGTCGCACGGCCGGGCCGGAGACCCCGACCGCAACGATGCCGCCGTGACGTACTGGTTCCAGTTGGTGCGCCAGGCCGACAAGACGGTCGATTTTGTTCCCTGGCTGATGAGTGACGACGTGGGAGTCGGCGTGCAGGTGGTGGCCGGCGATGTGAACAAGGATGGATTGCCGGACGTCGTGGTCGGCAACAAGAAAGGGACGTTTCTGCTGACTCAGACCCGGAAGCAGGTCTCGGCCGGGGAGTTCGAGAAGGCCCGCCCGAAGCGGCAATGATCCACTTCGGTCGGGCACTTGGGGTGTGGCATGATCGGGAACGGCCAACGGGAGGTCCAGACGATGCAGTTACAGCGCAGAGGTTTGTCCAACAGCGGTTTCCGGATGGCGACGGCCGCCTGCGTCGCGGGCCTCGCCTGGCTGGTCATGGCCGGCCCGCTCTCGGGGGAGGAGTATCTGACCCGCGATTTCACGGTGACTCGGGGGACCGAAACACTGGGAGTGCGGGTCTTCAGTCCTCCCGACAGAAGGCTCGCGAAGCAGCCGTGGATGCTGCTGAACTTCGCGACCGACCGCCAGACATCACTCACTGGCGCTCCGTACAACATGGCGGTGGAGGCCTTTTTGAAAGCCGGCCACCGCGCCGCGAGCTTCGACCTCCCCGCGCATGGCGAACGGATCGACGCCCGGGGTTCGGGAATCGACGGCATGTGCGCCCGGTTCCTGGCGGGGGAGGACCCGTTTGTGCAGTTTGCCGGGGATGGGCGCGCGGTGATCGACGCCCTGATTGAGCGGGGCGAAGCGACCGCCGACCGCATCGTGGTGGCGGGGACATCGCGGGCGGGCTACTGCTCGTTGCGGCTGGCGGCGGCAGAGCCGCGCGTGGCGGCGGTCGCGGCGTTCGCCCCGGTCACCGACTGGCGCGTCTTGCGTGAGTTCGCCGAGGTTCGGGATCGGAAAGAGGTCGCCGAGCTGGCCCTGGAGCACTTCGCCAAAGACCTCGCGGGGCGAGCCGTCTACATTGCCATCGGCAATCACGACCTGCGGGTGGGGACCGACGCCTGTGCGCGGTTCGTCTCACAACTGGCCGGGGCGGAGGGGACCGCCGAGGGACAATCGCGGCTGCAGTTTTTGATCGTCGACGATTCGGAGGGGCACAGTCTGCACAATCGCTGGCGCGACCGCGGGTCTCAGTTCCTGCTGGACGCCGCCTCGCGGTGATGAAACTGCCAGGCCCGCCAGAGGATGAGTCCGAAGGGGAGCCACCAGATGACATCGTTCGTCAGATTGACCCAACCGGCGCTCCACGGGAGCACACCCCGGACGGCGGCATCGACGAACCCGATCGGCCCGAAGATTTTTCCGAGGAAGCCGACCAGCACCACGGGCCAGTGAATGAGCGGAGCGCGGGCGGCCGCCAGATAGCCGATGCCATAGACCCCCACGATCATCCCAATGCACTGCCACAACTGGGGGAGTGGCTGGGGGGGATACTGGAACCACTGCAGAGTCTGGTGGGGCCAGAGGATGACCAAGGTCCCCCAGACGAGGTTGTAGATTCCCGCGAGGGTGAGTGTGGTCCCCATCCAGCGGGGAGCCGTCTCGAGATTCGCCAGCATGACACCTCCCGCAGAAACCCGTAAACAGGAAAGACGTGGGATCTTAGGCGGAGCGTCAGGTCTTGCAGCGGGGGGACCGGCGGAGAGGGTCGACGCCGGGCGCGGCAACCGCACGACGGGAAGTGACCCGAAAAGATTCGCCATTGCCGTTTTGCGAAGCCCCCGGGCAAGTCCTACAATTCCGCAGACAATTGTTTGTTCCGTTCGCGGGAGCGTCCGGAACCGCGCTGTTCGAAAGGTGTTGCCGCGTGTCGTATTCGCTGCTGGCCATTCTGCTGCTCATGGTGGGGCTGGTGCTGTTGGTCGCCGAGGTGTTCATTCCCTCGGGGGGCGTGATTCTGGTGCTGGCACTGGCCACCATTGCCGGTTCCCTCGGCTGTGGTTGGCTGGCCTGGATGCCGGGGCGGCCACTGGCGTTCTGGTCGCTGGTGGGGGCGTTGGGCATCCTGGGACCGGCGACGCTGATCACGGCGTTTCGCTTCTGGCCCGAGACGGCCATTGGCAAACGCGCCTTGCTGGAGGGACCGGCTCCCGAAGATGTCATCCCGTTTGAACGGCAGGCCAGTCGTCATGAATCGCTGGTGGGGCGCGTGGGCCGGACCGTGACCGTCCTGAACCCGGCGGGCATGGCCGTCATTGACGGCAGTCGCGTCCATTGCCAAAGTGAAGGGATGATCATCGCCGAGGGAACCCCCGTGCGGGTGGTGGCCGCGAGGCATAACAACGTCACCGTGCGCGAGCACATGGCAGCGGTTGAAACAACTTCCCTCCCCTCGGCCGCCTCTGCGGCTGCGGAGCAGGCGATTGAGGAACCCGGAACCGCTGGCGGAGCCGGGCCCGATCTGGATTTTCCCCTGGGCTGAATTCCCGGGACTGCGGTTGGCACTCGGATCTCTTCTCCTGCGTAGCATTCCCCATGAACGCCTTCCCTCTGTTCGCCGCAATTCCGCCGGTAATTTTATTCGGTGGGGCGTTGGTTCTGGGCCTGATTGGCCTGATTCTGCTGTTTCTGTTCATCCAGTACTTTTCCCTGTGGATCCAGTGCCGGATGACGAAGGCGGGCATTTCGTTCATCGATCTGGTGATGATGCGTCTGCGGAAAGTCGACACGGCGACGATCGTGCGGGGAAAGATCATGGCGGTGGTGGCGGGGCTGACCCGGGAAGATCCGGACATCACCACCAAGGCACTCGAAGCGCATTACCTGGCCAAGGGGAATGTACCACGGGTCATCCAGGCGCTGATTGCCGCCCAGCGGGCGACCATTCCGCTGGACTGGCAGACGGCGGCGGCCATCGATCTGGCGGGGCGCGACATTCTCAACGCCGTGCAGACCAGCGTGTACCCCAAGGTCATTGACTGCCCCGACTCCCGCAGCAGCCCCGAGGGGACGCTGAGCGCGGTGTGTGGTGACGGCATCGAGCTGCGGGCGCGGGCGCGGGTGACGGTGCGGACGAACCTGGCGCAGCTGGTGGGTGGTGCGACCGAAGAGACGGTGATCGCCCGCGTGGGCCAGGGCATTGTGCAGGCGATTGGCAAACAGAGCTCGTACAAGATTGTGCTCGAAAGCCCGGAACTGATCTCGCAGGAAGTGCTGCAGCTGGGTCTGGAGAAACAGACGGCCTTCGAGATCGTGTCGGTCGACATTGCCGATATCGATGTGGGAGACAACATTGGGGCCCGGCTGCAGGCGGACAAGGCCGAGGCCGACACACGGGTCGCCCAGGCTCGGGCCGAGCAGAAGCGGGCGGCGATGGTGGCCCGCGAACAGGAGATGGCGGCCCGGGTGCAGGAGAACCGGGCCAAGGTGGTGCTGGCGGAGGCCGAGATTCCCCGGGCGATCGCCGAGTCGCTCAACACAGGCCGGCTGGGACTGCTCGATCATTACGAGCTGTCGAACGTACAGGCCGACACGCGGATGCGGTCTTCGATTGCCGGCGAAGGCAGCCCAAACCGTTCAGCGTAAGCGTCGCGCCGTCCCACTCGCCCCCCACCAGTCGATTCCGCAGTCTCCGCCCCGTGGGTGTTTCAGGAAAAGGAAGTTCGTCATGCTTCAACTGCCGCTGATGGGAATGGTGCTGGCGGATGCGGACGGCGTGATGACGCTGATCTTCGTCGTCTTCGCGGTCATCAGCTGGATCATCAAGCTGGTGAATGCCGCCAAGGGAGAGGCCCCGGCCCCCGCCGCGGGAAACAAGCCCAAGCCCCAGCGGGCCAAATCGCTCGAGGATGAGATCGCCAACTTCCTGAAAGAGGTCAACAAGAAGCCGGCGGGGGCGGGAGCCGACCGCGGCCGGCAGGAACGGGAGCGGGCGGAAGTCGTGTTTGAAGATCGCCCCCGTCCTGCCGATCAGCGTGCCGCCCCCCAGCGTCCGGAGACCCAGCGTCCTGAGACCCAGCGTCCGGAGACCCAGCGTCCTGCCCCCCAGCGCACCGCGCCCCAGGGGCCGGTTGCGTCCGACAAGTTGAAGCGGTCTCCCGCCAAGACCCCCAAGCCCTCCCGGGAAGGAAAAGACTCCCGTGGGCAGGAGCGGGGGGGAACCGCACCGGCGTCAGCGAGACAAACCAAGCAGCCTCGGGCACCTCAGACCGCCGCGGGGGCCGCCCAGCGCGTGGCGGGCCATGCGGCCGAACTGGGCCGCGGCGTCCAGTCGCATCTGCAGTCCCACATGTCCGAACGCATCGGCCAAATGGTCTCGCAGGATCTGGCGCCGCGCATTTCCGATTCGGTGACGTCGCACCTGGGGAGCGCCACCCCGGTGACGACGGCCGCCACGGTGGCGAAGGTTCCCGAGCATCCCCTGTTGGCGGAATTGCGGCAGCCCCAGACACTGCAGCGGGCGATGGTGGCCAGCCTGATCCTCGCTCCTCCCAGGGCTCTGGCGAAGCGCCGCTGATGTCGACCGAGGCCGAGCATTCCCCCCCCGAGATCCTGCTGCTGGCTCCTCCGTTCGAGGCCCGGGGCATTTGCGCGTACACCGTGCGACTGGCGCGGGGATTGCTGAAACGGGGGTGGACCACCGGCATCATCACCTCGGATGGGCGGCAACTGACTGCGGCGGTTCGAACCGAACTGAATGTGCACGAGTGGCGCGGCGCCGACCTGCCGCTGGCGGGACAGGTGCATGCGTGGTGGCGCGGTCCGGTACTGCGTCCGCAACTGCTGCACGCCCAATCGCCGCGGATGTTGCGACTCGCCAACGAACTGGCCCGTCGCTGGCGGGTCCCCTATGTGTTGACCGTGCATCATCTCCCCAGCCAGTCGCGACTGCCGATTGATCGCCAGTGGTGTCGCCGGGTGATTGCGGCGAACAGCACGGTGGCGGCCGAACTGTCGACCCACTTTGGAGTTCCCGCCAGCCTGGTGAAAGAGATTCCCCCCGGGGTTGAGCCGTGTTGCGATCCCAGCCGGCCGGTTCCCCTCAGCCCCGGTCACGAGCCCGTGATTGGAGCGGCGGGGCCACTGGAATCGGACAAGGGGTTGATCTGGTTTCTGGGGGCGGCCCGGCGCGTGCTGGATCAGCATCGGGACGTGGAGTTCGTGATCGCCGGGGCGGGGCCGGAAGAGACCAACCTGCGGCGGCTCGCGCGGGAATTGAAGCTGGCGGCCCATGTGACGTTCGCCCCGTACGTGCCCGACTTTCAGACCCCGCTGCGGGCGATGGATGTCTACTGCCTGCCGGCGGTCCGGCAGGGATTGAGCGCGACGCTGCTGGAAGCCATGGCCCTGGGCCTGCCAATTGTCGCCAGCACCGTGGGGGGCATCGACGACGTGATCGACCACGAGGTCACCGGACTGCTGACCCCGCCCCAGGACCTGGAAGCGCTGACCGCGGCGTTTCTCAGACTCTTGCGAAACCCCTCCGAGGCACAGCGGCTGGGAGCGGCGGGAAAAGAGCTGGTGGCGCGGGAATTCGGGGTCGAGCGCATGCTCGACCAGACCCTCGCGCTCTACCGGGAGGTGCTGCCCGCGGCCGCAGGGGAATCTGCGGCATAACTCGTGCCTTGGGGTTCGGCTGACTTCTGATCGGCTGTCTGACGTCCGCCCGGCCCTCGTCGGGAACAGCAGCCTCACACCGGGGCCGCAAAACGCTGCGGAGTGGTGCGTGAACTTGTCGGACTGCGTTCGAGAAACTACCTTCTGAAAGCGGACAGGAAGGTCCGGGAGGCCCTGTTCCCAGTCGCCTGCGGCTTCCTCCGCTCCTGCCATTTGCTCCCCCCCGACTCCACGCGTCCGTCCGAGTGACCGCATGAATCGCTTCCTCTCGCGTTCTTCGAGTAGCCTTGTGCTGTGGGCTCTGGCCGCCACCGCGGTCTGCGCCGGCACACCCTCGACCGATCCTCTCGACTGGCCGCATTGGCGCGGCCCCGAGATGAACGGCATCTCCCGAGAGAAGGGGTTGCCGGCCACGTGGTCGCTGGAGGGGGAAAACCTGCTCTGGCGGAATACCGAAATCAGCACCCGCTCGACCCCCATCATCATGAATGGGAAGGTTTACCTGCTGACCCGGCACAATCCCGATTCGACCCGCGAGGGAGAAAAGGTGATCTGCCTCGACGCGGCGACCGGGAACAAGCTTTGGGAAAATGCGTACAACGTCTTCCTGACCGATGTGCCCGCCGAACGGGTGGGCTGGTCGTGCGTGTCGGGAGATGTCGAAACGGGCAACATCTTCTCGCTGGGTGTCTGCGGTGTCCTGATGGGCATGGACGGCGACACCGGCCAGACGCTCTGGCAGCATTCCATGAGCGAGGAGTACGGCATCATTCACACCTACGGCGGCCGCACCAACGTGCCGCTGGTGTTCGAAGATCTGGTGATCATCAGCGGTGTGATGACTGGCTGGGGCGAGTATGCCGTCCCCGCCCATCGCTTCGTGGCGTTCGACAAGCGGCGCGGTCAGCCCGTCTGGATCACCAGCACCCGGCTGCGTCCCATGGACACCACTTACAGTGCGCCGGTGCTGACGACCATCAACGGCCAGAAGCTGATTGTCTTTGGCTCGGGCGATGGTTCGATCTACGCCCTGCAGCCCCGCACCGGCAAGGTGGTGTGGAGCTACGATGTCTCGCTGCGGGGGGTGAACACCACGCCGCTGGTGGTGGGCGACACCGTCTACGCCGGGCACAGCGAGGAAAATGTCGCCGACAACCGTGTGATGGGGGCTCTGTTCGCGGTGGATGCAACCGGAACGGGTGACGTCACCAAATCGAAGCAGAAATGGCTGCAGATGTCGCGGATGGTGGGACGGGCCTCGCCGGTTCTGGTGGGTGACAAGCTCTACGCCGTCGACGACGCGGCCACCATGTTCGCCTTCAATCCGGCCGATGGTGCCGAAATGGGCAAGAAGCTGCGGCTGGGCCGCGAAATCTTCGGCAGCCCGGTTTATGGAGACGGCAAGCTCTACATCGGTGAGACGAGCGGGATCTTTTACATCGTCGAGCCGGGTGCCGACGGGCCGAAGATTCTGCACAAGCAGCGGCTCGAGGGAGAGAACATTCGGGCCTCGGCCAGCATTTCACATGGCCGGGTCTACTTCGCGACGAGCGGTGCCCTGTACTGCCTTGGCAACAAGGACACCCAGCCGTCGGCCGATCCCCGACCGGCCGAGCCCGCCGAGACCCCCCGCACGGCCGATATGACGCCGGCGCAACTGCAGTTGGTTCCGGTGGAGTCGCTGCTGAAGCCGGGGCAGAAGCAGAAATTCCAGGCCCGGGTGTACAACGCCAATGGCCGGTACCTGAAGACGGTTCCCGTGCAGCTCGAACTGCAGGGTCCTGGCCGGATTGACAACAACGACACCTACGTGGCCCCCGGCGATGTGCCGCACAGTGTGGCCACGGTGACCATCAAGGCGGAGGGACAGACCAGCAAGGCGCGAATCCGGACGATTGCTCCGCCCCCCTGGAAGTTCGACTTCACCGATGGGAAGGTGCCGGCGACCTGGATTGGCGCGGGCTATCGTCACATCGTGATCGACGAAGACTTCTTCACGGCGCTGAAGGCCCAGAACGAACGGGCTGCCCGCCTGTACGTGTACTGCGTGACCGCCTTCACGAACGGCAACGCCCCGACGGCGAAATTCGCCGACGCCGGCCCCCGTCAGGCGTGGACCGACTTCCTGCGTTACTTCAGCCTCGATGCCGAGGGGAAACCGACCACGGTGGACGAGGCGAAAGCGCAATTTGACGCCGGCCTGGACCTGCTGACGAAGGAAGGGGTGCTCTCGAAGTGGACCTGGGGTGAAGGGCCCGGCGGGATCGAGTTGACCATTGAGAAGGGACCGCGGGAGAACAAGGGGAATGCCCTGCTGTGCAAGATCAGCACCATTCCCAAGGGGACCCGCAGCCAGGGGTGGATGGGTCACCCGATCTACAGCAACCAGACGATCCAGGCCGACCTCAAGGGACTGGAGCGGAACAACAAGCTTCCCAGCATGGGGCTGATCAATCAGCGGTACACGCTGGACCTGATTGGTCCCGACCAGGAATTGCAGATCCGGTCGTGGACCTCGCAATTGGACCTGCGGTTCGCCAAGACCATTCCGTTCGCCTGGAAAGCCGACACGTGGTACACGATGAAGTTCCTGGCCGATACGAAAGATGGCAAGGTGACCCTGCGCGGCAAGGTTTGGGTGCGGGGCGAGGCGGAACCGGCCGACTGGACGATCGAGGCGACTGACGAAACGCCCAACCTCGTGGGAAGCCCGGGGTTGTTTGGCAACGCCAGCGATGCCGAGGTGTTCATCGACAATGTGACCGTCACCCCCAACGCCGGCTGACTCCGTTCCGGACCGGCTTTTTCACAAACGATCCCAAGACACTGTTTGAGTTCTTTCCCGACTGGATGAGACGCATGTCAATCAAATCGATTCGCCGGCTGCTGACCGCCAGCCTGCTGGGACTGGTGGCCGTTCCCGCGTTCCCCGTGGCCGCCCAGGAATACGACCCCATCGCGGCGGCCGCCGCCGCGAATTCCACGCTGAAGAACAAGCCGGGCGACGCCCCGCAGCTGGGCCTCAGCCACTACCGCAACAACGTGACCGCGACCCCCCTGCCGCTGGAGTGGGATGTGAAGTCGGGCAAGAACGTCAAGTTCTCGGCCCGGCTGGGCTCGCAGACCTATGCCAGCCCGGTGGTGGCGAATGGCAAGGTCTTCGTGGGAACGAACAACAGCGCGGGGTTCGTGAAGCGGTTCCCCAGCAAGGTCGACCTGGGCTGCCTCGTGGCCTACGACGCCGAATCGGGCAAGTTCCTGTGGCAGCATTCCAACGAGAAGCTGCCCACCGGCCGTGTGAATGACTGGGAACAGCTGGGAATCTGCAGCAGCCCGGTCGTCTCGGGAGACCGGCTCTGGTACATCTCGAACCGGGACGAGCTCTGCTGCCTCGATACCGAGGGCTTCCTCGACGGAGAGAACGACGGCCCGTTCAAAGAAGAGCCGAATCAGAACAAGGACGAGGCCGACGTCATCTGGAAGCTCGACCTGATGAAGCTGGGGGCTTCGCCGCACAACGCGAGCAGCTGCTCGATCACCGTGGTGGGCGATGTGCTGCTGGCGACCAGCTCCAACGGCGTGGACGAGGGACACAAAAAGGTGGCCCAGGTTCAGGCCCCGGTGTTCCTGGCGATTGACAAGAACAGCGGCAAGGTGCTGTGGAGCGACGGATCCTCCGGCGCCAACATCATGCACGGCACCTGGTCTTCTCCCGCGTTCGCTGAACTGGGAGGACTCCCCCAGGCGATTTTCGCCGGGGGCGACGGCTGGCTGTACAGCTTCGACATCCGCGGCGACAACGGCAAGGCGAAGCTGCTGTGGAAGTTCGACTGCAACCCCAAGGACTCGATCTACAAGCTCGAACGGGCCACCAAGAACCCCATCATTGGTACTCCGGTGATCTACGACGGGCTGGTCTACATCGGCGTGGGTGAAGACCCCGAGCATGGCGAGGGGAATGGTCACCTGTGGTGCATCGATCCCACCAAGAGCGGCGATGTGAGCCCCTCCCTGGTGTTCAACTCGAAAGATCCCAACACCCCCATCGCCCCCAAGCGCGTGCAGTCTCTCGAGAAGGACAAGGGAGATTTCGAGCGCGACAATCCCAACTCGGCCCTCGTCTGGCACTATGCCGGGTCGGATACCAAAAAGTTCGAATCGACCATGCACCGCACCCTCGCGAGCGCGGCGATCAAGAACAACCTGCTGTTCATTGCTGACCAGAGCGGGTTGTTCCACTGCCTCGACGCCAAGACCGGCAAGCCGCACTGGACCCACGACATGCTGGCGGCGTCGTGGTCCACCGCCCTGATTGCCGGAGACCATGTCTACATTGCCGATGTGGATGGGGAAGTCTCGATCTTCAAGATCTCGGCCGAGAAGGACCTGGTGGCCGAGGTCCAGCTGGAGACTCCGGTGTTCACGACCCCGGTGTGCGCGAATGGCATCCTGTATGTGGCCACCTTCAACACCCTGTACGCAATCCAGGAAGGGGCGAGCTTCAAGGGAGACGCCGCCACCTCGGGAGGTGGTGAATAACCCTCACCCGCCACTTTGGCGAAGTCTTGCGTTCGGGCCCGGGGGTCGGTGTGATCTCCGGGCCCGTTCCCTGCGCGTTGGCGTCTGGAAAAGAGTGCTGGGCCAGAAACTGGCCGATCCCGTCAATGAGGGTTAGAATTCCGCCGGTTCCGCGGTGGCCGACGCCCAGAGCAGAAAGGCCCCCGTCTGCAACGTTCTTGTGACCAGATTCACTCCCCACCTGTTTCTCCAGGAATCTTCCATGTCGGTTCCCCCCCTCAAGCTTCGTGGCCGGGTCAAGCATTCGGTCGTCTTCTGGTGTTTCAATCTGGGGGGCGACTTCTGGGATATCGACAAGACCTGCTCGATCGCCGCCAGCCTGGGCTGCAAGTCGGTGGAGATCTGCGGGCCCGAGACCTGGCCGACCCTCAAGAAGCATGGACTGGTCTGCGCTCTGGCCCCCAATGGAATGCCCGGTGCCCCGTTCATGCGCGGCCTGAACAACACCGAGTTCCACGGTCAGGTCATCGACGCCACCAGCAAAATGATCGACGACTGCGCCACGGCTGGCTTTCCCAGCGTGATCGCCTTCACCGGGTACAAGTGGCGCGACCCCGAAAATCCCCAGAGCGGCGAGATTCCCCGTGAGGAAGCAGCCCGCAACTGTGTCGCCGGACTGAAGAAGCTCGCACGCCTTGCTGAGCAGAAGCAGGTGACGATCAACCTCGAACACCTGAACACCCGCGATGGCACCCACCCCATGAAGGGGCACCCGGGCTACCAGGGAGACGATCTCGACTTCGTGGCCGATATCGTGCGTCAGGTGGGCTCGCCCCGCGTCCGTCTGCTGTTCGACATCTACCATGTGCAGGTGATGCACGGCGATGTGATCCGGCGGATGGAGTCGTGCCGGGACATCATCGGCCACGTGCACACCGCCGGGAATCCAGGCCGGGGTGAACTGGACGACAACCAGGAGATCAACTTCCCCCCGATCCTGCGCAAGCTGGTGGAACTGGGGTATGACGGCTACGTGGGTCATGAGTTCATCCCCAATCGCGATCCACTGGCCGGGTTGCGCCAGGCGGTGGAGCTTTGCGACGTCTAGGAACCAGAGACAGTTCTGGTTGAGACCGTGCGGCCCACTTGAGGGCCGTACGGTTTCCCGGTTTTCGGCCGGAGTGATCGAAGTGAGACACGACCCGGTGGGCCCGACTTGACCGATCTAGTCGAGTTGGACGGCTCCCGATACACTTCCCGCCGCGTGGTCCCTCGGCGGGGGGATTGTTACCGACGCGACAACACTTCTCTCGCGACCTTTCTGCAGGAGTCGACTGGATGCGAAAGTCATCGGATCAACGCATGTTGTGGCTGGGTCTGGGCCTGTTGGCCGGGCTGACCCTGGCCTGGCTGTGGCCCCACGAACCCGCCTTTGCCACCAACTCGGACCGCGATCAGGATTTTGCGATTTTCACTGTGCCGGTGGGAAACCAGGCGGCCGGGATCGCCGATCCGATCGATGCCGTGTTCATCCTCGACTTCCAGACGGGTCAGATGCGGGGGGCGGTGTTGAATCGCCAGGCCCGCAAGTTTGCCACATACTATCTCATTGACCTGACGCGGGAGTTTCAGTTGCAGCCCGGAGCCAAGGCGAAGTATGCCGTGGCAACCGGCAGCGGGCAGTTGACGAACCAGGGCGGTGCGGCCTTCGCTTCGGGGGTGATCTATGTGGCCGAGTTGACCACCGGCAAATGCGCCGCCTACACGTTCCCTTGGCAGGACGGAGTCCGGCCGGCCGGGGTGATCTCTCCGGTCCGCATCGACTTCTTCTCGTGGAAACAGGCCAAGGAGTGATCGAAGTGTTCGGTTCCCGATGATCGCCGCTGGCCATTCACCCCGACGGCTGAATGGCAGCCGCGGGAACCGTCCCGAATTGCAACGCGACAATTTGACGGGCAGTCCCCGCGGGGACTGCCCGCGGTCTTGCGCGGGGCATGATCGGCCGGTTCCCCCCAGCCCCTGCGGACTTCCGACGGGGCCCCGACGCGACGCGGCCCAAAGGGAATTCAGGAATCAAGCCGCCGGGCCACCACGGCTCGAGCCCGACCTGCGATCCGCGCGAAGATGAGCACCCCGGGCTCCTTGCCCGGCAGAGGGAGCCGCCGGCGCAGGTCTTCGGCCTGAATTGGAATGTGGCGGCACTTGATTTCCACCTGTCCAAACCGGGACTGACGGAAGTGATTGCGGATGTCGGAGGGGTTGTTGGGTAACACCGCCTCCACCGCGAACCCCCGCACCAGGGGCGAGTGGACCGGGGTGTCTGCCGTGAGGTATTCCTCCCGATCATCGAGCCGTGCCAGCCCGAGCTGATTGGCCACCAGGTCGACCAACCCGGCCCGAACCACCGCCGGATCGGGGTCATACAGATAGGCCCGCGGTGGCGACTGATCGGCCACATGTTCCAGGGGATGCCCCGCCACGCTGATCCGTTCGGGCAGAATGGTCGCCCGCCACGGTTCGGCGCCAGCCAGGCTGCCAAACCAGACCGTGGCTTCCTTG
>CAIOTJ010000538.1 GCA_903861195.1 uncultured Planctomycetaceae bacterium | reverse complement strand
CGCCCTCCGGCGGCATCAAGGATTCGACAGAACCAAGCGATAGAAGCGGGATGTCTCGGTGGCGGTCGGATCTGCAAATTGCATGTCGCCTCCGTCGATCGTTCCAGAGGTGATCACCTGCCAATCGATCAGGTCCGACGAGGCTTGAAGCACGACCGCACGGTCGGCTGGGCCTTGCAACCTCAGTCGGAATCCCTCGGAGGATTCGCCCAAGGCGGTCAGTTTCAGATCGGGAATAACGACCTCAGATCGGGTTCCGAAGACCTCTAGGCGGTAGTCCGACACCTGCCCGGCGTTGCCGCTAACCGTATCCCGGATTCGGAGCTTCCAATCGCCACGAGCTGACTCACCCCAGTGGAAAACCGAGGTAAATCGGTGTTCGATGTTCTGGTTGGTATCTCCGTGGGGGACGAACAGGTGGCTGATCGTGCCGGCGGGCGATATCAGGTCGATGGCGAGTTCCCCCCGAGACGGATGGGTGAGCGTTAAGTTGAGGGTGACCTGCTCGACCCTGAGTTCGTCTGTGACTAAGAGGTTGCCCTCAAAGACCCCCTCGTCGGGGATTGGCGGGAGATCCCTTGTCGCTTTCATGACCACTGCACTCCGGCGTGCGCCGAGATTCCGCCAACCTGAGGCCAGTTGCACCGCGGCAGCGGCGTCCACCCGTCCGGCACCGAATTCGTGGTTGAACCGTATCTTCGCGGAATTGGTCAACCAGCCGGGGTTCTCTGGCTGAGCCATCGCCGCCGAACGGATGAGGACCTCCTGGACATCTCGCCAACCGAGCTTTGGGTTTACCTGGAGCATCAACGCCACGACCCCCGAAACAAGCGGTGCGGCGGAGGATGTGCCATTAAAGGTGCTCGTGTAGTCTATTTCCGCGATGTCGGATTCGACGTCGGCGCGATTGTACCCGCGTTCACCCAACAGATCGGTGGTGAACGAACCCGGCGACCGGGATTTGTCGTTGCCCGAAGGGGCTGAAACAATCAGGCAGGCCCCCGGTTCGCTGTAATCGGCACGATGTCCTAGATCGTTGAGTGCGCCCACGGCGATCGTCCCCGGATGATTGGCGTAGCCGTCGTTGTTGGCATTGTCCTGCTCGTTGCCGCCGTTTCCGGCGGACCAGACGAAAATGGTTCCCAGACCGCCGCGCCCCTGGGAGAGCGCCGTGTCCAGCGCTGCCTTCATCAAAGGGCCGGGTGCGGTGATGGTCTTGCCGTCGTCGTCGGCTCCCCACGAATTGTTGCTGATGTGGACGAGGTCTAATCGATGGGCCATGGCTTTGGCTTCCTGATCGTCCCCGGCGTTGCCGCCGATCAAGCGAATGGGGACCAAACGTGCGGCGTAAGCGGCACCTGCCACCCCTATGCCATTGTTACCACTGGCGGCAGCCACGCCGGCGACCGCGGTTCCATGGGAGTCGGCCGCTGGTTTGCCCTCTGCATCGATGCCATTGGTCCCCTCGGGTTCTGGCTGTGCATCCTGATCCCGGTAATCGTAGCCGGCTTGAGGTACAATGCGGTTCGTGAGGTCGGGGTGAGCGTTTTCCACCCCATCGTCCACGATGGAGATCACCACATCCTCGCCATGGCGACCGGATTCCCAGACGGGAAACACATTCGCATCAGCACCCGGTGTGCCCCCCGATTGGCCCGTGTTCTTGAGAGTCCACTGCCGCGGGAGGAGCGGGTCATTCGGTTGGACCTTGGGTGTGAGGTATCGCCCGAGGATGACTTCTGCCCGAAGGACCTCTGGGTGCTCCCGGAGACGGGCGGCCAGAGCAAGGCCGGAGGATTCGCCAGAATGAAAAACCGCGAGACTCCCGTCGAATGCCATGGTCTCAACCGAGACGGCTTGGACTTGTGTGGCCAGAGCACCGATGTCGGTACCGGGTGAGACCTTGGCAGACACGCGACGGGTGATGATGCGGCGACGACCGTTCGATCTCGGTTCGCCAGCGGGATAAAGCACGGTTTCCAGTCGGGTCCCAGGCGCCCGCAATGACTTGGCTGTACCCAGCTCGTCGACACGCACCACCCGATCCAGCTTCGGCCCCGAGAGGTGTACCTAATCGGTTGCGATGACATAATCCCGTTCGACACCGCCGTCCGTGAGCCGGAGGGACTGTGCGAGCAGCAACTGAGCGGAAATCGCCAAAGCGGCCAATTGCCGGGGTAATGAACTCATCGCGGAAAAAATAATGCAGTCGATTCAGGTCCGTCCATCAACAACAGGGTTTCCGCGCAGCGCAACGCGCAACGATCCCAACGAGCCGCAGTGGGACTCAGTATCGACTATTTTTTGCTGCTCCGCGCTCAGGTGTCAGCACCGTTGCTGAACCCGTGGGGTCTTGCACTAGCAGCCCCCGCGCCGGTCGCCGGGCACATTGACAGCTTATCCTTGAGAGATATAAATTTCGAAATAAGGCTACCAAAAATCAATTCTCCTCTTAGACGGTGGCGATTTGCCATCAGCCTGATTCTGCTAATAGGCTCTCAATTGCTAGGTGCAGATCGACTGGGCGAGCGTGTCGTGGCTGGCGAACGCGATGAGAATTCCAGCAAACGCGTTCAGGAACTGTTGGGTTCAAACTGCGTCACATGCCACGGAGCCAGCGATCCGAAAGCGGGTCTG
>CAIOTJ010000537.1 GCA_903861195.1 uncultured Planctomycetaceae bacterium | reverse complement strand
AGGTTCGCCGGTCGACTCAGGTCGCCTCGTAGCAGGTGCGGCCCGCATCGCGGCAGGGTCGGTCACCGACGAGCTGGTCGTCGGGGCCGTAGGTCCGCTGGTTCTTGGCGCACCAGAAGTGCCCATCCCCGGTGACCCGGTCCGCCTCACTGAGGCCGTAGTTGAGGTACATTCCCTTGCAGCGCAGGCTGCGGCAGCGTTCGCCCAGCTCGCTGGCCGGCTGGAGCACGTTGAAGTCGCTCATGATTCAGCTTACTCCTTCCAGTTGACCAACGGCGCGAAGCACAGCCCGCTTCACGGCGGTGCGTGCGATCTGAACCTTGTACTCGTTGTGGGACAGCGGAGTGGCGCGGGCCACGGCGGCGTCGCCGGCGGCCTGGGCGGTCGCCTCGTCGATCGACCGGCCCCGCAGCGCTTCGGCGGCGTCGAGCGAGACCCAGGGGGTCGGCGCGACATGCCCCAGCACCACGCGGGCTTCCTTCACCAGCCGACCGTCCATCTCGAGAGCCACACCAGCCGCGGCCAGCGGGTAATCGAGCCCTTCCAGCTGCAGCACCTCGTAAGTGGCGCTGAGCAGGCTGGGGCTGACCTCGGGAATCCAGATGTGGGTGACGAACTGGCCGGGGGTCAGCACGGTGATCCCCTGCTCGGCCGACTTGGGAGTGACGAAGAAGTACTCCAGAGGCAACAGCGTGATCTGGTCGGGCGTGGGACCGACAATGCGGACCTTGGCACCGAGGGCGATCAACGCCGGAGCGAACCGCGAGGCCGAGACGTACTTCGCCGGGCCCTGGTTCCCCAGGATGGCGTGGTAGTCATTCCGTCCCTCGGCGGGCAGCGACTCGCCCCCCTGGTTCCCCAGCAGGCCGTAGCCATTGCGGAAGTACCAGCAGTTGGGGAGGTGGCACAGGTCGCCGCCGAGGGTTCCCTGCGACTGCACCTGGATGGCGTGGACACCGTCGGCCACCTGGGCGAGCGCGGGGTGACCCGCCAGCAGCGGGTGCACCAGGATCTCGTCGAGGGTGGTGAGGGCCCCCACCATCAGGCCGCCGGTCACCGCGGTGACCCCCTTCAGCGAGCTGATGCGGGTGATGTCGACCACCCGGCGGGGGGCGACATGCCCGGCCTTCAGCAGGCTGACGAGGTCGGTACCACCGGCCAGGACGGTGGTTTGACCGTCGTGGGCCCGCAGCATCTCGACCGCTTCGGCCTCGGTCTCGGGGCTGGCAAATTCGAAGGAACTCATGCGTTGCCTCCTTTCTTGAGGGCGTCGAGCACGCGCTTGGGGGTGAGGGGGATGACCGGCACGCGAATGCCGGTGGCGTTCGCCACGGCATTCGAGATGGCCGCTCCGGGAGCGATCACCGGCGGCTCGCCCAGCCCCACCACGCCGCGGTCGTACTCGCTGGCGGGCTGGTGCATGATCGCCACCAGTTCGCCCACATCGCCGATGCGCGGCAGTTTGTAGTTCTTGAGGTCGGCATTGATGTACCGCCCCGTCTTGTTGTCCATGATCCGCTCTTCGGAGAGCGAGTAGGCGATTCCCATGATCAGCGCCCCGAGCACCTGGCTCTTGGCGGTCAGCTCGTCGAGAATCAACCCGCAGTCCTGCACGCAGACGAACTTGTGAATGCGGATGTTTCCGGTTTCGGTATCGACCGACAGGTCGACCATCTGCACTCCCCCGACCTGGTCCGAAGTGAGCCCGTCTTTCTTCGGGCCTTCCCCCTTGACCACCAGAGGCATCTGCCCCAGCAGCCCGCACGCCTGCTTCCAGGTGCAGACTTCCTTGTTCCCCGCCAGGATCTTGCCATCCTTGGCGCGGAGGGCGTCGGCCTCCACCTTGTACTTCTCGGCCACCTTGTCGAAGATCGTCCAGAGGGCGTCCTGGGCGGCCCGGCGATGGGCTCCCGAGACACCACCGACGGTAATGCTGCCCCCCGACGCGGCCGACGGTGGGTACTTGCTCGACCCGAGGTTGACCTTCACCCCCGAAAGGGGCAGGCCAAACGTCTCGGCCAGCACGATCGAGATGATCGTGCGGGTCCCGGTGCCGATGTCCTGGCTCCCCAGGAACGTCTCCACCGAACCGTCGGGATGCACCTTGACCTCGCAGGTGCAGGGACCGGCGCCCCCACCCCAGCGATGCAGGGCCATGCCCAGCCCGCGCTTCACGGGGCCGTTGCCTCCCTGGCCGCGGGGATGCCACTTCTCTTTCCAGCCAATCGCCTTCGCGGCGATTTCCAGCTCCTCGGCATACGTTCCCGCCTTGTCATTCAGCGTGAACTCGAGGTTCTTCAGGAAGAAGTCGTAGCTGTTCATTCCCAGCTTGCCCGCGACATCGTCGAGGGCGGTCTGGGTCATCGCGCACAACTGGGGGTGCGGCGGCGCACGCCAGGCCCGGTTGGGGCCGGTGTTGCACTCCAACCCGGTCTGCGACTTGCGCGTGTTGGGAAACTTGAACGGATACGGAAGCTGGCCGACGTCGACCCCGCCTCCCGCCATGCCGTCGCTGCCCCAGTGATGGCTGTCCCAGGCGATGACCTTCCCCTCGGCATCGGCCGCCACGGTCACTTCCACGAAGCCCGAGGGACGGGTTCCCGCCACCTTCAGTTCCGTGGCGCGGTCGAGCATCAGGCGGACGGGACGGCCGGTTTCCTGGGCCATCTTGGCGGCGGCGAGCCCCCATTCATCAGCCTGGAATTTCGAGCCGAAGCCACCCCCCTCGTAGTTGCCGGTAATCGTCACGTTGGCCTGGTCGATTCCCAGCGGCTCGGCGAACTGCCCGGCGGTTCCCGACACGTTCTGCGTCGAGAGGTGCACGTCGAGCTCCTCCCCCTTCCATTCACAGTGCGAACCGTGCGGTTCGAGGCACATGTGACTGATGGTCTGGATGCCGTAGAACCCCTTGTGCACCACCTTGGCCCCCTTGATGGCGGCGTCGATGGCGGTGTCGATCTCCCCTTCGTTCTGGGTCTCGACGGCGGCTTCCTTGGCATTGCCCCGTTCACGGGCGCGATCGGCCTTCTTGCCCGCTTCGAGGTCGGCCTCGTCGACGAAGTGTTCCAGCACTTCGTATTCGATGGTGGCCTCGATCGCCTTCACGCCATCGGCGGCCTGCTCGACACGCTCGGCCGCCACGGCGGCGATGAGGTCGCCATCCCAGCGGATCTCGTCGTCGAGTTCCTTGAAGAGGTGGACCGCCTTGACGCCGGGAATCTTCTTGGCCGCCTCCACATCGATCTTCTTCAGGATCGCGTGGGCGTGCTTGCAGGTGACCACCTTGGCGAAGAGGGTCCCCTTGGTGTTGATGTCGGCCGAGTACTTGGCCGCCCCCGTGATCTTGGGAAGCGCATCAATGCGGGTGATTTCCTTGCCGATCAGCACATTCTGATCGCGGGGACCCCAACCATGCTTGCGTTCAGCCATCTCATTTGCCTCCCTTCTTCGAGCACTCGAGAGCGGCGGCGATGACGCCGGCGTAGGTGCCACAGCGGCAGATGTTGCCACCCAGCCCCTTGGCGACGTCTTCGACCGTGGCATTCGGCTTGGCGGCGACAAACGCCCGCGTCGCGACGACAAACCCGGGGGTGCAATACCCACACTGGGTGGCGTCATGCTTGACGAAGCACTGGGCGACGGGGTCGTTCTCGCCGGTGGCCAGGCCTTCGGCCGTCTGGATCTTCTTGCCGACCGCCTGGTGGGCCAACACACTGCAGGCATAAGCCGCCTTGCCGTCGACCAGCACTGTGCACGATCCGCAGTTGGCGGTGTCGCAGGCTTCTTTCGCGCCGGTCAGACTGAGGTCGTCCCGCAGGACGTCGAGCAGGGTGACCCGCGGCTCCACGGTGACGGAGACCGCCTTGCCATTGATATTGAGCTGGATGGCCGACGCCTTGCCGGGGGCCACCTTGGTGCCCGCCTGCTGAGCCTGGGCGGTTTCGGCCACACCCTGGCTGAGCGTGGTGGCGGCGACAGCCGCTCCGGAGCCCCGGAGAAAATCGCGGCGACTGAACCCGGATTTGCTCCGGGCTGTCTCTTCGCGGTGGGAAGGACCTGGATCGGGCATGAATGCTCCTCTCTCTGTCTGAAGAAACCGCACGAGAAGAAAACGAGAGGTCTGTTGGGGAACAAATCCCCTCCCGGTCTCGGCCTCCCCAGGGGGGCCGGGCGCCGTCGCTGATTGTACCGGCCAGTGCGGTGGTCACAACCGAGGAGGGCAAATTCCCGGCAGAATCCACCAGGTCCCCCGCAGGGTGGAAGGGAAATCATTTCGCATCCCCCCCGTCGTGCGGTATGATATTTCCACCACAGGGCTTTCCGGCAAACGCCGTGGCGCACTTTGGGCCGAAACGCTTGGCCCCGCCCGGCTGGCACAGGAAGGCGAGTCCCCGCGCTGTTGGGTCTGGGGAAGAAAGGTTGTCTCAATGATTGTTCTCCGCCATCTCTTGTGCGGACTGCTGGTTCTGGGCGGCACTGCCGCCTGGGCCCAGGACAAAGACGCGGAAAAGACCGAAAAACCGGCCGCCAAGAAGTCGTCGGTGGAATTGAACGACGCCCGCGGGAAGGCCAGCTACGGCATTGGGCGGAACATCGGCAACCAGTTGAAGAACGACGAACTGGATGTGGATGTGGCGCTGTTGGCCAAGGGCATTTCGGAAGCGCTGGCCGACATCGAAAATCCCCTCTCGGAAGACGACTTCCGCGAGGCGATCACCGAGTTCCAGAAGGCGATCCAGGACAAGGCCGCCTCCAAAAACGACGAATTCCTGAAGAAGAATTCGAAGGAAAAGGGAGTTAAGTCCACCGACAGCGGTCTGCAGTACCAGGTCATCAAGGAAGGCAAGGGCAAGAAGCCCACCGCCAAGGACACCGTCGAAGCCCATTACAAGGGAACCTTGCTGAACGGCAAGGTGTTCGACAGCTCTTACGACCGGGGCGAACCGGCCCAGTTTCCCCTGTCGGGGGTGATCAAGGGTTGGACCGAAGGGGTCCCCCTCATGACCGTCGGCTCGAAGTACAAGTTCTGGATTCCTTCCGACTTGGCCTATGGGCCCCGTGGTCGTCCCCCGGTCATCCCCCCCAATTCGCTGCTGGTCTTCGAAATCGAACTGATCGATGTCGTGCCCGCCGAAGGGAAGGCCAAAGCGGATGACGAGGGCGAAGACGAAGAGCTCGATCTCAAGGTCAAGAAGAAGGTGGGCAAGTAGTGGCGTTCTGGGGAGTTCGCTGGATCTCCCGGTGAACAGCACCCAAGCGCGCGGACCCTCCGCGACCACACTGAGTTAAGATCCGCCCGGAACTCTGCATGGAGTTCCGGGCGGATTGCATTTCCGCCTGGGGACGCTGGCCGGGGTCAGCCAGGGAGCCTTGAGGGAGCCTTGAAAGCCCCCCCCGACCGGGCAGCCGATCGACATTTGTTCGGACGGCGACACCGTGGTCCCTGTCGACACACCTCCGGCAGCCACACGATTCGCAGTCAACCCGTTCGGTTCCTCTCGAGGTTGACCTGCACTCGCAGGTGAGAAGTCAAACGAAAACAGGCCCGAGCGGATTTCCCGCTCCGGCCTGTCAGACAACCCTGTGCCCCTCTGGGCACGGCAGCGTTGAGTATCAAACCCCGCGGCGCATCCGCCGCACCACGATTCCCGCCACGGCCATGCCCGCGAGAACCAGAGTCGAGGGTTCGGGGCAGTTCGAGAGAGTCCATTCGCCCGTAATGGCCGCACCATTCGCATCGAGGGCCAGGAACTTGGTACGGGACATCAAAAGGTAGTCGACGGGAGCGCCGTTCGCTCCAAGACTCGTGTAAAGATCAATCACCAACACCGGCAGCAGAGGATCGTCACACAGGATCAAACGCGGAAATGCCGGAGGAGTCTTGTAAAAGTCGAGGTCATTGACCTCGGTCAACTGGATGGTACCGAGCGTGACACTCAAAAGATTGGTCGTCGACGAGTCGAACGGGATGACCCCGGGAGAGATCGCCGAGGTGTCATCGAAGGTGGCCTGCATCGAGATGGGATCGCCGACGTTCAGTCCAAACAGATTCCCCGCATCGGCCGTGAGGATGGATCCGTTGACCGTCACATTCTGAATGGCTCCTTCCGCCAAGTTCCCCAGCGACAGGGAGTACAATCCAACCAAAAACATACCGACAGCCCGACACAGACTCCGCATGTTAGCCGCCTCCCGACAAGTTCAAGAAACCAAATGATCCGGCGAGCCGAATCCCTTCGGCCCCGCGTCATCGAAATGTGACCCTAGGCGATTTGGGTCAAGATTGTCAAACCAAATTTTGGGGAGGCAATTCCGTTCGGACAACTCAATTCTTCCGCCCACTACGGCGACCAGCCACCCTGAAAACTCCTGAACCGCGCACGTTTCCAGACTGCGATCGGACTGGAACCCGGGAGAGTCGCATGGCACACTGTTCTCACTGCATCTCGATTGACCTCTGTTCTCCGTCCTTTGCCTTGGCAACCAACGCATGTCCCCGAGCCGCTGGTTCTGGATTCTGATGCTCTCTCTGACTGCCTCCCCCGCTGTGGGCAACGACGGCCCGATTCCCAACGTGGTCCTCGCCGTTCACGGCGGCCTGGGGGAATCCCCGGGGGTGCTGACCAAGGACGAAGAGCGGGCCGTCATCGCGGTCATCGAAACAGCCCTCCGAACGGGCCGGCAAGTGCTGGTCGAAAAACAGGGCTCGGCCCTCGACGCCGTCGAAGCGGCCATTCGGGTCCTGGAAGACGACCCCCAGTTCAACGCCGGGAAGGGTGCCGTCTTCACCAGCGATGGCCGCAATGAACTCGATGCCTCGATCATGGATGGCCGCGACCGCAAAGCGGGGGCGGTCGCCGGCGTAACAACCGTCAAGAACCCCATTCGCGCCGCCCGGGCCGTCATGGAGAAAACCCGGCACGTGCTGCTGGTCAGCAAGGGGGCTGAGGAATTCGCCCAGGCGGCCGGTCTGGAAATCGTCGATCCGTCGTACTTCCGCACGGAACGCCGCTGGAAAGAGCTGGAAGAACGACGGCGAAAAGAACAGACGCAACCGCAATCGCGGCTCGATCCCTCGGGATTTGTCCCCGGTGCTGATCCGGGGCGGCATTGGAGCACCGTGGGGGCGGTCGCCCGCGACCGGGAGGGGCATCTCGCGGCGGGAACGTCCACCGGCGGGATGAGTTACAAACGTTATGGCCGCGTGGGAGATTCCCCCATCATCGGGGCGGGCACGTTCGCCGACGACCGGACCTGTGCCGTCTCGTGCACGGGTCACGGCGAATTTTTCATCCGCTGGCAGGTGGCCAGCGACATCTCGGCCCAGATCGAGTATCGCCAGGTCGACGTGCGCCAGGCGGTCGACACGGTAATCAACGGCAAACTCAAGCCCGTGAAAGGGGAAGGAGGCTGTATCGCCCTCGACCGCGAGGGGCGGTTTGCCGCGGCCACCAACAGCGACAGCCTGTGGCGGGGCTGGATCACGGCGGAGGGAAAAGTCGTTGTGAAGCTGTACCCCGAATGAGTCGGGGCGCTACCACTGGCGGGTTGCCGGGCGTACGCGCAACGTGGGAAGCGGCGAACGGTTGAATCGGGTTTGGCTGTCCAATGGCCCGATGTCCAGAGGAATTCTTGCCGAGGTGGTGTGATGCGTGGTTCGCTGGGAATCGTTCTGATTCTGGGGTGTCTGGTGGCAGGAGGAGTGTCGCGCGTGAATGCCGCTGACGAACAATCGCCCTCCCCCTCGCGGTCTCTGTTGGGCCGCTGGGATCTGACGGTCGCGGGCCCGGACGGAGCCTACCCGTCGTGGATCGAGGTGAAGCTGTCGGGGCGAAACACGCTGGTCGGATCATACGTGGGGCAGTTTGGCAGCGCGCGCCCCGTGGCCCGCTTCGAGGGAAACGGGCCCGTCTTCCGGTTTGCGGTTCCCCCCCAGTGGGAAAGCCGCACGACCGACGTGGTGGTGGAAGGGAAGCTGGAAGGGGACACCCTCTCTGGGACTGTGACGGGAGACAAGGGAGAGGTCCTGCGCTGGACCGGTCGCCGCGCTCTCGATCTCAAACGGACCGCCGGGCCCCGGTGGGGGCAGCCCGTGGAGCTGTTCAACGGGCATGACCTGACGGGCTGGAAGGTGCAGCATGCCCAGGTCAAAAACGGTTGGAAAGTGGTCGATGGCGTGCTGACCAACGCCGAGCCGGGAAACAACCTGTTGACCGACAGAAAATTCACCGACTTCCAGTTGAAGGTGGAGTTCCGCTACCCGGCCAAGAGCAACAGCGGCATCTATCTGCGGGGCCGGTACGAACTGCAGATCGAAGACAATTTTGGTCTCGAGGCGGAATCGCACCGTATCGGCGGGGTCTACGGGCACCTCACGCCGGCGGTCAACGCGGCCAAACCGGCCGGTGAGTGGCAAACCTACGAGGCGACCCTCGTGGGGCGGGTCTTGACGGTGGTGCTCAATGGCGAACGGGTGATCGACCGGCAGGTGATTCCCGGGATCACCGGCGGAGCGCTCGACAGCGATGAGGGGGCCCCCGGACCGATCCTGCTGCAGGGGGACCATGGTCCGGTCGAGTTCCGCAAGATCACGCTGACCCCGGCGGATTGAGTCGACCGCTCGCAGTCGAACAGGCGGTGACTTTCCAGCGATCATCCGGATCCGCACCCGTGACGCCGTGACCGACTGAACCACGCTGGGGGGGCCGCGACCGACCGGAACAGGATTCGGCGCAGCGGTTCAAAGCCCGTGGGTTTCCGAAGTCGTCGTCACGTGGTTCGGGCCACTTCGGCCGCCGCCTGTTCGCGGGGATGCGGTTTGACCGCTCCCCCGGGCAGGGTGGTCAACACGACGCAGATCGTCTGGGTGCGGGGGTCGGCCCAGCAGAGTGTGCCGGTCGAGCCCGTGTGCCCGAACGTTTCGTCCGAGCAACCGGGGCTTCCCGCCTCCCGGCCCACGCCAAATCCCAGGCCGCGCGGGGTCAACCCCGCCGGATTGTGATTCCGGATCATCAACCGGGCCGTTTCGGGGCGCAACGCGGCCCCCTGGGCCCCCAGAAACTCCTCCAGAAACAGACCGAGGTCAGCGGCCGAGGCGTGCCCCCCTCCCCAGGGGGCCCCCAGCTCTCTCCAGTAACGGCTGTTCCAGTCCCACTCCCGGGCGGCGGGATCGCCCCCTCCCGCCTCCGGGGCCGCCTTCTCGGTCTGCACCGGCAGCAAATCGGCCAGGCGAAACCGCCCCACCCCCAGGGCCGAATGCTGCATCTTCAAGGGCTGGAAGATCGCCTCTTCGACCAGCCGGGCGATCGGCTGGCGGGCGATCCGCTCGGCCAGGTGCGACAGCAGCAGAATTCCCATGCTGGAGTATTGATACCGGGTCCCGGCGGGAAACGAGAGCGGAGTCCGCAGTGTCTCTTCCACGAACTCCTCCAGACCCGCGTGGCGACGCCGCAGGAGGGCGTTCCCGGCCAATTGGTCGGGAAGCCCCGAGACATGCGTCAGCAGGTGGCGGATGGTCACCTGGTCGCGCCCCTCTCCGGTGAACCCGGGAATGTACCGGACCACGCGATCATCGAGCTGAAATTCGCCCCGATCAGACAGCGTCATGACCGCCGCCATACAGATCGGCTTGGTGATGGAACCCAGCAGGAACATCGCGTCAGCCGAAGCGGCTGTTCCAAAATGGAAGCCCCGCGACTCGACCATCTCCCGCCGGCGCCGCTGGACCCGTAGCGCGGCACCAGCGACCTGCCCCGACTCAACGGCCTGCTCCAGCAGGCGGGCGGCTGCGTCGATCTGGCTCGTTGCCGACATGGCGTTTCGACATGGGTGCAACAGGGCGAACACAGCGGCTTCCAGAAACTGTCTGCGTTGCATGACAAACCTTCGGTGTCGTGTCCGCAAGTCAAAGAATCGGGCGGTTCAGACCGGGCAACCTCCACTCACCCGAGTGGAGAGTACCGAACGCAGGACTCCGACTCAATCGGTTCCCGCAGACAGGTTCTCCTGTGGCAACTCGGGACGACGAGGCGATCGGTGGGCTCACGTCTGGCCGTTCTTCAGGAGAGACAACAGACGATCCTCAACCAAGACTGACAATCGCGCCCCAGCACCAACCAGGGTCAAAAAACGAGGCGGCGCTCTTGTTGTGTTGTGATGATCTGCAATTCTCGGGCTGGACTTGGTGGTTTGCCCCTCCCTCAAAAGAAGTGGATTAATGATCACCGTTTTTCGGCAATTTTCCCCTGGACTGGCCTGTCTCGAAAAAAAAACGCCGATTCATCCCTGATTTCGACGGATTCGTCACTTTGTGGAATTTTGTATGTGGCATATCCGAGTGGCACTTTTCCATACTCGCTCGACATTAAGTCAGAGTGATTCGCCGGAACCCAAGGTTGCCTGAGGTCCCGTTTCAGCGATCCCCCACTTTGGCCTGTTCTCCCATTGCTTCTGGGCTTTCGCCGTGTCCACACAGGATCCTCGCCCCATGCACCCGAATCGCAAGACTTTTGGTTGGAAGCAAAAGAGAAAAATCGCCGCCCTGCACCGCAGCCTGCGGGCCGCGTTCCGGCGCACACTGTTCCCGCTCCTGGATTGGTCGCTGGAACGGCTGTCACTCCAGCCACTCCACACACGGTGGCCGCTCACGGTCGCCCGAATCATGCAGCGCTGGCGAGTGATCCAGCACCGACGGCTCCCTCTTCGTGACCGTCAACTTCGTCGCCGACACGAGATTCCCGCAGTTGAGATCCTGGAGGCCCGGGCACTGCTGGCGGCCGCCTTCAGTCAGACTGGCAGCACGCTGAACATCAGTCTTGAAGACAACCAATTGGTCACCGTCGATGCCGTTGCCTCGGGCTACAAGTTCACGCTCAGCAACAGCACCGCGGGCAATTCCTGGACCGGCAGCAGCACCAGTTGGGTCAGCACGAACGGCGCCGTCCTGAATGTCAACTCCCAGGGCTACACGGGCCTCACTGCGATTGCCATTTCCGATGCCGGCACCGCTTCCGGCGCGGCTGTCACGTTTGCCGACTCGGGCAGCAACCTGTTCCAGGCTGGAATCTCGGTCACCCTGAGCAGCAATCCGGGAAGTGTCCATTTCACTGGGGCCACCTCCCTGTCGGGAGCCAACAGCCTGACGGTCACCACCGCCCGTGATCTGACCATCAACTCGGGTGCCGTGGTTCAGACCGTCGATGGCAATCTCTCACTCCTGGCCAACACGCAGGCCGTTCCCACCGCCGGAGCCTTCACGGGCATCACCGTGGCCGGCAAAGTCCAGGCGAGTGGCCTGGGCAGCGTGATCCTCACCGGCGTGGGAGGGACCACATCCACGACCTATGTGTTTGGCGTGAACATTGAGAACGGCGCCGTCGTCCAGGGGGGGACCTCCAAGCCACTGGAAATCACCGGAACGGGAGGAGCCGGCAGCTACGTCGACAACTACGGTGTCCAGATCGGCTGGGCGGATGCTACTTCGTTAACCGGTGCCACGATCACCTCGTTGGGATCCGACGTGTTCGTCACCGGGACAGGGGGTGGCAGCGGGGCCAGCACCTACAACGCGGGTATCTCGATGGGTTTTGGTCAATTGACGGCTGGTGGTGCCGGCAACGTCACTCTCAACGGGACCGGAGGAAACCTCTCCGGAACCGGAAGCAACAATTACGGGGTCTGGCTCTACGGAAATTCCACCCAACAGATCAACGTCGAATCGCCGTTGGGGAATGTCACCGTGACCGGCCGGGAAGGGGGGGGCGCCAGCAGCCTTGGGATTTACCTGGAGTACGTCCTGAGCAGCGGCAGCATTTCGATTTCGACGGCCGCCTCCCAGGGAATCCTGACACTTACTGCGAACAGCATGAATCTCGTCAGCGGTAGCATGAAGGCCAACTCGACCAATGGCACCGTGCTGCTGGAACCGCTGACCTCGGGAGCCGGACTGAATGTGGGCAGTACTTCCGATCCGATCGGTGGCCCACTTGGCCTTTCGAGTACGGAACTGGGAAAGATTTCCGCCGGCAAAGTGGTGCTGGGCAGTGCCGCCTCGGGAACGGTGACCATCAGTTCGGAAATCAGTCGGACCTCGGGAATCAGCAACCTGGTCTTGAACAGCGGCGCCTCGGCTGGAGTGCAGCCTTCGGCCAGTGGCACCGACCTGAATCTGGGCAGCCATACCGCCAGCCTCGCTTCGGGCACCCCATTGCTCGTCAATATCTCGGGGACAACCGTCGATTCCGGCTACAACCAATGGAATGTCGCCGGTTACGTCGACCTCGGCTCGTCGCCCTTGAAGCTGACCGGCAGCTTCACAACAACCCTCAATGAGTTGTTTACGATCGTCACGGCATCAGGTGGCGTGACGGGAACCTTCAGCTCGTTGCCCAACTCATCCTATGTCACCCATAATCATCGCTCCCTGCAGGTGGCCTACAATGCCACGACGGTGACCCTGAAGGACGTTGGACCCGCAACGACCACCGCCGTGTCAAGCTCGGCCGCCTCGGTCGCGCCGCAGTCCAAGGTGACTTTCACTGCCACCGTGACCTCGGGCGCCACCGGCAACGTCGCCTTCTATGACGGAAATACGCTCCTGGGGACTGCGACTCTCTCCGCAGCGGCCCCCAACACAGCCCAATTCTCGACGACCGCGCTGGCCTTGGGTCAGCACCAGATCATCGCGGTCTACCTGGGGGATGCCGCTTATGGAGGCAGCAACAGCGCGACACTCACACAGAATGTGGGAAGTGCGACGACCACCACCCTGGCGACGTCGGCTGCCTCGGCCACAGCCCAATCTACGGTGACATTCACCGCCACGGTGACCGCCGGGGCGACGGGGACCGTCAATTTCTACGACGGCTCGACCTTGCTGGGAACCGCGACGCTCTCGGCGGCCTCCCCCAACACGGCCCAGTTCTCCACATCCACCTTGGTCAAGGGTTCTCACCAGATCGTCGCCGCCTACCAGGGAGATGCCAATCACCCTGCCAGCGAAAGTGCCGCTGTCACCCAAACTGTCACGCCCCTCCCCACGACCATTACACTCGCGACCTCCGCTGCTTCGGTCGCGGCCCTGTCCACGGTCACATTCACCGCCACGGTGACCTCCGGGGCGACGGGGACCGTCAATTTTTACGACGGCTCAACCTTGTTGGGCACCGCGACGCTCTCGGCGGCCTCCCCCAATAAGGCCCAGTTCACCACCACCGCCCTGACCATCGGCACGCATCAGATCAGCGCGGTCTACGAAGGGGATCACGCTTATGACGTGAGCACCAGCAGTACTGTGACCCAGACGGTCACGATCATTTCCACGACGACCACGCTGGCGACGTCGGCTGCCACGGCCGCTTTCCAATCCACGGTGACCTTCACCGCCACGGTGACCGCCGGGGCCACTGGGACCATCAAGTTCTGGGATGTGTCCAACGGCAATATCCTCCTCTCCTCACAGACACTTTCCAGTACCTCGACGGCGGCATTCTCCACCTCCGCTTTGTCAGTGGGTTCGCATCAGATCTATGCCGTCTACGAGGGGGATGTCCTTCACGCTGGCAGCGATAGCGCTACACTCATCCAAACTGTCACGGCCAATTCCACGACGACCACGCTGGCGACGTCTGCCCCCTCGGTGGCGGCGCTGTCGACGGTCACATTCACCGCCACAGTCCCCGACGGGGCCACTGGCAACGTGTGGTTCATCGATGCCTCTGACAACAATCTGTTGTTGGGGATCGTGGCGCTCTCCAAAACGTCACCGAACACGGCTCATTTCTCCACCACTTCACTGAGCGTCGGGTCGCACCAGATCGTCGCTTCGTACCAGGGCGATGCCAATCACGCCGCCAGCGACAGCGCAGCTCTCACACAAACTGTCACGGCCATTGCCACGAGCACCACTGTGGCGACGTCGGCTGCCTCGGCCACAGCCCAATCCACGGTGACATTCACCGCCACGGTGACCGCCGGGGCGACGGGGACCGTCAAGTTCTACGACGGCTCGACCTTGTTGGGCACCGCGACGCTCTCGGCGGCCTCCCCCAATACGGCCCAGTTCTCCACCACGGCCCTAAGCATCGGTTCACACCAGATCAGTGCTGCCTATCAGGGTGATGCCAGTCACGCCACCAGCCAGAGCGCAGCCCTCACCCAAACTGTCACCGCCATTCCCACGAGTACGACTCTGACCAGTTCCAGCAAAACGCCACTTGCTGGTGCCCCCCTGAATTTGTCGGCCACGGTGACGGCCGGGGCCGTGGGGCGCGTGTCATTCTTTTCAGACTCGATTCTGCTCGGCACCGGCACACTCTCGGGAACTTCCCCCAACACGGTCGTTCTCAATGTCACATCTCTGACGGCGGGAAGCCATGCTTTGACCGCCGTCTATGACGGGGAAGGGCAGTATTCCGGTAGTACCAGTCCAGCCTTCACCCAGACCGTCTATGCAACCAGTGCCGCGACATCGACCTCGCTCACCTGTTCGCCGACCACGATTGGTTATGGTGGCACCCTGGTGCTCACGGCGACAGTCACGGGTAGTGCGCCGGGAACAGTCGTTTTTTACGACGGCACCACCGTCGTGGGCAGTGCAGTTCTGAATGGAGCGGCAAGTTCCAATACGGCTCAATTGTCTCTTTCCAATTTCGCAGCAGGAACACACTCGCTGTCGGCCAGGTATCAAGGGGGGGCGAATTCCTCCAACAACACCATTTACCAATCCAGCCAGAGCACCGCGGTCTCCTGCACGGTCACGGCCAGTTCCAGCAGCACGGCTAACGCCATGTTTGGCGAGACGGGTACCACGCTGAACATCACCCTGGCATCGAATCAGCAACTCACCGTCCAGGCAACGTCCACTGGCTATAGCCTCTCCCTGGCGGGCAACTCTCTGACCAACAACTGGTCGGGAACGGCAGATTCCTATGTGAGCGCCAGCGGCTCGACACTGACCATCTCGGCGGCCGGAAAGTCGCATTTCACAGGTGGGCTCGTGATCGCGAATGCGACTGGCAACACCAACACAGCCGTCCTCTTTGCGGACTCCGGCAGCAACCTGTATTCGACTCCCGTCAGTGTGACACTGGGCAACTCGCCGGGTGCCGTCAGCTTTTCCGGGAACACAGGATTCTCACAAGCCAGTGGCGTGAATGTCACTTCGTCCGGTCCCATCGTGGTCCAACCCGGCGCGGTCGTTCAGGTCGTGAATGGAGCCCTCTCGCTTTCGGCCAACAGCCAAAACAACGCATCGGGGAATTTTTCGGGAATCGTGATCAACGGGGGCCAGGTGGCCTCGACCGGAAGCGGTTCGCTGACGCTCTACGGAGTCGGGGCGGCCGGCTCAGGGAATGCTGGCGTGCTGCTCACCGCCGGGGGAACCGTCCGGGGTGGAACCAGCGGGGTGGTCAAGGTGACGGGAATCGGAGGCCGTTCGACCGGCAACTTCAACGTTGGCGTGTCCATCGAGGGTGATTCCTCAACCCTGACCCAGATCAGCTCTCAGGGGGCCGCAGTCTCTGTCAGCGGCACCGGTGGTGGAACCGGATCGAGCATCAACAATTACGGTGTGATTGTCAGCAGTGCCCAGGTGACCGCCGGGTCAGCCAGCGCGGTTTCCGTCACCGGGACTGGCGGCAATCCGTACGGGACTGGCGGCAGCAACGGCGGCGTCGTCCTCACGGGCACGGCCTCTCAATCCGGACTGATCACCTCCTCTGGGGGGGATGTCACTGTGACGGGTGTGGAGGGTGGTCAATCATCGAGCATCGGTGTCTCTCTTTTCAGCAATTCCGCGCTCACAACTGCCTTTGCCGGCGGCGACCTGACTGTGCTCACCAACAGTCTGGCTCTCCAGGGGACACTCTCGACCCCTCCCCAGGCCTCACTGGGGAGCCTCGCGGTCACTCCCCGGACAGCCGGAGTGGCGATCACGCTGGGGGGAAGCACCGATGTCGCTGGAGGTCCTCTGGCGATCAGCGCCACCGAAATGACGTTGATTCAGGGGGGCTCGGTCAGTTTCGGTAACCAGGGGACGCCCAACATCCACATCAGCGCCGATCTGGCGACAACGTCCCTGGGCTCGTTCACCCTGTCCACCGGCACTGCATCGACCACGGCGGTCGCGCCCTCCCAGGGTCTGTCTCCGACGGCCACCGGAATCGACCTCAACCTGGGAAGCAGCAATACCCTCGTCCTGGGCAACAACACGCCCCTGCTGGTCGCCCTCTCGGGGGCCAGCGCCGACACCGGCTATACACAACTTCGGGTGACGGGCACTGTGGCTCTGGCGGGCAGCAGCCTGACTCTTTCGGGTTCCTGGACCCCGTCCCTCGGAAACGTCTTCACGATTGTCTCCGCCACCAACGTGACCGGGACCCTGTCCGGGCTGCCCCAGGGCGCACTCCTGCCGTTTGCGGGACGCAGTCTGCAGGTGGGTTACACCCTCACCAGCGTGACCCTGACCGACGTGGGCCCGGCCATCACGACCCAGCCCACCAATATCTCGGCAGCCACGGGAGCCACCGCCACGTTCTCAGTGGCGGGAGGCAACAGTCTCGCTCCCTGGCGGGTGCAGTGGCAACAGAGCCTCGATGCCGGTTCGAATTGGAGCGACATCCCGGGAGCCACTTCGGTCAACTATACCACCCCCTCGGTGACAACCTCGAACAACGGTCTCCTCTATCGGGCCCGCCTGTGGCAGACCTCCGGAAAGGCGACCCCGACGGTGGTCTCCAATTCCGCCAAACTGAGTGTCCTGCAACCCAGCACGGTCCAGCTCAACTCCTCGGCATCCGGCAGTGTCGCTTATGGAACTCCCCTCGTCCTGTCGGCAACGGTCACGCCCGGAGCCACTGGGACGGTGACGTTCTTCGACAGCAGCACCACGCCCGCCACTTCGCTGGGCCAGGTGGCGGTGAGCAACGGCACCGCGAAGCTGACCGTCAGCACTCTCGCTGCCGGCACCCATTCCCTCACCGCCAGTTACGGCGGAGACAGCACCCATGCGCCGTCCGCAAGCGCGGCCATCGCGGTGCAGGTCGGGGGACAAGGAACGTCAACGATCAGCCTGACCCCCGCGACGACCAGCGTCGCACTCGGTGCCTCGGTGGCACTCAACGCCACGGTCACCACGACAGGTCTGGCCCCCACGGGGCAGGTGAACTTCTACAGCAATGGCAACCTGGTTGGATACGGGATGCTGCCTTCATCCGGTCCGGCAACCGTCAGTCTCACCTGGACTCCAGGGCAGGCAGGTACGTACTCCCTGACGGCCTCTTACCAGGGGGACACCAACTACGCCGGCAGCCAGAGCACAACCAAGTCCTGCAGCGTGACGACCGCCACACCCACCGTAGCCCTCGCGACTTCCCAGAATCCCTTTCAATATGGGAGCGACTGGCTCACGATGACGGCCACGGTGGTCGGGACCACCGGCCCCACACCCACTGGAACAGTCAACTTCTATGACCTGTCGACCTCGCCTTCGACACTGCTGGGTTCGGCGTCACTGATCACGAACGTCGACACGACGGCCTCCTTTTCGGTGCCCAGTCTGAAGGTGGGGACGCATAGTCTCGTGGCGGAATACGTGGGGGACACGAACTACTCGGCCGCCTCGAGCAGTTCCCCCTCGAGTCCCGCCAGCGGCCTGCAGCAGGTCGTCCTCGCTGGCCAGCCCCTCTCCTCTGTCACGGCGACTCCGGACGGACATGGACACTATCTTCTGACGGCCCAGATCTTCCCCCAGGACACTCCGCAGGATGACATCGGGGGGACCGTCCAGTTCTACGATGCCACCCACTCCCCCGCTGTGCTGCTGGGGACATCCCCCGTCGTCACCAGTTTCAACAAATCCAGCGGCAAAAATGCCACCGGAACATTCACCTGGACCGCCAGCGCTTCCGGTGCTCATCAGGTGTACGCCGTCTACTCGGGAGACACTCACTACGCCGGTTCGACCAGCAGTTCACTGATGGTCAACGTCCTTGCGGCCAGCAGCACCACACTGGCGACCTCAACCAGCAATTCAACCTGGGGTTCGGCGGTGACGCTCACCGCCAGCGTCGTTGGTTTTGATGCCGCCGCGCCCGGAACCGTCTCCTTCGCATTGGCCGACGGCACGCTGTTGTCGAATTCGAGTGGCCAGACGAGTTTTCCCCTGACTGGTGGCCAGGCCAAATTGACCACCACAACGCTCCCGTCGCCGTTGGCCAACGTCATCACCGCCACCTACAGCGGAGACGCAACCTCGGCCACAAGTGTCAGCAATTCGGTCACGGTGACTGTGGCCAGCTCTCCGTCGAGTCTTTCCTGGAGTTCAAGTGGGTTTTCGTCACACACACTTGTGTCGCAGTCGCACCACGACGACATCTACCTCTGGATCCAGCAGGATCGGCTCTATTATTCCACCCAGAATTTCACAAGCACGTCGCAAGCCACCGTCTACCAAAATTCATCGGGGGCGGCGCTGCCTGCTCCAACCTCGTTCGCCACCCAGACCTTTGGCACAGTCCATCTGTTGGGCCTCGATCAAACCCTGAGCCTGCAGGTAGCCGTTCCCGACTACCTTGACGCGCCAACTTCGATCGAGTCCTTCGAGCAGATTTACAATGGTCCGCAGGGGTCACTGGAAATCGACGGGAATGTGGCCACCGCGGGAGGCAACCTCACCCTGGCTGCCGGGCAGATCACAATTCCCGATCACAGCACCTCGTCGGGCCTGACGATCTCCACGGTGGGAACCACCAGTGCAGGGTCTCTGGAACTGCACGCCTATGGTGACCTGTACGTCGGTGCTTACAACTCCCTGAAGGCGACCGCCGCGGGGATTGCTGCGGGATCGGTTGTCCTCCACAGCCAGAATGGGAATTTCCCCTTTTTGGCCTCCCCTCAGGAGGCCTTCCAGGCGGATGCGATGTCGGTGCTGAAGTTGTTGACCGGTCAGGAAACCACAACTGCTTCCCTGACGGTGGCTTCGAACGTCTCGATTGCGGGGGGAACTGTCTCGCTGAAGGCCGAATCGGGCGATATCTGGAACGATCTCCCCACGCAATTTGGCAACGCCCTGGCCTCTGGATTTGGCGCCAACAATGGTTACGCCGCCTATGGAGCCGTATCCGAATTGGTCACAGTCCTGGGCGAGATCGGAATGAGCTTCGTGGGATGGGGGGGGTTCTCTTTCTTTTATGATAACAACGCCGCCTCGTTGACCGTGGCGGACAATGCCCAGATCAATGCCTCCGGCAATGTCCAGATCGCGGCGAACGCCACCAACACGGCGCAAACCTTTGCGATGAGCCTGGGCAGCAACTCGTCGGAGTGGAAAGATTTTTCAGTGGCGATGGGCGCGGTCTACAGCAGCGGAAGCGCCTCCATCACCATCGACGGCGATGTGACGTCCACCGCGGGCAACGTCGAGATCACCTCCAATGTCGTCAATGATTCCGTCGTCAATGCGCGGGCGCAGGCCAATCTGGGGATCACCCCTCCCAAAGAAGGAACCAATGGTCCCACCCCGGGCGAGTGGGACGGGATGGGGAGCGGAAGAGCCAGTTATTACAGCAGCAATTTCCGAGCGGGGGCACTCGGGCTGGCGGTCGTGGAAACAAATTCGTTGTTGACAGTCAACAGCACCAGCGCCATCGAGGCCGGGGGGACAGTTCTCCTCTCGGCCGCCGCCACCGACGTGAACACGCTCCACGTGAGCGCAACCATCTTCAAGGATGGGAATGCCTCCGTGACCGCCGGGGTGGGAATCACAAATGCCAACGTGCACTGCCTGGTCAATGGCACCGTGACCGCTCATGGCGGCAATCTGCAGCCGGTGGATTTCAACCCCTACAGCGCCGTCAGCTTCGCCAACAGCACAATCACATTCGGCTCCAACCCGGGCTACGTCACCGGACAGGCCCTGAATTACTCCAGTGGTCTGGGAGGAGCGATTCCAGGGCTGGTTTCGGGTCAGACCTATTACGCCATCACGTCCGCTTCCAGTCCCCAGCAGATCCAATTGGCAGTTTCCCCGGAGGATGCCGCGGCGGGCGAGGCGATCGTGTTTGGTCCGTCGTATCCGACAATTTCCTGGACTGCGAACGGTGTGACCCAGGTCATTCCCCTCGACAATGTCAGCAGCGCCAGCTTCTCACAGTTGCAACAGGGGCCAGTCCAGTCGGGCGGCAACCTGATCTCGCTCGATTTCGTCCCGACGGGAATGCTGACCGGGACTACGGTCACCTACCACGGCAACAACAGCGCCAATGTTCTGGGATACGCCAATCCGTCCACGGGTCAATACGAGGGGCTCTTGCCCGATGGGCAATACCTGGTGTCGGTCACCAACGATACCCTCTCCAATACCAGTGCCTTCCAGTTTCAACTCACTGACAGCAGTCACCAGGTCTACCAACTCGACACCAGTCCGGTGCTGGTGGTCGCCGGAGCCAATCAGCAGCCGATTTACCTGCGGGTCTCCAGTTTCAACACCGAGAATAACACCTTCACCCTCTGGCCCCTCGACACACAGCCCGCGCAGCCCTACCTGACGGCGAATGCTGCCGTCACCTACCTGTCCGGGCTGTCCACCCTGGTGACAGGGCTCGTGAGTGGCCAGAGCTACTTCCTGATTCAGGATCCCGCCCAAAGCACTTCCGGTGACGCCGGCAATCCGAACGTCTTTCAACTCGCCCCCACGCTCCAGCAGTCCCAGCCCGCCAACGCCCAAAACCAGTGCGCCCCCCCCTGGTTTTCCTTTGTCTCCAATGGAACGCAGTTCAATTGGAATCTGCTGGACATCGACACCTACAACGGGGTCCAGTACCTGATCTTCACCCAGACCTCGGGACTCGCGAATGGTCAGGCCGTCGTCTATCATGATGGAACCGCCGGTCAACGGCTGACAGGACTGGTCGATGGACAGACCTACTACGCCATTCTCGGCGACGATCCGCAGTGGCAGAACAACATCGCCATCCAACTGTCGAAGTCGGCCAGCCTCACGGCTCCCCTCGTCATCTCGCCCATGCCGATGCTCACCGTGGCGGGCGTGGAATGGAACATCGTGGGCTGGGACTCCAATTTCGGCACCCTCACTCTGCAGTCCACCACCCCCTCGGGGAAATTGACGACAGGCGCACAGGGGGTTTATGCGGGCTGCTATGAGACCTACATTCCAGGCATCCTGGATCAAGGGACTTATTACCTTGCGAATGTCACCCCGGTTCCGGGCACCACGGGCAATCCGCAGTATCTCGTCGGGCTGTCGACGACCGCGGCCAATGCCCAGGCATCGCCGCCGTCGGTGATCAGCCTGAAGGCCGAGGTTCCGCTTGTGACGATTCTGGGAGGGTTCATGAGTGGCACCACCCACACCCTGACTCCCACCAATCTGAGCGCCCTGACAATCCGTTCCGTGCTGACCAGCAGGGATACCGCCGTCGTCTCGAGCGGCGTTGGCAGTACCCCCAAGATTGGAACGATGTTCCAGGGAACTTTTGCTTTTGACGCAGTTGCGGGATATGACCCTGTCGCGTGGCTCGCATCCCTCTCGAAAGGTCCGGCCAAATTCTCGGACCGGTTGAAGGAATTGGCGGAAAAGTATTCCTCCAAGAATGACAAGACTGCCCTGGCTGGCTCCCTGGTTTTCATGGATGTCACCAATCGAGTGACTGCCGAGGTCGGCCCGGCTGCGGCCCTGATCTCCAACGGCGACGCCCACATCCAGGCGATCTTCGTTCAGGCAGCCCAGATTTCCGATACGTCCACGGAAGGAACCGAAAGCGAAGATACGAACAACGGAGGTCGGAAGGGGTATTCCCTGGCTGCGACACTTGGTCTGTACGACAACTCCTGCGAGGCTCTGGTCGATGACGGCGCCCACATCGACGCCGCCGGCGCCACGGCCGTTCTGGCGCAAACCTACTATCCCTATGCGGAACAGGTATTCGCCCCCGGGGGGGCCGATGCCTTTTTCGAAGAACTCCTGTTTTCACCCGATGTGCTCTCCAATCTCGGCGCTCTGTTTGGGGGAATGGCCGGGGTCAATCAGTGGTTTTTCAATTCCTGGGCCATGGCGGGGTTCTATAAGAACGACAACACGTCTTCCGACGCTGGTTCTTTCAACCTCATTGAAATCAGCAACAATGTCCAGGCCCAAATCTATGCCGGAGCCCAGATCAATCAAACGTCGAGCCTGCAGAACGCCAACCAGTCCGTTTCCGTCAACGCCAGTAATCTGCTTGCCCATGTGGGAGTCGCCGGGAACGTGCGGTTCAAGCTCGAGCACAATGTTCTCTATACCCTGTTGACAACCGGGAAACCGATCAGCAGCGAAGGAGACAGTCTCCTGACCCCGACTGTGGGCGGTACCTCGGCGGGCGGGGCCGCACTGTCTTCGTTCATCGTCAAAGAATGCGTCACCCAGGCCGCCGTGGGGAATCCCGATCCCAATCATCCGGCCACGGGTCAGCCGGCCCGCATCAATTTCGGAGCTGGAGAGACCCTCTCCACCGCCGGAGGAACGGCAACCACTCCGCGTCCCGACGGAAAAACGGGTTTCGAGGTGAGCGCCGACAACACGGTGTTCAACATGAATCTCTCGCAGTCCGGGGCCGACAGTGGTGGCGTCGTGGTCGCAGGCAATGTCAGTCTGCAGACCGTCAGCATCGACACCCTGGCCCAAATCCAAAACGGATGTGTGATCACCAGCAATGTCAATGCTGGTCCCGGGGCCAATGTCACGGTGGACGCCGTCGACACACTGCTGCTGCTCAACCTGGCCGGCGAGGTGATGGTGGCTGGAAATGCGGGTTATGGACTCTCGGGGGCCGTCACCACCGTGAACCGGGTCGTCGATGCCTTGGTCGGAGGTTCCCTCTCACAGCCCACCGGGTCCTCCGCGACCCCCGCCCTGCAGATCAGCGGCGGACTGTCGGCCTCAACCAAACTGGATGGCACAGTGGTCGCCTTGGCGGTGGCCGCCGCCCTGGACTCGGAAGAGAATCCCGCCCAGCCGCAGCAGGGGGCCAACAGTACAGACGCCAGCTCGGGGAGCTCTATGCCCTCAACGACCTTGATCGCCAGTCTTCCGGAACTCTGGGCGATGTCCGATGCAATTGACCAGAACAACACCAGCGCTCAAAGCTCCCCCACGAACGGAACCAAGGCGCACGACACCGGAACGTTTGGTCTGGGTGT
>CAIOTJ010000536.1 GCA_903861195.1 uncultured Planctomycetaceae bacterium | reverse complement strand
TTTATTTGCGGGGTGCGGCGGCCTGCGGCCGAGAGGGGAGAGCAGGGAGAGTGGAGAGTCGATCAGAAGCAGGGGACCTGCGGCTGTGCTTTGGTGGGGCCAGTTTTTCGGGTTGTCGAAAGGACGCGTGCGGCCAACGGCACGGGGGGCGGACACTTGATGGGGTGTGGTCTGGGGTGGGGAGTCGAGCGACTGGGACTCCACGGGCCGGTGGGCCCTTGGACCGACAGGTTGAAAACCTATCGTACGACGGGCCGGTGGGCCCTTGGGGCGACAGGTTGAAAACCTATCGTACGACCGGCCGGCGGCCGGGTGAGAGGACTCACCGCGCGGGCAACGGGAGACGTTAAAAGGGGACAGGTCCATTATTTCGGTCATGCGGTCGCCGCACGGATCTTGTGCTCTACTTTCTCCTGCTCCACTCTCTCGGCCACCGGCCGCCGCAGGTCCCCCCTGCCGGAACGGCGATGGTGGGAATGTGAAGCGGGAGGGAGCGACGGGTTTTATCCGCGAACTTCACGCCTCCCGGGAGCGGGAGTCAGGAGGGAGGGGCCGGTTTTCGACAGGTTGGAAAACCTGTCCTACGAAGAAATTCCGCCAAGTCGTTACCGCGACTCACCGGGGTCTTCCTCCAGAAATCGCGGTTTCACCGCCGGCTTCCACCGCCACGAGTCGCGGGCACGGGAGTCGCGGGCCAGCCCATCGCCCAGGAGCAGACCGTCGAGTTCCGCCAGCGGCAAAATCACCTCCTGACCCAGAGAATCCTCGCAGACCAGGTGCGACTTCTCGAGGCGTAATGGCGTGACCCCCACGCCCGCCTGCCCCCGATGCCACGCGTGCAGCCGCTGCCGGGCCGGAGCCGCACGACCCTCGACCGATCCCTTTTCCGAAAGCTCCGGGGGAGGATGCAGCCAGACAATCGCAGCCACCACGGCCAGCGGCAGGTGCTGCTTTTGACCGCGCACTTCGAGAACGATCTCCTGGGCATCGATCCCGCTGAGACGTCCGCGCAGAAAATCACCGGTTTGCGAGCGGACCAGATGCGTGGGAGGATTTCCCTGCCGTTGCCGGGGAATTGTCAGCAACGCCTCGCGCAGAGCGCCTGACAGGGCCGAGCCATCCGGATCGGCCGCCATGAAGTCGAGCGACTGCAGATCGGACTCGGCGAATTCGAGGGGTTCTCCATTCGGCAGCGTGATTTTCAATTTCTCATCCTGCCAGCCAACCGTCTGGCAGGCGATGGTCTCGCCGGTCATCAATCGCAACGACAGTCGAGGCGCGTTGGACGAAGGATCCTGACTGGCGTCGGACACGGTGGCTTCCCCATCGATTTCCCGTCCACCTGGGGTGGCGCGTGGACCCCGTCGCGAAGTCTCTTCACGGAACAGCAGACGTGCGGAGATAGTCGGCCGGAGAAGGCCGGCGGGAATTCCCAGCGGGGGCTGCCATTCCAGCCGGGGGCCCCGCTCGGTCGACCGCACTCCCACCAGTGTTCCCGCCAGCGCGACGGTCTGATTCTGGAGAATCCCGGGGACACCGCCTGACAGGGTGCGAGCGGCATCGGTTCGGGTTCCCTCCCAGGTGATGCGTCGGATGGCGTCGGCTGAAATCTCCCAGGGACGCACCAGCGGAGGTTGCGACAACACGATGTGCCCAGGTTCCCCGCGCCACTCCCCTCGCCACTGGCTGCCATCGACCAGTTCAATCACCGAACCCTGAATTTCCCCAGGCTTGGATGGGGCCCTCTCCGCCGGCGAGCGGACCACGAGGTCAATCTCCGACTCGGGAATGGGTTGTGAGGAACGAGCTTTCACCAGCCAACCTCCCAACTCGCGATCGAATCGCGCCTCGTCCCGAGCGGAGAGTTCGATGGTGCGCTCGCGTGGTTGAGGCGACTTCGGCATGGCCGCCGACTCTTTCGCGGGGGCCGGGAGCCGCCCGTCCCAATGCAGCACTCGCAACCGTTCGAGCCGCACCGCCCCCCGGCCATTGACCAACCGCACCGCTCCCCCGGCGGACCGGCGCGGTTCGGGGGCCGCGAGATCGCACAACACCTTGCCGGTCGGGGTGGTCACCACCATCCGTCCCGCGCGTTGGTCAAGGTAAACGCGGATGCCCAGTCGGCCGCCGGGCTCACTGAGTGTCTGAACCGGTTGCTGGATGACTCCCCGCTGGCTCTCGGCGAGGGCCAACAATTCGCCACGATGCACTTCCAGGTTGAACGGTCTGAGTTCGGCGGGGTCGGCCACCTGTTCTTCTTCCGGGGGAGCCTCCAGGCTGGGTTCCCGTGCCAGGATGGTCTGGGGCTCGCCATTGGCCGGGGTGGCCTCCGGGGTGCGGACTCCCCACTGCATTCCGAAATTCGGCCGTCCGCGCCAACTGATTTCGACATCACTGACTGAACGTTCGGGGAGCCCCACATCGCAGCCCAGAATGCCCGGGCCTTCGAGAAGGAGTGCGCCGCGGCGGTCGAACGCCTGGGAACGGCCCCATTCATCACGCCAGCCCCGCAGCCCCTCGAGTCCCTGGTAGGCCACGGTCGCCAAGCCCGACCGGCGTCTCAGTTCCACCACGGACCGGCTGTCCACCACAATCTCCTCCGAGCCGACCAAACCCTGCAGTACGACTTGCCGGCGGTCGAACGAGACCAGCCGCCCACGGACCCGGCTCTCATCCTGAAGGAACGCTTCCCAGAACTCTTCCGGCAACGGCAGAGCGCGGGCCATCGGACGCGAGTAGCTTTCGACGACCCCGGCAGGCAGACGCAGTGGTTCCTCGAAGACCAGGGTGCTCCACAACCCCGCCCCCGTTCTGGTTACGGTCTGCCAGCGGGCGTCGAACTGGCTGCCATCCCGCAGACGCAGCACACCCGGTGCCGAGTCTTCGGCCCGCGTGACGGCGGGCCGGCAGAAGAACCCCAGGCACAGCGCCAAAATCAGCCCGGGCAGTCTCCTCAACAGCGGTTGCTGAACGAATTGCGCGGGATCCATGCGATGCCAAACTGACCAACGGGGCAGAACCACACCCATCAAAGCCAAGCGTAACAGATTTGTCGGTCGGCGGTGGGCACGTGCGTCACCACCAGCCGTCAGACCGCTGCGGCGAACCGAGACCGCTGGCATCGCACGCCCGCACCGGAGACTTGTCGACGCCCCACATGTCTCACGACTACACTCAAGGTCTCTGCGTGTCTGGAGTTTCATTCCCCACTGCCGTGTGATTACTCATGGCCGAGTTCCGTCGCGACTGCT
>CAIOTJ010000535.1 GCA_903861195.1 uncultured Planctomycetaceae bacterium | reverse complement strand
GGGCAGACATCGCTGCACGAACCGCAAAGGCTGCAGGCATGCGGCAAAGACGCGTGCTTCGCCGGGTCGCGGGCCGGTTCGAGAATCGATCCGATGGGACCGGGAACCACGGCGTTGTAGCTGTGTCCGCCACTGCGGCGGTAGACCGGGCAGGTGTTCATGCAAGCGCCACAGCGAATGCAGTTGAGCGACCGGCGGAAATCATCCTGGCCCAGCACCCGGCTGCGACCGTTGTCGACCAGCACCACGTGCAGCTCGCTCCCCGCGCGCGGGCCGTGGAAATGCGAAGAGTACGTGGTGATGGCCTGCCCGGTCGCCGAGCGGGCCAGCAGACGCAAGAACACTCCCAGATCTTCAGGGGCGGGAATCAGCTTTTCGATCCCCATGCAGGCGATGTGCAGCGGCGGGAGCGAAGCCCCCAGATCGGCGTTCCCCTCATTGGTGCAGACCACGAAGCCGCCGGTGGACGCAATCGCGAAGTTCACTCCGGTCAGCCCGGCGTCCGCCTTCACAAACCGGTCCCGCAAATGTCCCCGGGCCGCCTCCGTGAGATACTGGGGGTCCGAAGCCCCCGCTTCGGTTCCCAGGTGCTCGTGGAACAGTTCGCCGATCTCTTCTTTTTTCTTGTGAATGCACGGCAGCACAATGTGGCTGGGGGGCTCTTGAGCCAGTTGCACGATCCGTTCACCCAGGTCGGTATCGACCACCTCGATCCCATGCTCTTCCAGATACGGATTGAGATGGCACTCTTCGGTCAGCATCGACTTGCTCTTCACCAGCCGCTTGACACCGTGAGCTTCCAGGATCTTCAGCACGATCTGGTTATGCTCGTGCGCGTCACGGGCCCAGTGCACCTTGACCCCCAGCCGCGTCGCGTTCCGTTCGAACTCCTCCAGGTAGTCGGCCAGCCGGGAAACGGTATGGGCCTTGATGGCCGCCGCCGCCTCGCGCAACGACTCCCATTCCGGCAGCGTACGCACCGCCTTGTCCCGGCGGGCCCTCACAAACCACAGGCTTTGATCGTGCCACGCCGCCCGCTGGGGAAGCTCAATGAACCGCGCGGCACGTTCGGGATGACCAGTCATGGAGTCAAATTCGGCAAAGGCAAGTCAAATCGGGAACGCACCAGCAACTCCTCCTGCCGTCAGAACCGTCAGGCCGGACGACCAGCCAACAGTTCGGCAATGTGCATGCACCTTAAGGGCTGTTGGTCCCGGCGGATCAACCCGTCGAGGTGCATCAGGCACGACATGTCGGTCGCGGTGAGGATCTCGGCCCCGGCCCGCAGGTGATCGGCCACCCGATCGCGCCCCATCAGGCAAGAGACTGCTTCCTCACTGACCGCGAACGTCCCGCCGAATCCACAACATTCATCAGGCCGGGTGGGTTCGACCAGTTCCAACCCCTCGATCTTCTCGAGCAGCGACCGCGCCTTGTTGAATGGGGCTACAACCTGCTCGGTGGAGCTGCCCAGTCTCAGTTCGCGCAGACCGTGGCAGCTTTGGTGCAGCCCCACCTTGTGCGGGAACTTCACCGGCAGCCGGTCGACCTGCAACACATCCACCAGGTATTCGCACAGCTCGAACACCCGCGGACGCAGTGCCTCGTAGCGGGGATCGCCGTGGAAATACTCGTGGTAATGCACCCGCACCATCGCCACGCAGCTGCCCGAAGGGCAGACCACCGCGTCGTAGGGAGAGAACACCTCCACGAACCGGTGCGCCAGGGGAGCGGCCGCCGGAGTGCAGCCCGTGTTCGCCATCGGCTGCCCGCAACAGGTCTGTCCCTCGGGAAAATCGACCTCGATTCCCAGACGTTCCAAGACTTCGACCGTGGCCAACCCGACATCGGGGTAGAGTTGATCGATGTAACAGGGAATGAACAGACCAACACGAGGCACGGGAGGAAATCCGCCGGGAGTGGATCGAACCGCAAAGTGAACCGCAAGACATTCCACCCTACCGCATCACAGCGAATCAAGACAAGCATCAATCGGCCGGGATCGAGCCGATCTCCCGCCTCGTTTGGGGTCATGACTCGAAAGGCCCCCTCGAAACGTTGGTCTTCCCCCCGCTCTGGCCCCAGGCCCGGGGACAGGGTGTTGCTGGCCGGCCGATCTGGTGCTCGGTCGAACCAGCCCCTCGGTCACCCGCTGCCGGGATGCCAGTCCCCCGCCTCGGGGGGACGGCTGACCGGGGTGGGCGGACGTAAGGGTCGTAACGCGGGAGCCCAACCAATTGCCTCAGATCGGCTTCACTCACCAGGCAGGGCTTGACGCGGCCTTGCCGGAGCCCGCTATTCTGAAATGTCCTCAAACACAGGAAACACTGCCACTCTCTCCGCTGCCAAAGTGCGACCTCGGCGAGGGGGACATCCTCGGGGGCCCTGCGGTTTCGCGGTGTCTCCGGATCTGGCCACCGACGGGACCGGTTCCGTTCCCACCGGCAGTCTCCGTTCAAGTGCTTCCGATCGTCATCCACAGTGTGCTCCCAAATGTTTGCTGATTCCGGGCCCTCCCTGGTTGCTGCTGACCCAGGACCGCTCGCCCGGTGGGGTCAATCTGTCCCCTGGCAACGTCGAATTCGGGCGGCCACCGTGGCTGGCATGGCCCTGGTGGCGATCGCCTGGATGTCCTACCAGACCTACCGCTACTTTCTGGTCGGGGATCCGAACAATCCGGGTCGGACCGCAGTGGGGGCCATCGACATCAACAACCGGTACATAGAAACACGCTCGTGGTTTCGCCAGGAGGCGGTCTATCAGTCGTATGGGCAGGCGGTGTATCCCCCGGCGACTTACACGATGCTGGCCCTGGTCTTCAATGGGCTTCCCTGGCCAATCGCGAAGCTCCTCTGGTTCCTGGGATCGTTGGTCTCGGTCGGCTTCCTCTCCCGGCAACTGATCCGGCTCAGCCTGGTCCAGACTTCCTGGGAGAAATGGTTTGTGGCGATCTTGCCCTGGGCGACGTACGCGACCGGTGCCGCTCTCGGGAACGGGCAGTTCGTGTTGTTCGTGCTGCCCCTGGTTCTCAACGCGGTGCTGATTCTGGCCGAGAACCAACGCTCGACTCGCGCCACCTGGCTCGGAATCTTGCTGATGGTGGCCGCGCTGGTGCAGCCCACGATCGCGGCTCCGTTCTTCTGGCTGATCCTGTTTCGGATTCGTGGTTACCAACCCGCGTTGTGGGTGGCGGCGCTCTACCTGGCGTTGACCGCCGTCGCGGTTCCGTTTCAGGTGAATGCACAGCGCATCGTGCCTCCGGACACCTACGGCGGCCGGCCCGATCAACAGGCGTCTGGAGCGCCACGCCCGCGTTTGAAGCTTGCTCTCCCCCGGCAGGGTGCGGCGACCAATCCGAACGGTAGCCCGATCCTCCGCTGGTTGCGCAAGGGGACCAACGCCACCTATGTCGGCTCGATCGATGGAGGATACGCCAATGTGCACAGCCTGTTGGCCACCCCCAAGCTCGCGGAATGGAACCAGGTGGCTTCACTCGCCATCCTGGGAATCCTCGGCCTGTGGATCTTTCTGCACCGCCGGGGAGACCTGTGGCTGCTGCTGGGGGTCACCGCGATCGTCGCCCGGGTTTGGATTTACCATCGCTGGTACGACGACCTGCTGTTGATTCTGCCCCTCATCACCCTCTGCCGGGTGACCAAACAACCCCAGTACAGCCCGGGACTCAAAACCGTCGCCGCAGCCCTCTTCCTCTGGATCTGGATGTTCCTGCTGGCTCCCGGCGTGTTGTATACCTTTGCCAAGCCGCAACTCCCCATCGCCCTCCAGGTGACCGGCTGGCTGATGACCCTGGGATTTCTGGCCCTGCTGGCCGCACGGGAGCGCCAGACACCCGCGTCCCCTGCGGACCAACATCCTGATCCCTCCCGTCCCCCGGGCTCCCACCTGCCCGCTTGAAACCCGGTCTCTCGGACCTGTTCTCGCGGCGGAAATCGGCACCTGGAACTACCCATCGGGCAGGCTCACAGCGGCGAAAACCGCCATGTTTGGCGGGTGGCTCGATCCGCCGTCCGTGGTCATTCGGAGCGGCGGTCCAGACCTTCTCCCACGGGCCGGGCGAGACTGGCCAGCCGACCGGAGTTTGTCTCTACTACAGTGGCTGGACTTTCACTTCCCCTCAGCCCCGGTTCGAGCCGGGAGAAACACGGCAAGGATCATGGCCGAAACTGCCCAAGGCGTTGTCTGGGACCTCAGCGATCTCTATCGCGGTGTGGACGATCCACGGATTGATCAGCACCTGCAGGACCTGGCCACCCGTTGTGCCGCGTTTGGCCAGCATCGCGGTTTTTTCTCCCGCGCCGATTTCTCTCCCCTCGCCCTGCGTGACGTGCTGGAGGAGTACGAGGCGATCTGCGAGTTGATGTCGCGGCTGGGGGCGTATGCCGGGCTGATCACCGCCGCCGATACCGCCTGTGATGCCGGTCGTCGCCTGGAAGACCGCATCCGCCAGCAGTTGGTCGAGCGTGAAAACGAACTGACGTTTTTCGATCTGGAGTGGCTGGCGGTGGACGACGCCCGGGCCCAGGCCCTGGCGGTCGACCCCGTCCTGCGGAATTACGCCCACTATCTGATCAGCGCTCGCCGGTACCGCCCGCACACCAAGAGCGAGCCGGAAGAGTTGCTGCTCAACCAGAAGTCGCTGACGGCCCGCGCCGCCTGGACCAACCTGTTCGACGAATTCGTCTCGGCGTTGCGGTACGAGTTCGATTACGGGGGAGAGCGCCAGACTCTGTCGCAACCCCAGGTGCTGGCCCTCAACTATCACCCCGAACGCGACCGCCGCCGGGCCGCCCAGCAGTGCCTGTTCGACGAACTTTCCAGGCACGAACTGGTGTTGTCTTCCGTACTGAACACCGTCGCCCAGGACCACGCCATCAACGATCAGGTGCGGCACCACACCGGTCCCATGAACAGCCGGCATCTCGCCAACGAGGTGGCCCCCGCCGTCGTCGACCGCATGCTCGATGTGGCCGAGGCGAACTACCCCATTGCGCACCGCTACTACCGGCTCAAGGCCCGGCTGCTGGGGCTGCCGAAGCTGGCCACCTACGACCAGTACGCCCCGGTGGCTGCCAACATGCCCTCCTGCAGTTTCCCCGAGGGACGCGAGACAGTGCTCGAGGCCTTCGAGCGGTTCGATCCCCGGATGCGCGAGGTGGCCCAGCAGTTCTTCGATCTGCGGTGGATTGACGCCGAGGTGCGCCCCACCAAACGGGGCGGGGCCTTCAGCGCCAGCACCATCCCCTCGGTGCACCCCTACATTCTGGTCAACTGGACCGACAAGCTGCGCGACGTCTCAACCCTGGCCCACGAACTGGGGCATGGCATTCACCAGTACCTGTCGCGGAAGCAGACCTACTTCAACTTCCATCACCCGCTGACTACGGCCGAGACCGCCAGCGTCATGGGCGAATTTCTGACGTTCGACCACGTCATGGAGACCACCCGCGATCCGCAAGTCCGGCTGGGGCTGCTCTGCAGCAAAATCGAAGATGCGTTCGCCACGGTGTTCCGCCAGACGGTGCTGACCCGGTTCGAGCAACTGGTCCACAACGCCCGCCGCCAGGAACGGCTCTCGAGCGAGCAGTTGTGCGAGTTCTGGTGGCAGGCCAACGGCCGGTTGTACGGCGACGCGGTCGACATGTTCGAGCCATACCGCTGGGGCTGGGCCTACATCCCGCATTTCGTTCACACCCCCTTCTACTGCTACGCCTACGTCTTCGGAGAGCTGCTGGTGCTCTCTCTGTATCGAATGTACCAGGAAGAGGGAAAGCGATTCGTGCCCCGATACTTCGAACTGCTCGAATCGGGCTCGATCGACGCCCCCGAACGGCTGCTGGCGAAGGCGGGGGCCGACATTTCGGAACCCGGCTTCTGGCAGAAGGGTCTCGACGTGCTGGGAGACATGGTCACCAAGGCCGAGCAGCTCGCGGCCGAAGTCTTCCCTGCGAAGCTCTAGCCGCTCGATTCGCCGCGTCGCGGTGCCTCGATGCGCCCCGTGGTGGAGTGGCTACCCCTGCCCCAGCTCGCGCGAGCGCTGGGTGGCGGCAACCACGGCATTCATCAGCGCGCCCCTCACGCCCGCCCGCTCGAGTTCATGCAGCCCGGCAATCGTCGTGCCTCCCGGGCTGGCTACGGCATCTTTCAGCACCCCCGGGTGCTGCCCCGATTGCAACACCATCTGGGCGGTCCCCAGCAAGGTCTGCGCGGCCAGTTTCAACGCCACGTCGCGCGGCAGACCGGCCCGCACCCCGCCGTCCGCCAGTCCCTCAATCATCAGGCAGGCATACGCCGGGCCGCTGCCCGACAGACCCGTCACCGCATCGAGCAACGGCTCGGGCAGCTTCACCGCCAGACCCACCGCCCCCAACAGTCTCTGCACCAACCCCCCGTCCGACTCGCTCGCCGCTCCCCCCAGGCAAAACGCCGAGGCCGAGGACCCCACCAGGCAGGGGGTGTTGGGCATCACCCGCACCAGCCGGTGCCCCGACCCCAGCAGATCGGCCATTCGCTGCAGGGGCATGCCCGCCGCAATCGAGATGATCAGCGGACGTGATTCCAGGTGGGGCTGGATCTCGGCCAGCATCGCCGGAAACTGTTGCGGTTTGACCGCCAGAATCAGCACCTGCGAGACCTGGGCCACCGCGCCATTGGTGTCGACCGTGGCCACCGCCGTGTCACGGGTGAACGCCTCGCGGGCGGCGGGATACACGTCGCTGGCCAGCATGTTTTGGGCGGGGCAGATGCCCGCCTGGATCCAGCCCTGGGCCAGAGCCGTGGCCATTTTCCCCGCGCCAATAAATCCAATCCGCAGTGTCTCGGTCGCCATCCGTTGTTGTTCCTGGTCCCGGGAGACCCCGGGTGGTGTCGATCTGTCTGTATCGTGAGGAGAATAGCCCGCCCCAGGCGCCGCTTACCAGCGGGGCCGGGGGATCTTGTCGGGAGGGCCGGGGGGCGGCTGCTTCTTCTTGCGGGCCAGCCGCGCCTGCAGTTTCTCGAGACTCTTGCTGCGCCGGGGGGAGGGAGGAGGCAATTCCGGGTTGATCCGTGGCACCCGCGCATGGGGCGGCGGTGGCAACGCTTCCTCCGCAGCCGGCTCGACCGTCAGCAGCGTGCGCTGGCGCGGTCGTTCCACCGGAGCAGCCGAGGCAACAACAGCAACCTCCCCGGGAGGGATCGGAGGTTTGGTCTCCCCTCCGGGCTCTTCGTCGGGCACCAGATCGAAAGCTCCGGTACCGGCCGCGGTGCGCAACCACTCTTCCACCGCCGGATGCGGCGGTCCCATCCAGCGGATTTCGCGCCCCACGACCGACACCACCGGCACCCCGTCGAGCAGCACCACGCGATTCGAGGCCGTGGCCGGAACGCGGTCGTGCGGGGTCACTAGACCCACCAGATTCAGGGGGTCGGCCGCGGTCAGAACCACCAACTCCTGCCGGGGCCCCTCGTCGCGCAGTTGCCGCAGCTGACGCACCGTGTCTCCCAAAGCGAACTGTTCCCCTCCCACGCCGGTAATAAACCGCCCGCCCCGAATCTCGCCCCGCGCCTCCAGCCGCCGCAGCACTTGCAGCAGTTCAAACCAACTCGGGGCGCCCGGCTCGCGTTCGAGCAGGTCGCGAAAGACGATTCCCCAGCGCCGCAGCAGTTGCCAGGCCCAGGCGGTCACTTCTTCCGTGGTCAGCCGGCTCCGCTCCACCTTCGCTGGTGAATCTGCCGATCCCTCGCCCGTTCGGGTGCCTCGCGATCGCCAGAGCGACCAACGACCGGCACCGGCGAGGGGTGTCCGCCGCCGGGGGAGTGCCGAGGCCGCGGTGGCGGGGGCCGGTTCTTCCCGTCGGACCAGGGCCCGCAAACCGGCAAACCCGTCAGCGGTCACCAGCCCCTGCGCCACCAACTCGCCCAGAACGTCGGTCAATTGCTGCGGCAACATGCGGGTTTCGCTCAACAGGTCCGCCGCGAACATCGCCCCTTCCTGGGAGAGCAATTCCAGCACTTGACGGCCGGGCGTGCTCAGGGTCGCAAGATCAGGATCGGCGGGAGTCGTCCGCAGCCAGCCCAGATCGCTGCGCAGGAACAGCGACAACGGCACGACTCGTGTGAGGCTGGCGATGGGGCGCGGACGGTCCGGAGACCGGCGGGGGGGATACAGCCGTCCCCAGCCCACTTCCCCCGCCAGGCAGAGTTCATCCAGCCATTCGCCGCGATAGCCGCACACCCGGATGGGCAACAGATCGCGCTCCCAGGCGACGGCGGGCAGATCGAGCCCCTGCAATTGCGACAATGCCTCGAACACCCCCGCCGCTCCAGTCCGCTGGCTGTTGTCGAGCAGGCCCTGATGCCGGGTCAAAAACCGCAGGAAGACGTCGACCGTCACCGGTTCGATTTGCTTGCGCAGCCCCTCCATCGTCAGCCGATGGATGCGGGCCAGCAGCCTTCGATGGCACCATTCAATATCGGGGGTGGCCGGGACATGCGGCACCGGCTCGTGATGATGGTCGCCGCAACTCTCTGCTTCCCCCTCCGTGGCGAGCGCTGGTGCGGAAGGGGCCACAACCACCGGTCCCGCCGCGGAACCACCGGCCGGCGCCGGCGACCGGAATCGGCCGCGCAGCACCACCCCCTCCCCTTCGAGCGCCTCGAGGTTGGCCGTGATCTGGTGCTCGGGCAACTGCAGATAGCCGGCGATGTCGCCGCTGGTCACCGGCCCGCACACCTCCAGCAGGCCCCGCAGCAGGGTCAGCCGGGCTTCGAGATCGTCCCAGTCTTGGCGGACCGTGTCGGGGACCTGTACGGGGGGAGCACAGGTTCCCTCGGGAAAGGTGGCGATGACGGCGGGAACCCGCTCGGTCGCCACCCAGAAGCGGACGCCATCGGCACGCTGGTAAATGGTCGCCCGCCCCTCGGCGACCAATTGGGCGAACAGGGTGTCCCACGCGCCGGACAGACGGCATTCGTGCAATTCGCCTATGACGGGAATCGCCAACCGGCCCAGCAGCAGGTCGTGCAGTTCGTCGAGCGAGCGGACCAGGGGCTGCGCCTCGGCACAGACCGTGGCGATGGCGCGGGGGTCGAGCCGGCCGAGATCCGAGACACTCTCGACCGTGAGTGACCGGCGGGTGGCGACCGCCCGGCTGCGGCGTTCCACCGCCTCCCCCCCGTCGAGGAAGGCGTAGGGATTGGCGTTGAGCAACTCGTAGCAGAAGGGAGAGGGTTCGCGGGTGTCGCGGGCGACCAGTTCGATTTCACCCCGCGCAATCCGTTCCATCACCATCCGCAGTCCCTCCAGGTCGTGCGCCTCCTGCTGCGCATCGTGCATCGACTGCCTTACCAGAGGATGGTCGGGCAGCACGTGATCGCCGGTGATGTTCTCCTGGCAGCCGGTCAGTTTGGGAAAGACGGCGGTCAGCAGGTCATCGGCGCGGAACCGCTGGATGGGCGGGGGGACCTTCTTGCCATTCTTCATCCGCGAGACCAGCAGGGCCCGCGTCACGTTCCACCGCCACCGGGTCTGGAACGTGGGAACATACAGCAGCGCCTGCTCCAGCAGCTTGGCGACATTGTTCTCGTGCAGCATGGGAAACATGCTCTCGAGCGGAAAGCTGTGCTGCGGCCCGAGCGAGAGAATCAGGCCGTCATCGTCGGCGGTCGCCTGCAGTTCGAAGTCGAAGCTGCGGCAAAACCGCTTCCGCAGGGCCAGCCCCCAGGCTTTGGTGATACGGGCCCCGAACGGCGCGTGGATCACCAGCTGCATCCCCCCCGACTCATCGAAGAACCGCTCGAAGACCACCCGCCGCTGGGTAGGAAGCAGCCCAATCGCCCCTTTTTGCGCGCGGGAGTACTCGACCACCTGGGCTACGGCCGCGTCTCCCACGCCGGTCTCGGCCTGCAGCCAGGCCCGGCAGGCGATGGGGTCGTCCACGCGCGCTTCCAGTTCGGTCCGCAGAGCCGAGACTTCTTCGGACAGTTCGAGCGTGCGGCCCGGTGCCTCGCCGCGCCAGAAGGGAATCGATGGTGGCGCCCCGCCGGCATCAGCCACGGTGACGTCATTCCCCCGGACGTGCAGGATGCGCCACGAGGTGTTCCCCAGCAAAAAGACCTCTCCCGCCTGGCTCTCGCTGGCGAAATCCTCATCGAGCGTTCCCACCACGGTCTGGTCGGGCTCGGCCACCACCCGGTACGACGCAATCTCGGGAATCGCCCCGCCATTGGTCACCGCGATCAACCGGGCCCCCTTGCGGGCTCGCACCCGGCGTTGCACCTGGTCGTGGTGCAAAAAGACCCGCCCGCGGTTGGTGGGGGTGATCCCCTCGCTGAGGTAGGCGAGGGTGTCTTCGAAGTCCCGCCGCGAGAGCTGCCGATAGGGCCAGGCCCGGCAGACCAACTGGTACAGGTCGTCGGTCTGCCATTCCTGGCAGCCAACTTCCGCCACAATTTGCTGGGCGAGAATGTCGAGCGGGGCGAGGGGAATGGGGGTGGCGTCGAGCCGGCCCCCTTTGACCGCCCGCAACAGCGCCAGGCATTCGATCAGTTCGTCGCGGGTGAGAGCGACCAGACGCCCCTTGGGAATCAGCCCCAGGGCATGCCCCGACCGACCCACCCGCTGCAGAAACGTGGCGATCGAGCGGGGGGAACCCATCTGAATGACCAGGTCGATGTACCCGATGTCGAGCCCCAACTCGAGCGAGGCGGTGGCCACCACCGCTTTGAGCTGGCCATTTTTCAGCCGCTGTTCGGTGTCGTGACGGCGTTCGGCGGCCAGCGATCCATGATGGCTGCTGACCGCGTCTTCCCCCAGAATCTGCGTGAGGGAATGGGTGATCCGTTCCGCCAGCCGCCGCGTGTTGACGAAGATCAGCGTGCTGCGGTGCGTGGTGATCAGCTCGGCCAGACGGGCGTTGAGCTCGGCCCATTGCTCGTGCATGCAGACCGCCCCCAGTTCGCTGGGAGGGATCTCCACGTCGAGATCGAGCTGCCGCTGGTGGCCGACGTCCACAATCGCCGCCACCGGCAAAGGAACCGCCGGCGGTTCGGCCGCCGTCTCGACCGCTGGAGCCATGTCGCCCGCGGACACAGTCGTGGTGCCGCTGGTTTCCCGACTGCCGTCCCGCCGGGGGACTTCGATTCCAGGGGTGGAAACCTGCCCCGCGCCGTTCCAGGCGAGAATCTGCTGTTCGTCGCCTCCCACCAGGAAGGCAGCCATCCGTTCGAGGGGACGCTGGGTGGCGGAGAGCCCAATGCGCTGCACCGGGTGGCCGCAGAGACTGTCGAGCCGTTCGAGAGAGAGGGCCAGGTGCGAGCCCCGTTTGTCGCGGACCAGGGCGTGGATCTCGTCGACAATGACGGTCTCGACCGTCTGCAGGCGTTCGCGGCCCCGGGGACTGGTCAGCAGCAGGAACAGCGATTCGGGAGTTGTGACGAGGATATGCGGGGGTTTCCGGATGAGGCGGGCCCGGTCCCGGGGCGAGGTGTCTCCCGTCCGCAGTCCGACTGTGATGCCGGGAAACGCCACGTTGAGTTCCCGGGCGAGCTGGGCAATCTCGGCGAGCGGGGTTTCGAGATTCCGCTGCATGTCGTTCGAGAGCGCCCGCAACGGCGAGATGTAAACCACCCGCATTTCGGCGGGCAGCTCACCCCGCTCGGCCTCACGCACCAGCCGATCGATGGCGGCCAGAAACGCGGTGAGAGTCTTGCCCGAGCCCGTAGGGGCGGCGATCAGCGTGTGTTCGCCCGCCTGAATGCGGGGCCAGCCCGCCTGCTGGGGTTCGGTGGGACCCGCGAACCGGCTGAAGAACCACCGCTGGATGAGAGGATGAAACTGCTCCAACCGCATGCCGCCAGACTCCCTCGCCAGTTGCGGGCGGAGAACCAGTTCTCCACCTCCGTGTGACCCCATTCAATTTACTGTGCTGGAGTTCACAAGGCGAGGGTGGCGGGGGCGGGTGGAAAGGGGTCCCCACCAAACCCAGAGCGTGTTGTCCGACCATCCGCCCTGCCGGGTTCCCCGCCTCTTCGTCGGGGAGGTCGGACACGCTGGTTGTCGGCAATCGGCCCGCACGCCTGCGATCCGCATCGCCCGCCTCACGGAAACATCTTGAATTGATCATTTCCAGACGGTGACTTTGGTTGCGACGCCACACGTTCGAAACGTTTGTCAGCCGATAGGATCGCGGGTGGCGTTTCACAGAACTGTTTCCTGCCGCTTTCGCGGCACTTTACCATGCGCGGAATTCAGCCAGCCACCCACAAGAGATCTTAAGTTGTCGGCCGCATGGCCTCGACCTTAGGTCGGGGGAAAATCGCCGCGGGACAAACCGGCCAAGTCTCTGTGACTGCCCTGTTCGACTTTGCTCTCGAGCGGCATGTCGTGCAACAGAAAGCGGGCTGGTTTGAATTCGGCACCGCTCGTCTCGGCCAAACTCGCAGACAGGCCATCGACTTTCTGAAAGAAAACCTGCGGGTTGCGGCGGCGCTGCACAACAGCGTGTTGAACTGCGTCTTGAGAGCCTCCAAACCGGGGGCTGCGACGCAGCCTCGAATGACCAGCCGGAGCCGTTCCGGGATCCCCCACGCTTCCCCATTGCCAGCTCCGGCAGCCCCCCTTCCCACGACCCCATCAATCAGCTGTATGACGAACTGGCCGTTTTGACCGCAGATCAGATGACGCGCCCCAAGGACGCGAAACTGCGGCGTCTGGTCAGCAGCAAACTCGCGCAATTGCGTGCTCTGCAGGAGGCTGAAGCGGCTGTCATCGAGCAACGTTTTCTCGGCAGTTTGTCGGTCCCCCTGGGAACCCTGCACAGCCTGTTGAATCCGACACGCGAGTTGACCGGCCGAGATGAAGATTCTGCCGCCGCAGACGAAACCCCCGACGTCGCCGATTGAGCGCCGACATCGTCCCCGGCCAGTCCATGGACGCCAGGGCTATCTGAAATTCCGTCCCTGCCTGCGCTGGGACTTCGGGTTCACCTGTCCTTTTTGCCTGATGCATGAATCGGACTTCGTGCGCGGAGGGTGTGTTGAGAACAGCCGGTTTGCCACCAACGATGGGCCCAACTCAGCTGGCTGCAGTGTTCTCCACCACCAGCAGATGCACATTCCCCGGGCCATGCACCCCCGTGGTCAGTTTCAGTTCGATATCCCCCGTCTTGCTGGGGCCGGTCACCAGCACCATGTTTGAAGGGAGCTCGGCTTTGCGCTCTTCGAGCCGGGCGAACAGGTCGAACAGATCGGGCAGAATCTGCGACGGCTCGATGATGGCCAGATACCGCTTGGGCAACAGGCTGACCACCCGCCCCTGGTCGGGCTGGGCGAAGAGCGCCAGCGACCCAGTCTCGGCGATCGCCCAATCGACACTGGTGATTCCCAGATCGGCCGCGAAGGCCCGCTGCCAGCGGGTCGCTTCCGCGTCGCGCGCCAGGTCCCCCCAGTTCCAGACATCGCAGCCGGCGTCCCGGCAGACCCGGCCCACATCGAGCCGGTCGAGCACTTCATGCTGCCAATGAATGATCCGCTGGCAACTGTGCTGGAGCACAAACTGACTGACCCACGCCCGGGCCGCCGACCAACCCGAGACGCGAGTTCCTTCCCCCCCCACACCCTGCCATTCGGTCAGCAGAGCCCCCACTTTGTCGGGACCACAGCCCACATACGACTGGGTGTGCGTGGCGTGGGGATTGAGGGCCACGCGATACGCTCGCCCCTTGGCCGCCTGCTCGCGCACATGGTCGAGAAACGCCTGACGGTCCGCCATGCCTCGGTCTCCACTCGGTGTCGGCCAGGGCCAACAGTCCCCGGACACTCCCCGTGATCGCTCAGCCCGCGGGCAGCATCCGCACAAACTCGTCGAACAGATAGTGGCTGTCGTGGGGGCCGGCCGCGGCCTCGGGGTGGTACTGCACCGCGAACGCCGGCACATCCTTCAGCCGAATCCCCTCGACCGTCCGGTCGTTGAGATTGAGGTGTGTCACCTCCACGTTGTTGGGGAGCGTCTCGCTCGCCAGGGCGAACCCGTGATTCTGGGTGGTGATCTCCACCCGGCCGGTGCGGTGGTTCAACACCGGCTGGTTGGCACCGCGATGTCCGAACTTGAGCTTGTAAATCTCTCCGCCCGCCGCCAGACCCAGCAGTTGCTGGCCCAGGCAGATGCCGAACACGGGCTTCTTCCCCAGCAGATCGCGGATCGTCTGGATTGCGTACTCGAGAGGCCGCGGATCGCCGGGACCATTCGAGAGAAACACCCCATCGGGCTGGTGGGCCAGCACTTCGGCGGCGGTGGCCGTCCCGGGCACGACCGTCACCTTGCATCCCCGGGCCCGCAGGCAGCGGGGAATGTTCCATTTCATGCCGTAGTCAATGGCCACCACATGCGGCGACCGGGCCGACAGTGCGGGGGTGGCGTGCGTCGCCAACTCCGAGAAGGGAGACAACCCCTCATTCCACTCGTACGCCTGGGAGGGAATCACCTCGCGGACCAGGTCGCGGCCCACCAGGCCAGGGCTGTTGCGGGCCTTGGCGACCAGTGATTGATCGTCCAGATCGGTGGTCGAGAGCACGCCATTCATCGACCCGCGGATCCGCAGGTGACGCACCAGCCGCCGCGTGTCGACCCCTTCGATTCCGAGCACGTTCTGATCGCGCAGAAAACCGGCCAGGTCCTGACGAGAACGGAAGTTGCTGGGACGGGAACAGAGCTCCCGAATGACGAACGCGCTGAGAAACACCCGTCGGCTTTCTGCGTCGACATCGTTGATGCCGTAATTCCCGATCTGGGGATACGTCATTGCCACGATCTGGCCGCAGTAAGAGGGATCAGTCAGGATCTCCTGGTACCCGGTCATGCTGGTATTGAAGCAGACCTCACCAAAGACTTCCCCCGTCGCGCCAAAGGCGCGCCCGGCAAACACCTGGCCATCTTCCAGGGCGAGTTTCGCGGTGCAATCCATGATGTGGGTGAGCAAACAACGGCGACTTTCGTCGCAGGCTCGAAGGTGCGGAGAGCCCGTGCCGGGAGCCGAACCTTTCGAAGCGCAAAAAATGTGCCAGCCCGAGGGAGCTGGCAGGTTTGGACGGATGTCGGGAGTGTACTGCACGGCCCGCGACAAGGGAAGCGGGCGGAGATATGAGAAAAACCCCGTTCAGCCGATTTGCTGACCGGGGTCTGGAAAACGGTAGCCTCGAGGTTCACCCCTGGCGGATGGCCCGGTCAGGTCCCGGCCCTGAGGGGGCGGTCGCCCCGGCAAGCCTACCGCGTCTGGGAAACGACGAAGTCTTCGAACTTGATTTCCCCCTGCTCGCCGAAAGCGGCCAGCAGATCGACCATCAACTGGTGGAAATGGCCGGTTTTTACCGAGTAGAAATTGTGCTTGCCATCGCGGCGGGCCTCAATCAGGCCCGAGACCCGCAGCAGCGCCAGATGGTGCGAGACCGCGGGCTGACTCTGCCCCAACCGGTCGCACAGGGCGGTCACATGCATCTCTCCCGCCTGCGAGAGATAGTACAGAATGCGCAGCCGCGTTTCGTCCGACAGCAGCTTGAAGACCTGCACCAGGTTCTGCTCGAGACGTTCGGGCATCTCGGTGATGGACGGGGGGCCCGCCACGGGGTCCAGGGTGTTCGAAATCATGGGATCCTCAATCTTTCTTCCCGGAGTCCGGGGGAGATGGTCCGCGCGGCCTTCTGACCCCGCAGCTCCATCCACACTGGAAAATGAATCTGGCAAACAGCACTTCCCTGAGCGTTTTGCCCAGATGATGAATTTCCGACAGGCGCCCCAAGGAAATTCCCGCCGGCGGACAGCCAGACCGCCAGCAACAGCCTCTCCCCTTTGGAGAAAGACCCTCTGCGATCCGGCCACGCGGCCGAGTCAACCTGGGTGATGCACTGTGGAGACAACTTCAGACAGGAACAGGTGCCGGCCCATGGAACCACGGACCCTGCAACACTCGCCGTCGCGCGATCAGGCTGCACTCAAGATGGGATCAGAGAACGCCGCAGAATCACGGCGGCAGCCCATCAACGCGACTTAATGTGTCGCCCAATTCTAACACACGGGAGGGGAACGTCAATTGGCAAATGTGGCCAAAAGAACACCCAAAGGCTGATCGATTGACCAACCCCCGATTGGCTCTCAGTCTCTCTGCGGAGTGACGTATGATCTGGCTTTTGAAGAAGTTTTGACTGCCGTCTCCCGACCTGTTCCGGACGAGACGGCCCTGTTCTGGTCCTCCTCACCCGGTTGGGGTCCATGCCCTCACACGTCGATTCTCTGCCCTTTTGTTCCCTCTCTGGTCGACGGGCGCTGGTCACCGGTGCATCATCTGGCATCGGCCGGGCGATTGCTCTCGAATTCGCCCGCGCCGGGGCCCAGGTCTTGCTGCACTACCGGGCCAATCGCGCGGGGGCCGAGGAAACCGCCCGCGAATGCCAGCGGCTGGGGACCACCACCACCCTGCTGCAGGCGGACCTCGCCGATGCCGAAACCTACCGCCCCCTCATCGACCAGGCCTGGGTGGCGGCGAACTCCGTCGATATCTGGGTCAACAATGCCGGGGTCGATCTGCTGACCGGAGACCATGCCCGCCTTCCCTATGCCGAAAAACTGCGGCTGCTGTGGGACATCGACGTGCGGGCCACCGTGCTGCTGGGGCGGGAAGTCGCCGAACGAATGAATGCCAGCCGCGGAGGGGTGATCCTCAACATCGGCTGGGACCAGGCCGACCGGGGCATGGAAGGGGCTTCGGGAGAACTTTTCGCGACGGCCAAGAACGCCATCATGGGCTTCACACGCAGCCTGGCGGTCAGCATGGCCCCCCGGGTGCGGGTCAATTGCATCGCCCCGGGCTGGATCAAGACAGCCTGGGGAGAGCAGGCCCGCGACGAATGGCAGCAACGGGTCTTGCGGGAAACCCCGCTGGCCCGCTGGGGAACTCCCGCAGATCTCGCGAATCTCGCCCGGTTTCTCTGCAGTGACGAAGCCAGCTACCTGACCGGGCAGGTCATCAACGCCAATGGCGGAGCTGTGCGCTGACTCGCGGCTGTTGCCGCGTTGGGCATCCGCCCCGCGGCACCCCTCAAAAACACAACGGTCTCGGGTGGTGCCGCAGAGCAGCGCACCACCCGAGACCGGGTTGTCGACAGAACGAAGCAAACCCGTCGGGACGGGCTACTCTTCGGTGTTGTAACGGACCAACGGAGCGGGAACTCCCGGACGGCGGTTGGGGCCGGCCAATACGCTCTGCAGCGAACGCTTCGGCGTACGCCCCAGGGCCCGCGCGATCGACCGCACCACCTGTTCCTGGTCATCAGCCGACAGCTCGGCATAAATCGGCAGTGCCAAGACCTCGGCACTCGCCCGTTCCGAATGGGGCAACATGCCCGCCTTGTACCCCAGGTCGGCGAAACAGGTCTGCAGATGCAGCGGCTTGGGATAGTAGATGGCGCAACCCACCTTCTGTTCCCGCAACGACTTCAGCACCTGATCGCGGCGGCCGTCCAGCACCCGCACACAGTACTGGTTGTAGACGTGCCGACGGCCCGGCAGAACCACCGGCAGTTCGATCGCATCCAGCAGGTTGTACTCCTGGAACAGCACGGCATACCGGCGGGCATTGCGCTGGCGGCCCAGGGTCCACTGATCGAGCGACTTCAGCTTGATCCGCAAGACGGCCGCCTGCAGCGCATCCAGCCGGCTGTTGATGCCAATTTCGACGTGTTCATACTGGCCCGCATCGCCATGCACGCGCAACCGGCGCAGCCGTTTGGCGAGGGTCAGATCGTCGGTGGTCATCAGCCCGCCGTCGCCGGCACCCCCCAGGTTCTTGGTGGGGAAGAAACTGAAACAGCCGACGCTTCCCAGAACACCCGCCCGGCGTCCCTGGTACTCGGCCCCAATGGCCTGACAGGCGTCTTCGACAATCGACAGCCCCGACCGGGTGGCGATGCGGCAGAGTGGTTCCATCTCGGCACATTGGCCGAAAAGGTGGACCGGCATGATCGCCCGGGTGCGGGGACCGATTTTCTCTTCAACCGCCCGGGGATCGATGTTGAAGCTGACCGGGTCGATGTCGACGAAGACGGGGCGGGCACCGACCCGGGCTATGCTGCTGCCGGTGGCGAAGAAGGTGAACGGACTGGTGACGACTTCATCACCCCGTCCAATATCGAGCGCCATCAGGGCCAGCAACAGGGCGTCGGTTCCGGAGGCGCAGGAGATGGCCTCGCGGGAGTCGCAGTAGCTGCCGACATCGTGTTCGAACTCGGCCACTTCATCGCCCAAAATGAATCTCTGCTCGGCGAAGATTTTCTGGACGGCGTCGAGCACCGCAGGAGCGATCTCCCGATGTTGGGCGACAAGGTCGATCAGGGGAATTGGACGTTCCGCGGCGGGCGCTGCATCCTGTGAGCGATCGGTCTGTGGGCGATCGGCACTCATCGGCGACTCCATTCGCACGTGAATCCGTGGTATGATCCGAATCCATTCAGGGTGACCGGAAGACTTCCCGCTGTGAGGGGAAGCGGTCAGCCGGTTTGGTCTCGATGGGGGAAGTGGGAGAGAGGAGGGGGCGGGGACGGTATTCCGAACCCCAAAGTCTGTCAACGGGGATCTCGGCGAAAATCCAGTCGCAGATCTCCGCCCAAAATGGCCCAGTTTGCCCAGTTTGGCTGGCGTGGCGGACATTCAGTGAAAGGCTGAGCCACCGCTGGGGAAACCGCCCGATGCGCGGAACAGAGTTCGCATCCCCGGGGCTTGCGCGGCATGTCAGCCCGGCCCGCCTGGGTCGCTCGATCGGTCGAGTCAGACGGGCTTTGTGAAGGTCGTCACCCGGAGATTCCCGCCGGACCTCGAAGCCCTCCCCCTTGTGGAGCAGCAATCACGCCTCCAATAATTCCAGGGCCATGCGGCGCATTGGTTCTGGGCCGTCACGCAGGCTGTTCCCCCTGAGACACCGATGACACCAGGTCCACTTCCACTGTTGGCTCACCCCGCTTGCCGGGTCTTCTCGGCTGGACTGGCCCTGTTGCTGAGCCTGCTGGGCCCAGAGTTGGCAGCGTCTGAGAGCCAAACGTTTTTTGCCCGATATTGCCACGACTGCCATGCCTCGGGCGATCCCTCCGGAGAGGTGCGGCTCGACACCCTCGCGGCAGACTCCACCCGGCCGGACGATCTGGCGGTCTGGAAGCGGGTCTACGAACAACTCGAAAGCGGCCAGATGCCCCCCGCCGACGCCGCGCAGCCTGCATCGAACGAACGACGCCGGGCATTGGCCCTGATCCGCAGGCTCCTGGCCGAGGCCGGCTCTCCCGTCGACGAGTCGCGGGCGCGGCAGTCGTCTCACGGCAACTGGGTCGATCATCAGTTCCTGTTCTCGGGCCGGGCCGAGGGAGACGCCGCCACCCCCAGCCGCGTCTGGCGGCTCAGCGACGACGCCTACGAGTCTTTCCTCGACCGTCTGGGGAAGGGGTCGAACGCATCGCTGCGCGACCTCTCGCCTCCCTGGCAACTCCAGCCTGGCTGGTCGTTCCCCGACTATTCCAGTTCCCACCAGGTCGGAGAGGCTGAAGTCGAGATGCATCTGCGGGCCTGCCAACGGATCGCCCGCTCTCTCCTGACGGACCGCCCCTTCCAGACCAAGCCGTACGCCCCCTTGGCCGCAGTGGTCAGACAGGGGGCCGCGGCCACATCGACTCAGGTGACCACCGCGGTCGCGACGGCCTTCGAGCTTCTGCTGGGCCGCCGTCCCGATGCCGAAGAAATCACCCGGTACACAGAGTTCTTGATCGCGGAGCTGCGGGCCGGCGAGAGCCTGGCGGCGATGGAGCAGTTCCTGACGGCGGTGCTCTGCCACCCCTCGGTCTTCTACCGCATCGAACGGCCGGCGGGGGGCGTGGCCCGCGGCATGCCTCCCCCCAACGATCTGGCCCGCTCGATCTCATTGACCCTGACCGACCGCGAGCCCGATGCGATTCTTGCCGCGGCCGCCGCCGCGGGGGAGCTGTCGACCGTGGATGAAGTCCGTCGGCAGGTCGAGCGCATCCTCGCCGACGAGACCATCACCAAGCCCCGGGTGCTGCGGTTCTTTCGGGACTACTTCGGCTACGAGTCGGCCCCCGATGTCTTCAAAGACGAACGAACCCAGCAAGCCCACGGGATCGCGGCGTGGGCCCCCACGTTTTTTGTCACCGATGCCGATCGGCTGGTCGGCTGGGTGCTCGCCCGGGACCGCGATGTGCTGAGGGAATTGCTGACCACCAACAAGACGTTCGCGCTCACCTTCGACCCGCGCCGTTTCGAGAAAGAGGCCTATTACCTCAACAAACGGTTTGCCTCGCCGCAGACCCCTCCCGACACCCCATTCCAGAAATATGGGGCGGTGCCTGTCACCCTCGCGATCTATGAACTCAAGTTCCAGACCCGGGGCGATTGGTCGCCCGATGTGCCCTATGAGATGCCGGCCGGGCATCGTCTGGGGTTGCTGACGCATCCCGCCTGGCTCATCGCCCACTCGGGCAACTTCGACAATCACGCCATTCACCGGGGCCGGTGGATCCGCGAGCGTCTGCTGGGGGGCTCGATTCCCGAAGTGCCCATCACCGTCGACGCGATGCTTCCCGACGAGCCGTACCAGACCCTCCGCGACCGCATGCGCGTCACCCGCAAGGCGTATTGCTGGAACTGCCATCAGGCGATGGATCCGCTCGGTCTGCCGTTCGAGCAGTTCGACCATTTCGGCCGGTTTCGGACCGCCGAGCAGGTGGTGGACCAGGCGGCCACTGACCGATTGCGGCAACAGGATCTGGACCGGGCCCTGCGACGGGGCCGTCCTGCGCCGACCGACCAGGCTCTGAAGGTCATTTACAAACAGGTGCCTCTCGACACCCGCGGCGCGGTTGAGGGGGCGCTCGACCAATCTCTGAATGGGCCCGTGCGCAATCCCTACGAGTTGATCCGCAAGCTCGCGAAATCCACGTTGGTCGAACAGGTCTTCGTGCGTCACGCCTTCCGGTACTTCCTGGGCCGGAATGAGACCTATGCCGACGGTCCCGCGCTGCTGGCCGCCCACAAGGCCTATCAGAGCCACGGCGGCAGTATGCGGGCCCTGATCACTTCGTTGCTGACCTCCGACGCGTTTCTGCTGCGCACGGGCCCTGCGGCGTCCCCACAGGCCGACCGCCCGACCGGGGCCGCCCGTTGATGCCAATTCCTCCACTGGACCTCTCCATGCCCGACTTTGCGCGTCGCCGTTTCCTGAAGGGAGTCTCCACCGGGACGGCCGGACTCGTGCTGACCCCCTTGCTCGCCCGGCTCTCGGCCCAGGCGGCCGGGACGTACGTGCCCCCCCGGCGGGTGGTGTTTCTGCTGTTCGACAACGGCTTTCCCGAGGGGGCCGCCCAACCTGTGGACCTGCCCCTGAAAGAGACGGCCAACACCACGCGAACCCCCATCCAGGGGCTCAAGCTCCCGTTCGAAATCGAGCCGTTGCAGCCGTTCCAGGATCGGCTGACGGTCATTCAGGGCCTGCGGGGCCACCACCTGCGCACGGATCATGGGGGAGGTTTCCGCGCGCTCTCTGGCCTGCCGAGCGCCTCCAAAACGACCTCGGTGGTGGGGGAATCGATCGACGCCGCCCTCGGCAAGATCCAGCCCACGGTGTTTCCGCTGCTGGCGTTGGGCATTGCGGCCAACAGCCGTATGACCATTGGCCCGGCGACAGCCCGCTGTTCCTCGGGCTGGGGGCCAGGCCGGCCCATCGCGTCCTTCCTGCGCCCCGAGATCGCCTACGAGTCGCTGTTCGGCAGCGTGGGAGCCCAGGCGAACGACTTTGCCCGGCGGCGGAAACTGCTGGACTTCATTTCCGGAGATGTCAAACGGCTGCGGTCTCAGATCGCCGGCCCCGAGAGAGAGTCGCTTGATCAGCATGTCGGGGCGCTCGACTCCCTCTTGCAGCGCAATGACCAACTGGCGGAACTGCGCGACCGGGGCGAATTGGGCCGCCACGCCCCCCAATTGCCCGAGAAGCCTCCTGTGATCATGACCGAGATCGCCGCCGGGCAGTGCGAGATCGCCGCCGCGGCGCTGATTTCCGGACTGACGAATGTCGTCACAATCGCTTCGGGATTGTGCGCTCTGGAAACCACCTACTCGGGCATTTCCAACCATGGAACCCACTCTCTGGGGCACAATGAGTCCGACCTGGAATTGAAACTTTCCGGTTGGCAGGTGCTGGGCCGGTACCACCACTTCCTCGCGGGCCAGGCCGCCCGGTTGCTGGCGAAGCTGCGAGCCATTCCCGAGCCCCGGCCCGATGGAAAGCCCGGCACCATGCTCGACAACACCCTGCTGGTGTTCCTGAGTGACAGCGCCAATCGACAGCATACCCATGGCGAAAACTGGCCGGTGGTCCTCGTGGGAGATTGGGGAGGCAGGATCGCGGCGGGCCAGGTTGTGACGTTTCCGCTGTCGGTCGGTGTTGCCGGAGCAGGCGCGTCTGCCAACCAGACGTACAGCCCTCCCGCATCGGGGGCCCTCTCCAATCCGCTGATCAACGCCCTCTACTGCACCCTGCTGCAGGCCGCCGGGGCCCCTCGCGAGACATTCAACCGCGCTCCCGGCTTGAAGGAAACCGCCGCTCAGTTCGGTGCTTTGCCGGAACTGCTGGCTTAAGTCTCAACCCCGAGTGTCCCTCCGGACGGGATCCTCTGGTCCACCAGCCGACCCCAAACGGTTGAGCCGCCGTTTCCCGGACCAGGATCTCTCGGTCTGTGCTTTCGAGGCTCCCGGTCCGCTCCCTCCCGGCACATCGCCACCACGGCCTCCAGAAACCTCCCTCGACCCCGATCCAGAAGGTTCTTTAAGCCGCTCCGCCCGGTACCCCATCGTCGACACCAGCGAACAGTCTGCCCAGCCGCTGCACGGTGAAAGCCAGATCTGGGCTCAGTGGTTCCTCAGAGCGAAAGACCCCACCGACAGGTACGCTCCCCGCAGCGACGCTCTTTCCGGCGACCAGGACTCGTCCCGCCAACATCGGCCCCTCTGTGCTTTGCCCGGTTTTCTCCGGGGCATACAATCCGCTGTGTAGCTCTCTGGACTTTTCCTTCGACCCGCGAGACTTGCCGTGCTCCGCAACTGGTTCTGGCCCGCTTTTTTTGGCTCGTTTGTGCTCGCCGGAATGGTCGGCGCGGGCTGGGTGACCTGGAAGTTCCTGCAGAGCCCCACCAACGGACCGCGGTACACGGAAAGCAAGTTTGTCAGCGAGGGAACGGTGGTTCACACCCTCGTCGCGGGCAAGGAGCAGTCCATTCCCGACACCGAACCCATCCTCGGGGTAATGGTCGACGATCGACCACGGGCCTACGTCTTGCAGGCATTTTCCGGCTCAGTGCAGCGGTCGCTGCTGCATGACAACTCGGGGGAGAATCCGGTTGTGGTCTCGTGCTGCGGCCGAACCATGACGATCCGGGTGTTCGGCGGCGGAGAGCAGCCGTTGCCGATGATCCAACTGGGAGGCTGGCGGGCCGACCAAACCCAGGAACTGCTCGTGAATGGCCAGAGCCACTCCCAGAAATCCGAGACCCTGCCCCTGTCGGAATTGCCCTTCGAACAGACAACCTGGGGGGCCTGGAAAACGGCGCATCCCGAGACCCGGGTCTACACCGGCCGGGAGTGAACCCCCAACAATCCGGGGGCGGATTCCCGCCCCTCCCTGCCCCCCAACCGCACAACCGCTACAACCCGCCCCAATTTCCATTGCGTGTCGGTCTTCGGCCGATTCCGCCTCTCATGGAACCGGAGCGAAGGCTGCTCGTGGCCCTCGTGGCCGTGCTGCTGGGTCTGGGCACCCTGATGGTGCACAGTGCCAGCGGCACCTCGCGCCCCAGCCAACTCGACGAGATCTATCTCTCGAAGCACCTGGTGTATGCGGCGACCGGCGTGCTCGCCGCCTGCCTTGCCGCGGCTCTGCCCGCCCGCACCTGGTGGCGCATCGCCCCGCCGTTCTTCGCGCTCACCATCGTGCTGCTGGTCCTGGTGCTGATTCCCGGAGTGGGGTCCTCGGTCAAGGGAGCCCGGCGCTGGTTTCGCTTCGCCGGGTTGTCGTTCCAGCCCTCGGAACTGGCCAAGCTGGCCATCCCCCTGATGGTGGGCTTGCTGGCCCAAAAAAATCGGGTGGCCTGGAACGACTGGCGGCGGGGGGTCTGGCCGGTGGTCTATCCGTTGCTCGTGGCGGTTCCCCTGATCATGAAGCAGCCCGACCTGGGAACCAGCCTGTTTGTGCTGGTGGGAGGGGGGTTGACGCTCTTTCTGAGTGGTTGGCCCCTGCGGTACTTCGCGGCGGGAGCCTCGGTGGCGATGCCCGCCGTCGTGTTGGTGGTCTTGAACAAGTCGTACCAACTGCGGCGGGTGCATGACTTTCTGGCGACCTGGAGCGACTGGACCCAAGCCCCCTGGCATCTCAAGCAGTCGCTGGTGACCCTGGCCGCCGGGGGGATCTGGGGAACCGGCATCGGGCGGGGCCAGCAAAAGCTCAGCTTTCTGCCAGAGGCGAATACCGACTTCATCTTCGCCGTGATTGGCGAAGAACTGGGCCTGGTCGGTGCCGTGGCTGTCCTGGGCATCTGGATCCTGCTGTATGGATGCGGCCTGCGGCTGATCAACCGGTTGATCCCCGGCAGCTACGAGTCGATCGTGGCCACAACCCTGCTGACCCAGGTGCTGCTGCAGGCGGCGATCAACGTCGCGGTGGTGACCGCCCTGGTCCCCCCCAAGGGCATTCCGCACCCCCTGCTCAGTTACGGCGGAACGAACCTCGTCGTCACCCTGCTGTCGCTGGGGATCGTGCTCAGCCTGACCCGCCCCACCGCAGCGACAGCCGGAGAGCCCACGTCACCAGACCGCACCACCCCCACGCCGCGGACCGATCTCGATCTCGTCCCCGCCCGGGACTTGGCGCTGCCCCCATCTCCGACGTAAGACCAGATGACGAGTCGGGCATTGTGCCCTGCAGGAATCGGTTGTCGCACCTCCCTGTTTCCCCCCAAGTGAGCGACCGTCCGCAGCGAGCACCATGGCCATTCCCCTGCTGGTTCCCGATCTTGGCGCTCCCGGAGAAATCGTGCGGATCTCCAGCTGGTACGCCCTGGAAGGAGAACGGGTCGAACTCGACGAACCGGTCGCCGAACTG
>CAIOTJ010000534.1 GCA_903861195.1 uncultured Planctomycetaceae bacterium | reverse complement strand
CACGTTCGACTCTTTGCCGGCCATCAGCATCACGAGTGGTACAAACACCGTGGTTGTGCGGCAGGTTGAGAAACTGCAGTTCTCGGACAAGACGGTGCTGCTCGTCGGTGCCGGCAGTGAGTACACCGCGATCCAGCCAGCCATCAACGCGGCCGCTGCCGGGGATGTAGTGCTGGTCGCCCCCGGCACCTACTCGGAAAATCTGAGCATCACCAAGTCGCTGACCTTGGTGGGGGCTCAGGCGGGCGTCAAGGCCACTGGGGCGACTCGAACTGGCGGCGAGACAATCATCGAGGGCACTGCCGGTAGTTCCAGTTACGTGGTGACCGTCGAAGCCAATGATGTGACCATCGATGGTTTCGCCATCAATCCCCGGAGCCCGGCCCGCGATGCGATCAATACGCGGACCAATGCCACCTCGACCAAGCCGGGAGACTCTTCGACCGCCTACCGGGCGAACATCACGATCCGGAACAACTGGATCTATACCAACTCCACGGTGTCCGCTCAGATGAACGGCATTGTGTTTGGCGAGTCGACCGACAATGCGACGAAATCGGTCAAGGCCGAAATCGCAAACGTGACCATTAGCGACAACTACATCAATCTGGTCACGTCGGCCACCACCGGAGGACCGCGCGGAATTGTCTTGACCAACATGTTCCGCGATGGTTCGGCCGAGTTGCTGTACTCCAATTTCACGATGAGTGGAAACACGGTCTTCGCCACCAATGGTCCCTTTTTGCAGCCTCAGTTGCGGACCCGTTTGGACGATGTGGAAATCACCAGCAACACCTTCGGTAACAGTCGCTCGACGGGTGTGAGCATCGCCTCGACGATGACCAACAGCAAGTTCAACGGGAATACGGTGCAGGACATCACCGGTGCCTCGGGTGCCTGGCTGTGTCTCGTCAACTCCGAAGCGAAAGACAACATCTTCCGGCGCATTGGCGGTTCGGGGCTGGTGGTCGCGGGTGGCAAGTCTTCCGACCCCACCTACTATGCCGCTTCATCGAATTCGACCATTTCGAACAACACATTCACCTACAACGACGTCACTGCGACGGGTTATGTGGCCGCCCTCAATGTTCAACCCGGTCTCGACAGCAGCGCATCTTCGCTGCCAGGAACCACTGGTGTGCTCGCCAGTACCATGACCCTCGCGGGCAACACCTTCACCAACGCGAACTTCAATCTCGGTCTGCCCGCCGTGGCGATCGTGCAGCGCAGTGCCAACACCACTCTCAACGCCGTCAATGCCACGCCGAATGTGTTCGACGGGGTCTCGTTGACCGGAACGACCACGACCGCCAATCTGTTCTCGATTGCCGATCAAGTTGCCGACTCGGTTGATGCCAGCAATCTGGGCACAGTCACTCTCAAATCCGGAACTGTGTTCGTCACCGCCAACAGCTTCTGGGCGGCTTCTTCGACGACCACTCCCGATGTCCAACGCGGTGTTTCGACCGCGACAGCGGGCGACACGGTTCTCGTTGGCCCAGGTACCTATAGCGGTGCTCTGCTGATCGACAAGTCCCTCACGGTCAAGTCTTCCGGCGGGGCGGCGTCGACCACGATCCAGGGAGCCTCCACCGACGTGAACGGCCCCTATGCCGTGCGGATGGCGGCTGACAATGTCCGGGTTGAAGGTTTCACGATCAGCAATCTGAATGCCGCCGACGGCCGGGTGATCGCCGCCTCGGGCCACAGTGGCGGCCAGATTGTCGACAACATCTTCGTGAACTCGTTCCGCGGAGTGCAGGGAGATTATTACGGTCGACCGACCAATCTAACGGTGACCGGCAACACGTTTGAGGGCTCGGTGAGCTATGGCATCGCCGGAACAGAGGATGTGTCCTTCCTCGCCCTCAGCGACAACACCTTCAAGACTTCGGTGGAAGGGATTGGCCTGGGAGCCGGAGTGAGCATCGCAGACAACAATCTGACGACGACCGATGACTTCCTCGACCTGATCGTCCAGAACAGCTTCAATCACCCCGACACCTCCGTGTCTCTGCTGGCCGGCGGCTACGCTGTCAAGGATTACCGCTCGAACACGGTCTACACGAACACTGGCGCATCGCTGGACAACGCCGTGGACACGGCTGCGACGGGCGACACCGTCGTGTTCTGGGCGGGTCTGTATGAGCTCGACGCCGACGTGACGGTCGACCAGGCGGTCACGCTGCTGCCGCTGGGTGAGGTGAGCATCGATGGCAACCTGACCTTCTCGGCCCTGGCGGGCGCCACGGTGAGCATCCCGGTCAACTCCCCCTATGCAGCGGGTGACTTCTCGAGCCTGTACGTGACCGGGGACATCGACCTTTCGGGGGCGACGCTGTCGCTGACCGGCGGTGGTGCCGAGGTGGCCCCCACCTCACGTATCTCTCTGATCAGTGCGGGGGGCACGATCACCGGAACTGGAACGCTCAACAATTCGGCCGTGACCGTCGGCAGCAACACGTTCAACTACGACGTGTCGGCCAGCGAGATCGCCCTGCGGGTGGGGACCACCATCAGTGTGACGGCTGACGATATGAGCTACGACACCGAAGCCTACGACCTGGCGACCTTTAGCATCACTCCATCGGGTGGCACGGCCACCTCCGATCCCCTTGATTCGGTCAGCCTGGTGGCGACCTACTTTGTGTCGGACGGATCGGGTGGCTGGACGACATTGGCTGGGGCCCCGACCAAT
>CAIOTJ010000533.1 GCA_903861195.1 uncultured Planctomycetaceae bacterium | reverse complement strand
CGGCGGCGCTGAGATTCTTGCTGGGGCACCTGCCAGCCGACCGGTGCTACCGACTGCGACTGACCGGTCCCGCATCGGCAGCGCTGCAGCTGACCTTGGTCCGCCATGTCCGCACCTCCTTGTCGAGGCCGGTTTCCCGACCCCCAGCCGGAGTGACCAGGCTGGGTGTCAGCCGGCGGTGAGAGAGTTCACAGCGGTGGGATTTCGGAACGTCGAGAGTGTCAAGCACGATCGGGATCAGCGATCGATGAATCATGTGACACGTCGCTCTTCGCGACCCCATCGGATGTGGCATTCGACCGACCCTCACCGTTGGAATCCTGCGGTTTGCGGGAGGACTGACGGCGACGGGCCCGCTGGCGTTGGAGAGACTTTTCGCGAGCCTCTTCGGCGGCCTGCTTGGCCGCTTCAACCGCTTGCGGGTCACGGACCAACTGCTGCAACAGGGAGTCGACCGAGACGCGCTCTTCCCGGTCGTCATTCCGGTTCGCTTCAGACTCACGGCCAGTCTCCTTGGTTTCCAATGGGGAGACGCCGCTGGCAGAATAAAACAACCAATGACACCCCAGGAAAAACCAGACGGTGGTTCCCAGGCCCAGCAATCCCACACGACCGGTGTAGTCCAGCAGACCGTAGTGGAGCACGGTGAGCACCATGGGCCAGATGGCCACGTGCCACGCCTGTCGATACTGGTGCTGCCTCCACAACCACAATGACAGGAACAGGCAGCCTGGAATCCAAAGCAGGTAATAATGTCCCCGGGCCACCGGGGCGACCAGGAACGTGGCGACAATCGCCAGCCCGTAGGCCGCCAACAAGGCCAAGCGGTCCTTGCACACCGCCGCCCGCAGGGCGACCGCCCCCAGCGCCGCGAGCGCCAAGCCCTTCAGCACCAGCAGCAGCAGGTTGGCGACGGGATGATCCATCGGCAACTGGTTGCCGGGAGTTTCCGCGAGAAGATCATCGGGCCCCCACTGCAAACGGGCGGCCAGCCAATTCCCGCCGCGATAGGCGGCATTGCTCAGACTCTGGTTGCGTTTGGAGGCGACATGACCCCCGAAGTCATCGGTGCGGACATCGTTGACCTTCGAGCTGACCTTGTGGTGAAAGGTATCCAGCAATTCGAGGTTACGACTCCAGCCGACGAGCATCGCGGGAATGAGCAGAAAACACAGCACGGCTCCCAGCGTCAGGCCAACCGCCACGCTGGCGAAGCGTTTTCGCAAGTGGGTTCGCTGCAGAGCCTGGACCAGCAGCATGCCAGCGAGGCAGGCGACCGGCAGAGCGGGGGTCAGCTTGATGGCGACGGGAATCATCAAGATCACTCCGCCCAGAATCCAGATCTGGGGGCCGCGGTGGCGCAGAACCAACCGGGCTCCCAGCAGCAGGCAATACAGCAGCACCAGGCCCACCTGTCCGCGTTGCAGACAATTGAGCGCGGGAAGCAGTCCCGTCCCAAACGCCAGGCCCAGGAAGATCAATTCCTGCCCCCGGGAGGTGTTGCCCGACTGGTGGACACGATCCAGCAAGTGCCGGCATTCGCAATAGGCACCCAGCAGGCACAGAATCGAGATCCAGAAAAAGATCCCCGCCGGCCAGGGATCGGGCAATTCGGCGATAGGCGAAACCAGCACTGCAAAGAGTGGCGGATAAATGTAGGGCCAGCCACGGATATTCGTGACGGCGTAGGGATCCTCACCGGCCAGCATCGCCTTGGCCGCCTCGGTGTAGACCGTGAAGTCGGTCATGTGGAGCGAGGGATTTTCAGGATCGATCCGGGCCCGCCGCAGCGGATCCAGCACGAACCAGATCAAGAGGGCGACAAGAATTCCGAGATAGACCGCCCAGTGGGTCCGGAAGTCGTTCCGCAGGCGGAATTTCTTGTTCTTGTGCTCCGAATCACTCACAACTGTTGTACCAGACATTGCGGAAAATGCAGTGCAGTCTCAGAAATCAGGACGGAGGTCGTCTTCGAGTCCATCGGACTGGGCCATCGCGACCTGTTTCATCCGGGCGATCCGCCCCAACACCATGAGGGGGAAGTAGATCCGATACAGATGGTAGCGGAGGTAGAAGACCCGGGGAAAGCCCGTCCCCGTGAATTCCGGCTCGTCCCACGAACCATCTTCGTTCTGGGTGTCGAGCAGAAACCGCACCCCGGCTTCGACGGCGGGGGAATTCAGCTCGCCCGCGGCACACAGCCCCATCAGGGCCCAGGCAGTCTGGGAAGCGGTCGGAGTACCCGTTCCCCGCAACCGGGGATCATCGTAGGTGGCCGGGGTCTCTCCCCACCCCCCAGATTCCTGCTGATGCGCCTTCAGCCAGGCCACGGCGCGGCGTACCCGGGGATCACCCGCCGGAATGCCAATCGCCGCCAACCCCACCAGCACCTGCCACGTGCCGTACAGGTAGTTGATGCCCCACCGCCCGATCCAGCAATGGTCCGGCTCCTGGTTCTTCCAGATGAACTCCAGCGCCCGAACCGCCAGCGGATGCTGGGCGGTCATTCCAAACGCTCCGAACATCTCGAGCACCCGACTGGTGAGGTCGGCCGTGCTCGGATCGATCATCGCATTGTGATCGGCGAAGGGAACCTGCGTATAGATCTCCCGATCGTTGTCCCGATCGAAAGCTCCCCAACCCCCATCCCGGTTCTGCATGTCGCTGACCCAGCGCATCCCGCGGGAGATCGCCCCCAGCATGGGCGACAAGGTCTGCAGGTCGGCCAGCGCCTCGTCCTTCGACTGGGCCTGCCCTCCCCAGACCGCCGAGACAGCCCCCTGGGCGGGATCCGCCTGGCGGGGAGTCCCCACCACAAACTCGGCCTGCCACCGCCGCAGTTCCTGCTCGGGCAATACGCGCGACAGGGCGATCATCACCATGATCGTGTCGTCGACATCGGGATAAAACTGGTTCCGAAACTCGAAATACCAGCCCCCCGTCTCCCGGAACCCATGCCGGACCGCCCAATCCCCCAGCACCTTCGTTTCCCGATCCAGCAGCCACTGCACCGAACGCCGCAGCGCTGGGTGAGCCGCGGGCACGCCCGACTCCCGCAGAGCAATCGTGGCAATCGCCGTGTCCCAGACCGGGGACCGGCACGGCTCCAACCGCAGGGTATCCCCCTCGCGAATCGACAGCTTGTCCAACTCTTCGAGCTGACCCAGCACCAGGGGATGGTCATCGGCATACCCCTGCGCCTTCAGAATGACAAGCGTCCAGACGATGGGGGGGAAGATCGCCCCCAACCCGTCACTCTCTTCCAGACGCTCCAGAATCCAGGCGTTCGCCTTGCGGATGGCGATCTTTCGCAGGGGCTTGAGTCCCAACCGCTCGACCCATTTCAGGGCGAGATCCAACCGGCGGAAGACTCCCTTCCAAGAAACCCACGACTTCTGCTTCAGGTCATCGACCACCGTCGCCTCGGCCATCGTCACCGGCAACTCGGCGGGGGTCTTCAGGAACAGCTCATCAATCTGGTGCTCGGGGGGCAGTTTCCGCAGGGGGCGGAAGGCCCACATCAGGCTCAGCGGCACCAGAATCTGCCGTGACCAAGACGACATTTCATAGATGTTGAACGGGCACCACTTCGGCAACAGCATCAACTCGGGAGGGACCGCCGGACACTGTTCATACGAAATGATTCCCAGCAGGGCGAAATAGAACCGGGTGAAACTGTTCACCCCCTCGGCTCCTCCGGCCGCCCGGATCGCCTCCCGCGCCCGCACCATCGCCGGAGACTGCGGATCCTGCCCGGAGATCTTCAACGCCCAATAAGCCTTCACCGACGCGCTGATCTCCAGCGGCGCTCCGGGATACATCCCCCAACCCCCCCCGGGTTGCTGCTGTTGAAGCATGTAGTTGGCCGCCAGCCGGGCCGACTCCCCCTGCCCCCGCCCCAGAAAGGCCAACAGCAGGATGTACTCCGACTCCAGTATCGTGTCCCCCTCCAGCTCTCCCACCCAGTACCCTTCCGGGTTTTGCCGGGCCAACAGCCAGTCGCGGGTCCGCTCGATAGCCGCCCCCAGCCGTCCCGGGACCCCCTCAGCCAACTCCCAGGAGTCGGACGGAGACTCGGGCCCGACTGGGCTGTCCGCGGGGGCAGGGGTAAAGCGGAACCGGGGGGAACCAGACCAGCCAGAACTCATTTCTGGGGCTCGTTGTGGGGGGAACATCAGAGGTTCTCGGACCAGCCTGTCGACTTGATCCGGCAATGTTCAATTGTACGTTAGGTGGATCGGAACCCGCAACCTCAAAGGGTTCGGCTTGTGGCGTTTTGAGGGTTCCGTTACAACGCCGCTCCCCTCCTCTCCTGTCGCTCATTTCGTGGCATGGGCACCGGTTTCGCCGGTCCCGCGCCGTCCGCCGACCGGCGTCTCTCCCTCCCCATTCACATGACCGATTACGACATCCGCCCCCTGGGACGGAAGTGCAGCGCTACCGGAGCCGATCTGGCCCCCGGCACGATCTGCCATTCGGTGCTGCTGGAGCGGGACGGAAAGCTGGTCCGCCTCGACTTTTCGGAAGCGGCCTGGACGGGACCTCCGGACGGAGCCCTGGGGGCCTGGAAGTGCCTGGTTCCCCAGCCTGCCACGGTCCGCCGGGAACCGCTCGACTCGACCGCCCTGCTGCGGTGCTTCGAACAGTTGGTGGAAGAGGGGCTGCCCGAGCGCGAAGGACTGCGCTACGTGCTGGCCCTGCTGCTGGTGAAGAAACGTCGGCTGCGGATCGAAGGATCGCGCACCGCCGCCGACGGAGCCTACCTGCAACTCTCCGGAGCGCAGGGTGAAGGAGCCTGGGAAGTGCGCGACCTCAATCCCACCGACGCGGAGGTCGATCAATGGCAACAGGAGCTCAACGCCTATCTCGCGTCGGAATGGCACTGATTCTTGTCCTGGCCCTCGGCTGTGCCCAGACCCAGGAATTCGGACCGAAGACGCGCTGCGTCCTTCCAGACCAAGTCTCCACCGCCGCCCTCGTCGCCCACGTCAACCAGAACGTGGCCCGCGTCCAGTCGTGGCGCACCCTCAACGCCGAGATCTCCTCTCCCGATCTCCCCTTCCGCGTCGCCGCCTCCGTCGCGGTCGAGGCGCCGCGCAACTTCCGCATGGTGGTCCGCAGCCCCCTCGGCCCCGAGGTCGACGTCGGCTCCAATCTGGAACACTACTGGTTCTGGAGCCGGCAGGATGAATCCAAACGGATCTACCTCGCCAGCCACGATCCCGAGTCGGCGGCCTCCCAGCCCAACGGCATGCCGTTCCAACCCGAATGGATCATGGAGGCGATGGGAGTCATTGCTCTCGACCCCGCCCGCCTCCAGGAAGTGGCCCGCGATCCGCAGGCCCGCACCGTCACCCTCTCCGAAGAACGCCTCTCCCCCCAGGGAGAACCGGTCCGCAAGCTGACCGTGGTCGACCTCTGCCACGGCCTCGTCCGCGAACATGCCCTGGTCGACTCCCGCGGGAATCTCATCGCCCGCGCGCAATTGCTCGACCCGGTGCGCGACAAGGCCAGCGGGGGCATCATCCCCTCGCGCGTCCATATGGTCTGGCCCCAGGCCCGGCTCGACATGACCATGGCCCTCCGCTCGGTCGAGGTCAACACCGCGATCTCCCGCTCGACCTTCACCATGCAGCAATACAAGGGGTGTGAAGTCTTTCAGGTCGGGGGAGAACAGGCGCTCCCCACCGGTGCGCTCGGCTCCGCGTCCGGCCCCTGAGCGGCCCCTGTTTCGCATCCGCGCCCGCTGTGGCCCGGCGAACCACCGACCATGGCCGACGCCCATTCATCCCCGACATCCCGGGGCGCACAAATCTCTTGGCCAAACCATTCCAAAAGGGAATGCAGACACTCGCCCGGGGTTCCCCAGCGGAGCGCCGGCTACCCGGGGTAGGCGCCCCGCCCCAACGGCGCTTCATTCCTGAAGGGAATGCAGCCGGGGGGGCCTGCTTTTGACCCGGCTATCGAAACCGCCCCCGATCGTACCCGCGCCCCGCCACCCGCGCGGTCACCCCACCCCCGGCCTATGCAATCCTTACCGGTTTGAATCTTGTCTGGGTCTGTAACCCGGGGTCTACAAGTCCTTCAGACTTGCTCTGGACCCGGCTGTATTCGATTGTGCCGGGCCGAATTTCAGTTCCAAAGAAGTCTGCCGTGCAGATGAAAGATGTCGTGCGTCTCACAGACAGAGAGCGTGAGCCCCTGGTGGAAGTTGTAAGGACCTGAAGCTCGATGACGCCCGTTGCAAACGCAAGTCCCTCGCCCCACGGTAGTTGGGGTGACAAAGCACTAATCGGGCTGCTCGGTCTGGGCTTCTTCGGAATCGACGTCGACATTCTGCCATTTCATCGCGCGGTGCATCGGTTCGATGCGGAGGACCACTTTTCCTCCCTGGAACAGCCGAACGGTGCCGGTCGATTCAGAGACGGCAATCGAGATGCAGTCGGTCGCCTTGGAAATGGCCGCCGCCGCCCAGTGTCGGGCCCCCAACCCCTTCGACAGGGTAATTCCAGTGGCCGGCGCATCGAGGTGCCGACCTCCCGAATAGACCACCCCGTCGGCCCCAATAATAAACGCCCCATCCAATTGGGCGATTTCCTTCACGCTTTCCCGCACCCGCGGATCGCGGATCTGCCGCTCCTTGGCGCTGTAGCCCCGGAATGGATCGTGGACCTGCTCGTGCGAGAGCTTCAGCACCTTGCGGTGATTCCCCACGACAAACAGCGTCCCCACCGGCTTTCCCTCGCGGCCCTCCCGGCCAATCTCGACTGCCAGGTCGACCACCAGCCGCAGGGTTTCGAGGGGGACCTTGGTCTTCAGCTGCTGCAGGTCCCGCGAGGTCAGCTTCGAGAGATGCTCCCCGAGGCTGATCACGCTCAGCGTGTCGATGTCGTGCAGCTCGAACCCTGGGTACAGGGCCACCACCTTGTCGCCGCTTTGCAGCAGTTCATCGGCAATCGCCTCGAGCAGCGCCTGGCTCAACTGCTGCCGGCGGGTCTCGGGCTCCTGCATCAACGGCACGAGATCGACGTCGTCATCCAGCACCGTCCGGAACATCTCCTGTCGGTCGGTCGCCACCACCAGCCGGGCCGGATGCAGCCGATCGCGGATTTCCGCGAAGTCGTACAGCCGCTCGGCCAGCAGCACAATCGTCTCGGCCTCCACCTCGGAGGCAATCCGCCGGGCACTCGCGAGCAATTCAGTGAAGGGCTTGGAGAGCTCGATCCGTTTCATGCGGCGGGGGGTCTGGCGACAAGACGATCAAGTGGGGAGATCAGGCTCTGCACAACCGCTCGATCAACAGATCGGGCCCGGCGTGTCGTGGATGCATGGCGGTATCATCGTCGCAATCCGCCGGCATCGTCCAGCCCTGCGGAAAGAATTCTCACCCCCCGCAGGCCGGTGGTGGGGCCCGCCGGCCAGACCACCGGCCAACTGGCGCTGGGATTCGCTCGGGTTCCGTTACTCGACCGCCGACGTCGTCTCCCGCGCGGCGGTCGTCACGGGAACCAGCTTTTCGCTGTATTCCGCCGTCGCTTTCAGGTTCGACTGCGCGCCAAACGCCCCGACGACACTGCGGTCCAGCTTGGCCTCCCGCGTCACCACCCGGCCCCCTTCCAGATCAAACACAAACCGTCCGGTCATTTCGCGCTGCATCAACTGCGCCACCACCCGGGGGTCCTCCAGCGGCGTCAGCACCACTGTCTTGTAGGAAACGTGCGCCTCCGAACCCTCGACCTTCTCCAGGGTGTAGGTCGTCTGCAGACGGACCTTGGTCATCAGTTTTCCTTCGGTGCGCACCGGCACATCCATCGGGTCGCGCCACGAGCCCCCCACCGCCACTTCTTCGGTGGGCAGCGTCAGCAGGAACGACTCCATCCGTTGCCGTGGGTCGACCTCGGCCGGCTCCCCTTCCCGCACGTTCAACCGCCGGGCCGTGAGCATCCTTCCCTGGGGATCCATCGTCACGATCGACTGCGGCCGTCCCACGTTCTCCCGCACCACCGAGAACTGCGGCGGGGGGTTCTCTCCCGCGGGCTGCGTGCTGTCGAAGACCACCGCGGGGGACTTTTCGCCGTCGGCATCTTCAAACTGCGAACTCATCCAGACCGAATCAATCTGCAGTTCGAGTTTCGCCTCCCCCGTGATGGCGACCTCCAGCACCCGGTACGACCGGACGGTGCGGGTGTTGTTGAGGGCCACTTCCTGCCGCGAGTTGGCGGTGCTGGCAATCCGGCTGTCGTGCTGAATCGAATAGGTCACGCGCTCGCCGGGCACAAACCGATAGGCGAGCCGGTATTTCTGCGGTGCGGCGGTAGTCGGCGCAGCCCCTTCGCCAGCGGGAGGATCGGCCAGGGCGATGCCCAGACCCGCCCCACCCCAGGCCAGCATTCCACAGAAGAGACCGGCCAAACACTCCCTGCGCGACACAACCCAAGTCGACATCGATCGAGTTCCTTCTCGAACCCCAGCAGACGAAATCCGAAGAGAGGTCTCCTCCGGCACGGGCCAGCCACTGGCCGCGCGGCGGGATCGTAGCAATCCCCCCCCAATCCCGGGAGACCAGTTTGTTGGCGGGCTTTTCCAGGTTCCGCGAACTGCCCCGACCGCGCAGAGACCCCGCCATGACGCGATGAACGGGGGTTTGTCGTCACGGCCGCAGGATGGGCATTCAGCCTGTCCATGAAATGAATTGCGTTCCTGTGCGACGCTGGACCTCATCGTGCCATGGGCCGGGTCGGGGGACACTCCACGATGAACAGGTTGGAAAACCGATTCTACGGGGGGCGTACGAGAGGTTTTTCACCTGTCGAGTCCAATGCCCGTTGCCTTGGCCAAAAACCCTCTGCCAGCCCACGGCCTACCTCGCAGAGGTAACTTCTCTCAGCCCGGGGTTGCCGCCTCAGCGGCTACCCCGGGTGACCGCCCCACAAGCACGACCTCTACCCTGTCAGGGTTCCTTTCCGCACCCTGTGATGGTCGATCGATGGGCCACCATGATCGACGGTCCTCGAAAGCAATCCTTACAGGATAGACATCATCTTTGGGGGCCCCCCACCCGGGGTAGTGCTGCGCACCAACCCCGGGCTGAGAGAAGTATCCCCT
>CAIOTJ010000532.1 GCA_903861195.1 uncultured Planctomycetaceae bacterium | reverse complement strand
GCGATGCGGCCCGACTGGAAGCCGAGGAGCACGCTGTGCCCGAGGGGATCGCAGGCAACCCGGCAGACGTCGTCGGGAAGAATCGCCTGCCATTCGACGTGCCCGGTTTCGTCGACCAGGTAGAAGTGCCGTTCCATGGTCACCACGGCCACCTTCCGTCCTGAGTAGCTGGCGGCGACCCGGCAGGCGGTTCCCCCCACCTGGTACGACCCGACCTGCTCGCCCGTCTCGTCATGCACCTGGATGCCGTGCGAGAAGCAGGCCAGCAGCACGACGTCGCCCCCCCGGGCGACGGCGAGGTCTCCCACGTTCGAATAGAGGGGCTGCTGGAAGATCTTGGTTCCGGTGAACGAATAGCGGCAGAGCAGGCCGTATTCGGCCACGCCGATCAACTCGGCCGCAGTGGGGATGAACTCCACCGCGATCAACGGCTGCTGGGTGGAAAAGGTGCGGATCCGCCGGCGGAAGGAGTCGTAGAGGACCAGTTCGGCATCGGCCAGGCTGACCGCCGCGTATTCGCCATGCGGATCGAGCGAGATGGCGGCGGCTTGTTCGGAATGCTCCAGACAGCCCTGGAAGACCAACTGGTGGTTGAACCAGTAGAGTTTGTCATCTCCCACGAGGGCCACGCCCCCTCCGCCGGTGTCGGAGAAGGAGAGGGCGCGGATGGGGGAGGGGCCGCGAATGAGGTTCGCCAACCGGCCGGAGGAGTCGAGTTGGTACATGCCCCCCACGGCATCGGCGGCCAGCACCTCGCCCGTCTCGCGGGCCCAGCGCAGGGCGACCAGTGGGGCCTCGGTGGCGAAGTTCCAGGCGAGCGTGGGGGGGACTCCTTCGCCCCACCGCCACCAGTCTTCTGTCAGGCCGGCTTTCGATCCACTCATCGGGCCGCCAGGTCATTCCGCAGCAACCGCAGCGCCTGCTGCAGATCTTCATCCCCCTCGACATCGACCTCGGTGGCCGACCGCAGCGACTGCCGGTCGGCGGGAGGCTCGGGGACCTCGATGTCGGGCCGCAGCCCCACCTTGGCGAGATTCTGTCCGCGGGGAGAGTAGAACTTGGCGGTGGTGACCCGCAGGCCGCATTGCTGCTTCGCCTGGAAGATGGTCTGCACCGACCATTTGCCGAACGAGCGGCGACCGACGATGGTGCCGCGACGGTGGTCTTTGAACGCTCCCGCGACGATTTCGCTGGCGCTGGCGCTGTCGCCGTCGATCAGCAGCACGACCGGCAGCGTCCAGGTGCCGGGCTGCTTGGCGGTGAAGGTTTCGTTCTGTCGTGGGCCGCGGATCTGCACGAGGGTTCCCTCGGCGAGGAAGCGGTCGAGCACCTCGACGGCGGCCGAGAGCAGCCCGCCGGGATTTCCCCGGACGTCGAGAACCAGCGACTGCATTCCCTGCTGGTCGAGCCGGGCGAGGGCCTGGTCGAGTTCGCGGGCGGTGGAATCCTGAAAGGTGGTGAGCTGGATGTAGCCGACGCCACTGGTTTGATCGACGATCTGGGCGACCGGAATGCTCTGGATCTCGACGGGGCGACGGGCAAGCACGAGGTTCCGGCGTTCGGTCGATTTGCCGCGTTGCACTTCGAGACGCACTTTCGAGCCCGCCTCTCCCTGCAGCAGGTTGGCGGCTTCGTCGGTATTCAATTCGGTCACATCGGTACCGTCAATGGTGGTGATGAATTCTCCCTTCAGCAGGCCTCCCTCGGCGGCGGGGCTGCCCGGCAGCACGTTGACGAGGAACATCCCCTGGCCTGGTTCGGCTTTGATCTCGACCCCCAACCCCACGAAGTTTCCATGAATGTTGCTCATCAGGTCGGTGTACCGGCCGGGGGTGAGCAGGCCGCTGTAGTCGTCGAGGGCGTGACAGCCGCCGAAGACGTATTCGAGCCAGACCGCCGTGGGGGGGACGACCAGTTCGCGCTGGCAGAGGCTGGCCACCTCTTCGACGAAGCGGCGGGCGTCTTCGAAGTCGGCCAACCGGCGGTTCCAGTAGTCTCCCGGCCGCCGCAGGATGTTGCGCACCGCCTCGGCCCGCTCGCGGCGGTCT
>CAIOTJ010000531.1 GCA_903861195.1 uncultured Planctomycetaceae bacterium | reverse complement strand
TGCAGCACGAGTTCGGGCATCAACGACTTTTCCTGCTTGACCAGCTCGACCACCTTCGCGCGGGGCAGGTCAATCAGGTTTCCCTCGATGCTCCTGAGCAGCACATGCTGGTCATTGGCATCCTTGAGGAACCCGGCGAACACCTTGCCGACGTCTGTTTCCACCACATAAGGGTAGTACTCAGGAGCGATGCCAGCACTGGGGTTCATGATGGTTTCGAGCAGTGCTTTTTTCTCGTACTTGCGGCCAATCTGGCTCAATTCTGGACCGATGTCGGCACCCTGGCCCTTCACCCGATGGCACTTGCTGCAGGCCGCGGCTCCACTGCGGGCGAAGACTGCCGCGCCCCGCTCGATGTTGCCGTCGAGTTTGAGAATGTCTTCGGCCTTGAACTGCTGGCCGAGCGTCTTGGGACGCTGCTCAGCGGGAATGTGCTTTTCAAACAGCAACCGCACATTGACGTCTGGATGCTCGACGGCAGCCGCGATAGCCCGCTTCGCCAGTGGTTGCGGCAGCTTGCCTGTGTCGAGTGACCGCAGCAGGAAGACCGCCCCGTCGCTGGACTGCATCAGTCCGTCGACCAGTCGATCTCGAACAGAGGGGGTTGCACCCGAATCAGCGGCCAGCAATTTGGCCGCCGACACAGTGTCGCGCAGGGCGACGAGGCCATCCAACGCCCCCTTCTGGAGCGTTTCCGAGGCAGCCGGCTTGGCCGTCAACAGCTGAGCCTCGGCGATCCCGGCCTTTTCGATCTGCAGGCGCGACGCGACGCCTATCGCGGCGAGCCGGCTCGCTTCGGTCGCCCCGGGGTTGCCAATGATGCCAACAACCTGTTCGGCCAGCGGCGTCAGACCGGCTTCCCCAATCACTCCCAGAGTGGCTGGAACGAGGTCGGGGGTCTTCAGCGATTCCTCCAGGGCCTGTTGCAGCTCGGGGGTCTCTCGCAGACCTTTCCAAGCCCCCGGCAGGTTTCGCTGTAGTGAAGCCAGGGCGAGCCGTCGGGTGGCAACCGGAGTCGTGCCGCCCAGCACCTTCAGCACCTCTTTTCCAGCGTCACCAGTCGCCAGACTCGAGAGTGCAGTCAGAATCGCGTTGGCCGACGTCTCGTTGACGCCATTGGCTGCCAACTTGCTGGCGAGGTACTTCGACGCGTCTTCCGGACGCAGAATGCGGGCGACGTCGATGAGCCGGGGAGTGACGTCTCCCGTCGCCTGTTCCACCACCTTCTGAAACACCTCGGCTTGCCGGGGCCGTGAGGCGATTCCCAGCGTTTCGAGCAGGTAGCGGTCGGATCCATCGTATCGAGCCCAGGCCTTAAGGATTGCCTGTGTGGCAGTCGGGGAGGGTGAGGCTGCTGCCGCCAACAGCGCTTCCTTGCAGACTTCTCCGTCGGGGTCATTCACCATCGGCAGAAGTTCCTGCAGGGTCGCCTCCCCATGCCGCCGAAGAATACGAACGGCCAATGCTCGGAAGGTGGGATCGGTCGAGGCGAGTTCACGCCGGACCAAAATGCGTCCTTCACCTCCCATCCGGTCAAGCAGCCAGAGGGCGCGGGCCTTGAGAGTACGGTCAGTCCCCGACGCAAGCTGCGTCAATCCGGTCAGAGCGGTAGCACCGCTCTGTAGCAACCGTTCACGGGCGTACCACAACGTTGCGTGGTTCGGGCTTCCCAGTGCCGCCAGTGCGTCGGCATCACTGGTGTACGGTCCGGGCTTATGCTGCCGAACCAGCTTCTTTCCCTTGGGCACAATCCGGTAGATGCGACCCCGTTCCGGGTCGTTGTAGGCATGGCCTCCCACTCCGCCGTCGTACCAATCGGTCACGTAGATCGAGCCATCGGGAGCAACACAAGGATCGACCGGGCGGAAGTATGGATCGGTGTTGGTGACGATGTTCTGGATTCCCGCGGTGAAGCCAACGCCACTCATTCGCTGCGGTGTGTAGCAGCGGATCTCACGCGGACCGGCATCGCAATGGATGATCTGATTCTGATACTTCGGCCCAAACGCGTTCCCTTCATAGAAGGTCATGCCGCAGGGGGACCCGAAACCTGTGATCAGCACGTAGGGGACAAAGCCGGGCTTGTCGGCCCGCCAGTGATGAATCGGATCGAAGCTTCCGTCGGGATTGCGGATGTTCTCGGGACCACCAAACCAGCCGTAGTTCCCCCCTTCCAGGATCCAGCAGATGCGGACCGACTTCAGACCGTCATTGTCGTTGTCGCTGCACCAGACATTGCCGAAGGAGTCGACGGCGAGTTCGACCGGGTTGCGGAAATTGACGGCGAAGTCTTCGAGCTGGGTGCCGTCGGCTTCGCAGCGGATCATGCCACCCCATTGAAACTTGATGTGTCGGCCATCGGGACCAGTGACGTCGTAACCGGTGTCGCCATTGGTCATATAGAGCTTATGGTCGGGGCCGAAGACCTGGCTGTGGATGCCGTGGTCGTGGTTTTTGCCGCCGAACCCGGACAGCAGGACGGTGCGGGGGCCATCGGCCTTCAGGTCGCCGTTCTTGTCTTCGTAAACATAGAGATTGGGTGACTCGGGAACGTACACCTTGGACCCGGCGACGCAGACACCCATCGCAGCGTTCAGGTCGCTGGCGAAGACGGTGGCGGTGTCAGCCTTACCGTCACCGTTGATGTCTTCGAGAACCTTGATCTTGTCATCAGGCGGATTCCCAACGTTACGGCGGTACTTTGTCCCTTCGGTCACCCAGACGCGGCCCTGAGCGTCGACGTCGATCGCGATGGGGTTGGAGATCATCGGTTCCGACGCGAAGACTTGGATTTCGAAATCGTCGGAGGTGACAAATGAGGCCAAGGTCTCGGCCACTGGTTTTTGAGCCAGCACGGTCGAAGAGGTTATTCCGATGAGTGCCAGCGCCAAGGCTAGCGACCGGGCGGGGGACGCAACGAGCAGCCGTTGAACGGGATGCATTCCGTACACTCCAGGCGAGTCGATGAAGCAGTATCGGTTCTGGGGCCTGACGGGGAGAAACCGGGGCCGCACGTGACGGGCCCGCAATCCTTCCCCGAAGTCCATAGAAGGAGTTTACCGCATTCACCGACCGGGGTTAAGGACGGGCCGGGCGGATGACCAGGTCCTAACAGCGACTCAAGACGGAGGTCAAAGCAACGCATCCAGTCTCCGGATGGAAGTACTGGTTTGCGGAGTGAGACTCGGACAGATCCCCAAACCGATGTGTTCGGGGTCGGGTCGGTAGGAAATACCAAACTTGTGACGCGGTCACGAGGATCGAATGCTGGCACCGACCAACGGGGAAAACAACCAGATTATCGAGCCGGACGAAATCGAACGATCTCTTGGGGGCACCAAGTTACCGGGCTAGGATTCGAACCTAGACGAGCAGGACCAAAACCTGCTGTGCTACCGTTACACTACCCGGTACCGCTGGGCACTCGAAGCACGGATCGGGTCAAATGACTCCAATCTCACTTCAAAGACAGCAGCAGAAGTCTAGCGGTTCGGTAAATTCTGACAAGCCCGGAAGGTTGAGTTCTTCGCAAGGTTCGACCCGCGTTGGTTGTCAAGGCAATTCACAGGCTGGCGGAGAATTCGAAACCGAGGACTCCTCCGCCTCGCCAGCCAGTAGGCTCTCGCGAGCATACCGTACGGGAATTCCCCCAAGATTTCGGTGGGCGATGAGCTCGGCCACCATACTGACGGCGATCTCGGGTACGGTCTGCGAACCGATGTCGAATCCCAGCGGGGCGTGCACCCTCCGCAGGGCACCGGCGGGGATCCCCTCGTTGAGCAGGTCGTCGAAAATCAGTTTGATTTTCCGCTTGCTGCCGATCATGCCGACGTAGCGGGCCGGGGTCTCAGCGAGGTGATACAGTGCCTCTTCGTCATGGTTATGCCCGCGGGTCACGATCAAACAGTAGGTGTTGGAATCGACCTCCAGCCCCGACAGCGCCTGGTCGACCGGCCCGACAATCAGCCGTTTTGCCTGTGGAAAACGGCTGCTGTTGCAGAATTCTTCTCGATCGTCGACCACCCAGACGTCGAAATCCACTTCGGTCGCCAATTGGGCCACTTTCTGACCAACATGCCCCGCGCCGATGATGATCAACCGGCAGCGGCGCAGAAAGGGCAGATACGACACCCCGGCATCCACATAGGGTCGGGGGCGCGACGCGACAGGTCGCAGTGCCTCTCGAACCCCCGTGGGAAGTGGCGAGAACGCCCGGCTGGCGATGACTTCCCCCGTGTCATCCAGCAGGTGGCGATCACCGGCAATTCCTCCCCCGGCGCTTTCGGGTTCGAGGATGACGGCTTCGGTCACCGGAGCGCCTGCCGACAACAATCTGTGAAGTGTCTGGTAGTAGGAATCGTCGGTCCCGGGACGCAGCGGGTCGACCAGCATCTTCATTCGTCCACCACATATCAGCCCATCATCCCAGCCATAATTGTCGTCGAGTTGGAATGTCAGTAACTCGGTCTGGCCCTCTTCGAGGAGTCGCAAGGCCCGACGTTTGACCTCGGCCTCAACACAGCCTCCTCCTAAGGTCCCGGTTTGCGAGCCGTCGGGAAAGACCAACATCGTGGCTCCCGCCTTTTGGGGTGTGGACCCACGGGTCTCGACGAGGGCTGTATAGGCCACACGTTGACCAGCGATTAGGGCTTGTGACAGGGATTCAAGAATGTTCCGCATGGTTGCCTCGCAGCAGCCTCGAATTCCCACCGGGGAATCCGTTTCGGCCACTCTTCGATGCTAATCTTCCGTCATCGGAACCGCCAATGAGGTTGGACGGGGCCCCCCTACGCCGCCAGAATCTCCATTAAGCCCCCAGCATCGACTCGCGAATGACTACTGAATGCAGGACAATTCGCCAAAAGTCGTTGGGCAGGAAAGGCGATTCCCGTTGGATAGGGGTGGAACAACATGGTGCGCGTGAAAATCTGTGGAATTCGGTCGCGGGACGAGGCGGAAATCGCCGTGGCGGCGGGAGCCGACGCCATCGGACTGCTCGTCGGGCAAGTGTATGAATCGCCCGATTTCATCAGCCCCGATACGGCCCGGGAAATTTATGAGGCCACGGGGCCGTTTGTTGTCCCAGTTCTGGTTACCCATCTCACTGATCCCGACGCGATCGTGGAACTGGCCGAGCAGGTGCCTACC
>CAIOTJ010000530.1 GCA_903861195.1 uncultured Planctomycetaceae bacterium | reverse complement strand
GGGAAAACCGGACAAGGGGCGGGTCGGGGAAACGCGGATTGTAAGCGATGAGGTGGAATTTGCCCGCGAGTGGAATGAGATTCCGGGAGACGCGATTGAAGTGGCTACGGGATTGTGCGAATACTGGGAAACCAGTTCCAGAGATTGCGATCGACGGTTTGGTCGCTACTTGGCAGACAACCGGAGTGATCACGAAGGACGAGACGCCGCCGAGATCCATAGCGTCATTCCAGACTGTGCTGAGTGTTCGGCAGAACCGCTTTGGCTCAGGACTGGCCCGACAAGTGTTCTGGTGGCTTAGGGAGCGATCAATCACTCGGGCCTCCGGCAGACAGTTCTGGACTTTCGGCGGAGGCGCAGGCCTGCGGTCAGCCTCCGGAGGGGAGTCAGTTTTTAGGGTTGGGCAAATTTTCGAGACCGCTCTATTTGGCAGACGCGGCACACCGACAGGCCGGCTGCTGTTTGGTGATGGGGGGCCTTGTGCTGCGAGTTTTCGAATCTGCGCCACTTCGAATGGCAGGAGGTGCCGTGGTTTGAGCGGGACTGCTTAGCCGGTGCGAACGAAGACAGACAGAGGGCATGTGTACAAACAAGCCCGTGTCCAAAAAAATCCAAATGTGTTGATCGTTTCGGGATTCGTTTTGCGAGTGAAGGGTGGGGTACCGTCCATTTCGGCCCAGTCCGGGCGGGGGACGGATGGTGCCCGGAGGATGTTTGTCGTGTCCGTTTCCGTGTTTCCTCGAACGTCAGGAGAATCTCCGATGCCCCCTTCCCCAGGTTCCACCACAGTCAGTTATCGCAGTGGCAACACAAACATTCCGGTCGGGCTGTTTTTGCCTGCTTCGGGGCGCAGTGACACCCTGGTGATTTTGGCATACGGTTCCGACGGCCTGGTCAACAACAACCATGGTTCCTGGAAGACCATGATTGAGAAGTTCGCAGAAAAACTAACGCAGCGGGGCCTGGCTGCGGCGATTCCCGATTATTTCGCCAGTACGGGAACCCGACCGGGCGATTTGGATCCAGGCCGTCCGGGGGCGTACCTCGACCAGATTCTGGCCAAGCGCGGTGACTGGTTGGTCGCGTTGCGGGACGGGATGAACGAACTGTCCAACCCGGCCGTGATTCCGGGGGTCAACCCAGCCCGGGTCGGGCTGCTGGGATTTTCCCTGGGGGGGTATCTCTGTGCGCAACTGGCCCAGCGTGCGAAGGCGATGGTGTTGTTCTACGCCCCCTGGATCGACGGGGTGAGAGTGTCGGGGCCCCTGTCGACCAAGGTCGAGATGCATCATGGAGAGCAGGATCCCCTGCTGCCCTACAGCAGCAACGCGGTGCTGATTCAAAAGGCGCTGGAGACAGCCGGAGCCAGCGTGCAGCTCTGGCCCGCCTACCCGGGAGCCAACCACGGATTCGTGGGGAACGACACGGCGAACCAAAAGGCCCACGACCTGTCACAACAGCGGACGCTGGATTTCTTCCAGGCGAACCTGTGACCGACTTGTGCGGACCAACCGACTCCTAAAGAAACGATCATGAAAAACAATGCGGTGGTGCTGGTCTCGGATGCCGGCGGTAAGATCGCTCCCGAACCGTACCCGGCCTCGAACTGGGGAGAACATGCCAAGCGGGTGCTGGATATCGTCGACGATCAGGTACGGAACCTGCGGAAGCGCTGGCTGATGGACGAGTTTGTTCACAAACGGCTGGTGGGGACTTATTGGGGTATCCGCTCGATCATGTCCGATTTCGAATTGACCGACACGCTTCCCGCCCCTGACTCGCAGACCTTGATCCTGGCCGAGACCCCCACGCGACTGAAGGCGCTGCCCGAGCCGTACCAGAACCGCCTGATGAATTGGGGGTATGCCGTGTGTGATGCGGCGATCCGCCGGCACATCGCGACGCTGCTGCCCTCGCAGACGGCCGCTCCGCGTGCCTATCCGTTTCCCGGGGGAGTAGGTTGAGTCGTGCTGGTTGAGGCGGTGCTGCCCGCCGAGGGGTGTTCCGGATTGCTCGTACTCCGTTGGACACGGCACGCGAAAAGTCTTCGCACGGAGCGTATGATGTCGCGCTCACGACTTCGCCGCCCGCCCGTCCGATTGGAGAAAAAGGGCCAGCCGATGCACCTCCAGTGGCCAGTTTGGTTCCGTAAGGTGGTCTTTCCTGCTCGGCTTGGGCCAGG
>CAIOTJ010000529.1 GCA_903861195.1 uncultured Planctomycetaceae bacterium | reverse complement strand
GCAGTCACCCTGGATTTGTTGACCGGATGTCGTTTCGCGGGAGAGGGGGTACGCGCGGCTGCGCCGCTCGGGCTGGGATTTGGACTGACAGACCTGGAGGTCTGTCACCACGGCGGGCGATCATCCAACCGGGCGGTTTCGGCGATCCCACATTCCGTTGCGAATGGGATGTGTGCGAATGAACACCCGCCGCGCTCAAGCGCTTGTGGCCCATGCCAGTATCGGGGATGATTCCGCATGGTTGAAGGCTGTTCTGGCCCTGCGTCCACCCCCCGTCGGTTGGGACTGAACGCGGCTGCCAGGACAAGAGCGAGTGCATCGAGATTCGGAAAGCGTCGACCCTGTGGCACATTCGGTACCGGCAATCGAAACGACCCGCCTCATCCTGCCCGGCGGCATTCCGCTGCACTTCTGCCGCATTCCCGCCGGGACGTTCTGGATGGGTTCGCGGGAGCGCGTGCCTGCTGGTTGGGATAATCCCGCGCCGCCGCATCAAGTGCGCATCGAAGACGACTTCTGGCTCGGCCAAACCCCCGTCACCCTGGCCCAGTTCCGGGTGTTTGTTCATGCGACCGGAAGCAAGTGGAAAACGACGAGCGTCACGGCCGACGCCCAGCCGGTGGTCAACGTCAGTTGGAATGAGGCGCTGGCCTTCTGCGACTGGTTGAACTCGTGCCGGAGTTCCACACCGGAGACGGCCTCGGTGCGCTGGCCGGCTGAACTGGCCGATTGTGTTGCTACGCTGCCGACCGAGGCGGAGTGGGAACGGGCGTGCCGCGGCGCGTCGGGCGATTCTTGCGTGGAACAGGCGTTTGGCTGCGGCGATGGAGCCGAGGCGTTGGCGGCGGTCGCGTGGTTTGGTCTGGGTGGGAATGCCGAGATTCCCCGCGTCCAGCAGAAACGCCCGACCGACTGGGGCTTGTACGATCTGCATGGGTTGGTCTGGGAGTGGTGCCACGACGAGTATTCGCCCACGGCTTACGCGGAACGGGCCATGCTGACCGTCGAACCCGGGGCGGCGCCCCGACTCGATCCCGAGCAGAGCATTAACGACGTCCTGCGTGTGGTGCGCGGGGGCTCCTGGGGCAACAGGGTCGGGTACTGCCGCGCGGCGGACCGCGGCAGGTACAGGCCCGAGGGGCGCAGCGCGTATCTGGGTTTTCGTGTCTGTCTGTACCCCGGTCCCTGTCGTGCCCAAGTAACGGTAGATCAAGCGCAGGCGGAGCTCGGCCTTGGACATGCAGCGAGGCGCCAAGCCGATGCGGAATGGGTGAGGCAGGGCGGAGCCGGGAGCGCGGCGGGGCCCCCACGAGTGGGCCCTAGCGACAAGCTGGCAAGTGCGGGCCGCACGAGAAGCGGATTCAGCTTGCCACACAGGGGCCCGGTCTGGGGGCGGTGACTGTTCACCTCGTTTTGTTCGGATGGCGGAACCATGGGTGCGTCTGAGAAAGCTGCGAAACTGGCGATTCACTGTCCTGACGGAAAATGCCCGCCGGATTGGCCAGCCAAGGAAAACCGACAGATCGAGCGGTTGGTGATTGGGCAGTGGGAGGAGCAATCTGGATCTGGAAAGACTGGCTACAAGGCCCTGCCGGTCGACGCCGACCTGCTGCAGGATTGGAAGAAGCTGTTTCCGCAGCTCAAGGCGGTGCACCTGTGGAATCTGGCCGGTGTCACCCAGCTTCCCGAGTTGCCCGCGGGACTGCACACACTCGAAGTGCGCAACTGCCCTGATCTGACCGCGCTGCCGATGCTGCCCGCGTCGCTGGAAGTGTTGGATGTGAGTGGGTGTGGCGGCCTGAAAAAGCTGACCCCCAAAACGAAGACCGATGTCCCCGCGCTGAAGCAGGTGTTTTTCGAGGAAGTCGGTGGACTGCCTCATGATCGAATCCAGTCGTTTATCCAACGTCTGCTCGAAAATGACTCGAACCAACTGGTCGAATTGCGGGTGACCAACCACTCCAGACTGACCGATTCGCTCGTCCAATCTCTGGTGGAAGATCCCCGCCCCAACCCCGTCAGCCAGACGCTGATCAAGCTGGTCCTCAAAGGAAACATCTGCCTGAAACAGGTGGGGGACCTCAGCCGGTTTGAGAAACTGCGGCACCTCGATTTGTCGAACTGCGCGAACCTGGAACAGATCGCCAACCTGCCAGACAACCTGCAGTATTTCGCGGTGTGGGGAACGAATTCGCTGTCTTTCGGACCGACGGGCACACAGACCCAGCAGGCCCAGCAGGTGCCGAAGTACGACCTGGGGACCAAAGAGCAGCCGAATGTCGCCGGGCGGTTCAAGACACGGAAGAAGTTTGGCGGGGATCTGACGCTGGGGGCGCATGCGAAGATCTTGTTTTTGGGGGACGGACGGGCCGGGAAGTCGAATCTGGCCCTGTCTCTGCGGCAGCATTTCAGCCGTGCTGGGGGGGAAGTCCCCAAGGACCCGCCCGAAAGCATCGACTCCACCGAGGGGGTCCAATTGGGGCGCTGGCAGACGCACGTCGTGGTCCCCGAGCAACGGCGCGAACAGCTCCGGGAGATGGGAACGGATCACGATTGGAAGACCGAGTGGCAGGATGAGAACCAGGGATGGCTGAACGCCAATCTGCAACTCTGGGATTTCGGCGGGCAGGAGATCTATCATCAGACCCATCGGGCCTTTGTCGGTGTGGGAACTCTCTATGTTCTGGTTTATCGACCCGAGGAAATGACACAGGAGGAATTGCAAGCGGATTACGCCCGGCAATTGAAGCTGAAGGTTCAAAAGCATGGTGCTTGGCGTTTTCAGGAAGATGAATGGCTCGACCAAAACCGACAGCATCCGCTCGATTACTGGATCAAGTATCTGGAAAGTCTGGGAGGACCTGACCAGTCATTTGATATGCAACGGGATGTGTTTCTGGTCTGTGCGCAGCCGCCGCAACCCCCGGCCACTGTGGGTGGTCCTGAGCGGCCGAGTCCTGATCCGGCGCGACGAGTAAAGGAGCCGGCCTTGCTGGCAAAGATACCCAAACAACACCGCTTCTGTTTCGACTGTCGTCATCCCCAGAACGATCACTCAGGAGAGTATGCTGAGTTTGTCGAAGCGTTGAGGCAACGCAGCGGTGAAATCGCCAGCCAACTGTCTCTGGTGCAGCCGCGGATCCATGAGACGGCCGTCGAACATGTGCAGCAGTCTCTGGAAAAAAATCAGACCGACCGCCAACACAAGCGAAAAGTCGCCGCGAGCCGCTGCCTGCAAGAGTGGCCGGAATGGTGCCACGATTTACGCAAGGTCCTGGAAGGCAAGATACCTGGAGAGATTGACGCGGGCGATCTGGAACACATCACGGAGTTCCTGGATGCCTGTGGGTATGTGCTCACCCTGCGCGAGCGGTTGAAGCTTGCACGCCGGCCTGAGCAGCGTACGACAGACTCCTCCGAGCGGCATGTGGTACTGGATGTCGCGTGGATCCTGGAGCAAATCTATCGTCTGCTGGTCCGTTCGGATGCTGCAGATGAACTCTTTCAGGTGATTCGACTGAATGGGGGGCGGGTCCGACTGTCGCAGTTGATGCAGAATGACTGGTTTCAGAGCCTGGACCATTCGGTTGGTGGTCAGCCCATGCTGCAATTCATGGAGCAGTGTGGGATTCTGATTCCAGTGAAGAGCGCCTCAGAGAGCGGCGATGCGCAGTACGTTGCTACGGAAAAGGCGCTGCTGCCGCCGTGGGAGATGGTCGAGGAGGAGTGCGCGGCCCAGTTGGCAAAACTTCTCTCCCGACCGGCAGCCGTGGCGAAAACGTTGGAGTTTGTGTCACCGCATTTGTGTGAATTCGACCTGCGCCCCATTCTGGCGAATCTGGGCAGGGAGTTGTCGGGAGAAATGACGTTCTTCCGCGATGGGATGCAGGCGACTGGAGCGGCAGACACGCTCATCTCTTCCGAGTGGTGGCGTGATCACACTTCGGCCAAGGAAGAAGACGCGAGAAGTGAGCTGGCGGCGACGAATTGGGCCTTGAGGATTTTCTGGGAAGCGCTGGAGCCAGATTCCTTGTTGGGGCGACTGCGTGGCGGATTGGTGGTTCAGGGGCCGGCGTCGCCACGAGTTGAAAAGCACCTGGTTCAGTTGGTCCGCAGTTTGCCAGCAGTGGCGGCCGTCGAGCCGAAGTCGGGCTCGGCCGAGACTGTCTTTTCCGGTTTGTCTCCGAAGCGAAGTCTGCCGCGTCTGAATCCGAACGAATTTCAATTCGATCTCTTCATCAGTTATTCCACAGCCGATGACCGTCGTCCGTGGGTCAGGGGGTTTCTCGAAGCGCTCCGCGCAAGTCCGAATTGTCCGACGATTGGTGGCAAACCGCTGAGGATTTGGTGGGACAAGACGGATATTGAAGAGGATTCTCCCCTGACGCCACAGATTCGTGAACGCATCGAGCAGTCCCGGCTGTTGGTGGTGTTGTTGTCGAGAAATTACAGCATGTCGCAGTGGTGTCGCGAGGAACGCAACGCATTTCTGCAGGCGTTTCCCGATGCCATCTCCGAAAAGAGGATCCAGTTGATCGATTTGGGAAGCCTCGGGCGTGCTGGCAAGCCATCCGAATTCGCAGATCTTCTTGGTTTCAGGTTTTTCGAGCCGAAGGATCCCGGTGCGGATGTAGGTGAGATCATGGGATACCCCGTTCCCAAAGACGACGACCCGCTGCATAAGCCATTTTTTCGCGCCCTCGATGAATTTGCATACAATTTGTCGATTCGACTTGCATAGCGGGAGAATTCCCTGCTACCCCCAGGCAGGCGGTCGTCCGGGCGCGTCGGTTTGTAGTAAAAGACGGATTTGTTTCGACTCGTTCTGACACCTGACCCTGATGTCGCTTTCCCCCGAACCCGTACCCGGCGAGACCCGAACCCTCGATTTGGGGGAGGGTGTAACGCTCGATCTCCAGTACATCCCGCCGGGGGAGTTCTGGATGGGGTCGCGGGATGGGTATCCCGATGAGCGGCCGAGACATCGTGTCCGGATCTCGCGGGGGTTTTGGCTGGGGCGGACGCCGGTGACGCGACGTCATTATCGGTGCTTTGATCCCACACATGAGATCCCGAAGACGAACGATTTGCCGGATGATCCTGACTATCCCATCACCGAAGTCTCATGGCGTGATGCCATCGAATTCTGCCGATGGGTAACACAAACGGCCCTGAATGGTGCTCCAGAGTGGTCGGGATTCAAAGCATGCCTCCCGACTGAGGCCCAGTGGGAATTTGCCTGTCGTGGAAGTCTGACCGATGATCTGATTGAAGTCGATTATTGGAATGGTGATGGGCGCGAAAAGTTGTTCGAGATTGCCTGGATTGATCACGATCCCGGTGAAGCATTGCGACCTGTTGCATTCACTACAGTAGGCAATTCTTGGGGGCTGCACGACATGCATGGATTGGTCTGGGAATGGTGCGAAGATATCTACGATCCAGTCGCGTATGTAACACGTGGTGCAATGACAGTTGATCCAGTGGTGTCTTTTTATCCACGGAGGGACCACTTCCGATCCTTGCGCGGTGGGTCCTGGATCGATTCTGCAAAACGCTGTCGTTTGTCGGCGCGTGATACTCATCGGGAGGACTAT
>CAIOTJ010000528.1 GCA_903861195.1 uncultured Planctomycetaceae bacterium | reverse complement strand
AACTACGTGCTGATGGAATGCAGCCAGCCGCTGCACGCCTTCGATTTCGACGCGCTGCACGGCGGGCAGATTGTCGTCCGGCGGGCCCGGGCGGGAGAAAAGATCACCGCGATTGACCAGAAGGTCTACGAGCTCTCGGCAGACATGTGCGTCATTGCCGACGCCCAACGCCCGGTGGCGATTGCCGGGGTCATGGGTGGGTTCGACACCGAGATCGGCGACGGGACCCGCAACGTGCTGATTGAGGCGGCCGATTTCGCCTCAATGACGGTCCGGGCCACCGCCCGCAAGCTGAATCTGCACAGTGATTCTTCCTACCGGTTCGAACGGGGTGTCGATCGCTCGCAGATCGACTGGGCCAGCCGGCGCTGTGTGCAACTGATTCTCGAAACGGCCGGCGGGGAACTCGCGCCGGGGGTGTTGACCGCCGGTGAAGCCCATCCGCCCGCGCGGGCTCCCATCACATTGCGGCTCTCGCAGATTCCCCGGGTGTTGGGGATCGACATTTCGCAGGCCGAGGTCGAGCGCATTCTGAAGGTCCTGGGGCTGCAGCAGCACGCCTCGTCCCGCGCGGGGGAAGTGCTGTTCGTCCCCCCGTCGTGGCGCCGCGACCTGACTCGCGAAATCGACCTCATCGAAGAGGCCGCCCGTGTGCACGGCTACGAAAAGATTCCCGAAGACGCCGCGGTCCCCCTGGCGATCAGCACGACCACCCTGCAGGACCGGCTGAGCGAGCGGCTGGCGCAAAGCCTGGTGGGAGCCGGGTTCTTCGAGGCGGTCACCCTGACCTTCGTCGACGAACCGCTCAACAGCCTGGTTCGCCCCTGGACCCAGCAAGACCCCTTGCGGGTGGAACATTCCTCCCGGCAGCGGACCAACATCCTGCGTCAATCGCTGGTTCCCAGCCTGCTGGCGGCCCGGCGGCAGAACGAATGCCAGGGGACCCTCAACGCCCAGTTGTTCGAGATCGCGCGGGTCTTCCTTGCCGCTGAGCCGGGGAACCGCCAGGCCGAGCCCAAGGTGCTGTCGGCCGTCAGCGGCCGGTCGTTTGGCGAGCTCAAGGGGGTGGTCGAACAGCTGCTCGACGCCATCAATCACCAGGTGCGGCTGAGGGCTATTCCCGCCGAGGGCCCCTGGTTCCAGCCCGGGCGGGGTGCGGAATTGCAGGTCAACGGCCAACGTCTCGGGTGGCTGGGGGAAATCTCTCACGAAGTGCGGACGGCGCTGTCACTGCACGATTCGGCCAGTTTCTTTGAGATCGACCTGGCGGTGCTCGAACCGCTGGTGCAGCTCTCGCCTCCCTACGCGCCCGTTCCCGAGTACCCCGCCATCAACCGGGACATCAACTTCGTGCTCGACGAGTCGGTCAGCTACACGGAACTGTCGGAGGTCATCCGCACTTCGGCGGGCACCCTGCTCGAAGAGGTGGCCTTCTCCAGCCAATACCGCGGGCCGCAGATTCCCGCCGACAAGAAGTCGTATGTGGTGCGGCTGCATTACCGCGCCCCCGATCGCACGTTGACCTCCGAGGAAGTCGACGCAATCCAGGGGAGGGTCATTGCCGACTGTGCCGCCAAGCTGGCGGCACAACACCGCTGATCAGCCGTCGCCCAGCCCCGAGCCCAGAAAAAGTCCAGGCCCGGAGTCAACGTCGACTTCGGGCCTGGGCGATTGTCATCAGTCCAAGCCCCGCAGGGCATGGCCACGCACCTCAAGACGCCAAAACCGGTT
>CAIOTJ010000527.1 GCA_903861195.1 uncultured Planctomycetaceae bacterium | reverse complement strand
CGGATGGGCAAAGTGAGCGCTTTTACTGGCAGGATTCACACGTGCCGCCGTTCCGCATGGCCTCGATCGAACATGCAACCTGCGCATCGGCAGCTGCAGGCTCTGCCGACCGCCGGACGTCCCTGTGACTGGAGTCGATCGCCGACTTATTCATAGTGCGCAGGTAGTATGTGGTCTTGAGTCCGCGTTCCCATGCCTCGCGGTACATGAAGCTCGCCCGTCGCGCGTCGTTTTCCGCCAGCCAAAGGTTGGTGCTCTGGGACTGGTCAATCCACTTCTGCCGAACCGCCGCACATTGCAGAATCCACGTAGGCTCAATCTCGAACGCTGTCTTGTAGAGCCGCTTAACCTCCTCGGGAATCCGATCAATCGGCTGGATGGAACCGTCAAAATACTTCAGATCCGCCAGCATCTGCGCATCCCACAGGCCCCGCCTCTGAAGTTCTTTGACCAAATGCTCGTTCGTACGAACAAACTCCCCACTCAGATTGGACTTGGTATGAATGTGCTTGTAAACCGGCTCCACGCAGGGCGTCGACCCCATCAAGTTCGAAATCGTAGCCGTGGGTGCAATCGCGAGGCAGTTAGAATTGCGCATCCCCTGCCGCGCAATCTTGGCACGCAACTCGCCCCAGGGCATCCGGCTTTTGCGATCCACCAGCACCGGCATCTCACGCTCCTTCTCGAGCAATTCTAGCGTGTCCAACGGGAGCAAACCCCGGTGCCACTTCGATCCTTCGTAACTTGCATACGTACCACGTTCCGCCGCCAAGTCGCTGCTCGCATTGTACGCGTAAAACGCAATCGCCTCCATCAACTCATCGTTGAAGTCCACCGCCTGCGGCGAATCAAACGGCACGCCCTTGATGTAAAGCGCATCTTGCAAACCCATCACTCCAAGCCCCACCGGCCGGTGCTTCAGATTGGCATTCGCAGATGCCGGGACCGGGTAGAAATTGATGTCGATCACGTTATCGAGCATCCGCATCAAAGTCCGCACGGTCACCCGTAACTTGTCATGGTCGATACCCCCGTCCTCCCTCAGGTGCGCCGGAATATTCACCGAGGCCAGATTGCACACCGCCACCTCGTCCATGCTGGTGTTCAATTCAATCTCCGTGCAGAGATTCGAATTGTGGATGACCCCGCAATGATCCTGTGGCGACCTCAGATTCGCCGGGTCTTTCCATGTCAGCCACGGATGACCCGTCTCGAACAACGTCTCGAGCATCTTCTTCCACAGCGACAGCACCCGCACCTTCCGCCCCCAAATCTTCCCCTCTTCCGCAAGGCGCTCGTAACGCTCATACCTCTCCTCAAACGCTCGCCCATAGGTCTCAGGCAGATCCGGCACCTCGTTCGTCCGAAACAACGTCCATGTCGCTTCCTTCGAAAGAATCCCGTCTGAAATCAGCTTCAGCCGCTTCATGAACAGGTCCGGAATCCAATGGGCCGTGTTCATGTTGTGCGTCCGCCGCCTGTCGTCCCCGGTCTCTTTCCGCAAATCCAAAAAGTCCTCCACATCTGCATGCCACAACTCAAGGTAGCTGCAAAGCGCCCCGGGCCGCTTCCCGCCCTGATTCACGGCGATGGCAATGTCATTCGACACCTTTAAAAAAGGTATCACCCCAGATGACTCACCATTCGTCCCCTGAATGTGCGAACCCGTCCCGCGAACTGCAGTCCAGGAGCAACCCAGACCGCCCGCCCATTTCGACAGGTGCGAGAATCGGCTCCATGTCTCGGTGATCTCCTCGAT
>CAIOTJ010000526.1 GCA_903861195.1 uncultured Planctomycetaceae bacterium | reverse complement strand
CGTCGAGTTGCGTGATCATCCGTAAGGTTCTCCATCAAACAAGGCACCCCGGCCGAATCCCCGGCAAAGACCTTGGGGGATCGACGACCGAGAGGTGCGGGCGACGAGGCAGAAGCCCCACACCCCAGGTGGCAGGATCGCAGACCAGTCCTCCCACCTTACTGGAAAAAGCCCGATTTGCGAGATGAATTTCGCCACTTTTCCGGTTTTTTGAATTTTTAACCGGTTCTTCGGGGTCAGGGCAATCACAATCGATGCCCTGCGTCAAATTCATCCCCCTCCGAAGAATTCGAGCCGCAAGACAGTTTTTTTCCTAAGCCTCGCCCGAACCAAAACACCCGGGCCAGTCAGCACCGTCGGGTCCCAAGGGCCCACCTGGTCCTGGAACCGGTCCCGACGGTTGGCAGCACCTTGCTGTCGTCCCCAGGACACCGACGATTCGGCCTGATTTCCCCATTCCCGGAACGTAACCCCCGCAACCGTCCCCCGTTCCCTCAACCACCAATGGCGTACAACCGTTCCCTCGTTCGGATGTAAATCCGTCCGTCAACGAACACCGGGGTGGCCACCACGAATTCCCCTTCCAATTCGTTCTGAGCCAACTGTTCAAATTTGTCCCCCTGCGACAAGACAAAGGTCGTTCCATCTTCCCGCGTGATGTAAATGCGGCCCCCCGCCAGCACTGGCGAGGCGCTGAACGCATTCCGGTTCTTTTCAACCGCCCCCGACCACACGGTTTGACCCGTCTGGCCATCCAGACAGTGCACCTCACCCCGGTCCGAGCAGAGAAAAACCTTGCCATCGTGCGCTGCTGGGGTCGGCACGTCGGCCCCCAACTTGTCCCGGAACCAGGCGACGTTTTGCCTGGTCACATCCCCCCGGCCACCCAGCTTGATCCCCGTGAGGGTCGAACCCCGGGCATAGGGGGAAACCACAACATCGCCGCACACCACGGGCGAAGAGATCGACCGAAAGAACTTCTGCTCGGTCGGATTGAGCCCCCCCACCCGCCAGATTTCGGCTCCCGTTGCGGCATTGTGGGCCGTCACGTGGTCAGCCCCCAGAACCACCAACGTCTCCCGGTCTCCCTCCTCGAGCACCAGCGGAGTCGAGTAGCTTTGAGCCGCCTCACTGGGAGCATTCAGATCCCGGTCCTGCTTCCAGGCCGGCTTCCCGGTCTGCTTGTCAATCGCCGCGAGGTACGAGGGACCCGTCTGCATCACCGCCACGACAACATGCTTCCGCGTCAGCACCGGGGAGGTTCCCAGATCCCACCACAGCGTGTCCTCCCCGTATTCCTTCTGCAGGTTGAGCTGCCACAAGACCTGGCCGTTGAAATCGAGCGCCGCCAGGTCGCCACTCTTGAAATAGACAAAGATCGTCTTCCCATCCGTGACGGGCGATGGATTGGATCCGGTCGCCTTCGCGTGTTTCCCTTCACGCTCTTTGCCAATTTCCCGGCTCCACTTCAGTTCGCCCGCGGCGGTATAGCAGAGGGCCAGATTCCGCTCTTTGTCGCCGCTCGTGACGATGATCTGCCCCTGCGACACGATGGGAGTCGAGGCCCCCTTGCCGGGCAGATCGACGACCCAGGCTACGTTCTCCGTCTTGCTCCAGCGCAGCGGAAACTTCTGAGTCGAAGCCACCCCGTTTTGGCCGGGCCCACGCCAATTGGGCCATTCCTCAGCAAACGACAGACCGGTCCAGGCAACCAGTGTGAGCAGGGCGAGCAGTGTACGCATGGGGAGAAGTCCCGGGGGGGAGGCAGCGGAGGGACAAAACGAGATCGAAATCGTAATCAAGCGAGTGGCGAAAGTCATGCCGTGGCGAAAGTCATGCGGGGGCGAATATGCACGACTGGCGCCCGCTGCCAGGCATTCCACGCAAAATGAACTAAAATTCAGAATACATCTGCACAGAACTCCGGGCGGTGGTCGTCGGTTTCTCGGAGCAGAGAGAAATGACTGAAGAGACCGGGCCTCTGTATGGCGGGGCTGGAGAGTGCTCTCCCGTGAACCTTTCGAGCCGGGCGAAATCTCGGCCCGCCCAACGCACGGCCCACGCAATTGTTCACATCCGAACACTATCGGGCGAACAATGGAGTACAGATTGGAGAGGTTGACCGGGTTGTGCGGGGCCTCTGGGAACCGTGAGGGTCTCGGGAAGGGGATTGCCAGCGGTTGGAACCCCCACCAGAGGCCCTCTCGATTGTGCCAGAGAACAGACCTGGGAACCGTCGGCCGCCCGTCGGAGCGGGTTCCGGGCAGAACCTTCGGGAAGTCGGACAGGCTCTCCAGACCAACCCACCAAAACTGGCCAGAACGGGACAGACCCGAACGGAACAAGGCTGTTTAAGTCATTCCAAGACAAGCAGATACAACACCATTCCAGCCCAAAAAAACAGGGAAATCAGAGTTGCATTTCCCATCCCTCTCGTCGATAATCCCTCACTTCCCCAGCGCCACGAGCTGGCTGCCCTCAGTGGCACTTGGCAATGGGCGGGGAGGGAAATCGAGTGACCAACAGAGCCTGGAGGACGCCCGCGAAGTTGATGCGCGGGAGGCAGCTGAAAAGCTTTGTTTCACACAAACGGCGACTCGCACAAACGTTCGATTCCTAACGGGTTCCAACGCCACGGTTACTTGGTTGACCGGTTTCGGTGATGGGCCTCCGAAGGAGATCGTTTTTCGCCAGTGGCCCGCGGGATCGAATTGCGTGGTTGAGACCGCGTGAATCACAACATGCGGTTGGGTCCCGGTTCTGTTGAATTGAACGTCCGGCAGATTGGCTTCTGAGAGATGGGTTTCAACCCGTTCTTGAGGGGCGTTTTGAAGGAAACTTTGAAGGAAACATCGTTGCCCAACTGAGTCTCGGGCTGCGGCTGTTTGAACTGGCGACGTTGGGATTTGCGGCGTTGAGATTTGCGGCGTTGAGATTTGCGACGTTGAGATTTGCGACGGGGTTGAAGTTGTTTCGAGCGGAGTTTTTTCCAGAGGCGTGAAACTGGTTTGGCGGTTGTCAAGCGGAACACAGCAGGTGCTGTGACGGCGTCACCGGCAACTGGTTTTGCGGGAACTGGTTTGGAAGGAGATGAGTTGTGGCTGCTGTGACGTACGAGGGGATGTTTCTGCTGGACAGCAACAAGTATGCGTCCAATCCGCAGGGAACCACCGGTGATGTGCTGGGCATGCTCGAGAAAATCGGCGCCCAGGTGTTGGCGACCCGTGCCTGGCAAGATGGCAAGCTGGCCTATGCCATCGAAGGGCAGCGCAAGGGGCTGCACTTCCTGACCTACTTCACCGTCGAAAGCCGCAAGGTTCATGAACTCGACCGCATGGTCAAGCTCAGCGAGTCGGTCCTGCGACACCTGATCATCAAGCTCCCCGAAAAGCTGATCGCCCCCATGATCGACATGGCGAACGGCAAGGGAGAGGTCATCACCACTTTCCACGACAGCGACTCTTCGTCGTTGTCGGACGTCGTCCCCGTGGCCGCCGCCGCCGTCCCCGTCGACGCCGGAGTCTGACGCACCGTCTCGGCTGCCTCTCTGGTATCCGAACGCTGGACCGGTTTCTTCCCGGACGGACAGCCGGATCCACATCCTGGCAACGACTGCAACTGGGACGATTCGTGCTCCTTGCTGTTGCTGTTATCGGGTGTGGATCGCTGTTGTCGGGTGTGGAAGAGGGCCTTGGTGTTCTTTCCCTCGGCAGGATTTCAGCAGGGGCTTCTGTCTGGCTTCCGAAACGGCCGGTACTGTTGCGGTGCCTGGTTCGTTCCGGATCGGTTCTTCGGTGAGTTCGTCGCGGGTTGTTTCGAGACGGTAACAGTGTGTTCCGTCCCACCTTGTTCTGATTGCGGTGTCTTATGGCCAGCTTCAACAAAGTGATTCTGATGGGCAATCTGACCCGCGACCCCCAGGTCAAGCGGACCCCCGCCGGCCAGGCGGTGACCGAGTTGGGACTGGCGGTCAACCGTACCTGGTGGGACAAACAAGCCAACCAGAAGAAAGAAGAGACCACCTTCGTCGACGTCACCCTCTGGGGCCGCGATGCCGAAGTGGCTGGCGAATACCTCTCCAAGGGGCGGCCGGTGCTCATCGAAGGGCGCCTGCAGCTCGATTCCTGGGAAGACAAGCAGACCGGCCAGAAGCGGAACAAGCTGCGGGTCGTCTGCGAAAGAATGCAGCTCATGGGAAGCCGGGGTGACGGAGGTGGCGGTGGTGGCGGCGGTCGCAGTGCCCCCCAGTCCGACTCCTACAGTCCCGGGGGAGATGATTACGGCTCTGAAGGAAGCTATTCTGGCAATAGCTCGGGTGGCCAAAGCTCGGGGGGAAGCAACTACGGCGGGGGCTTCGGCGGCCCGTCCGAACCCCCGGCCGATGACGTCCCGTTCTAGTCCTTTGGGACTGGACCTCCCTGCACTCCAACTGTCTGTTCTCCGGAGGTGACCCTCGAGGGTTCGCCCGGCCGGAACCTGTTCAAAACCTGATTCTGTCCTGTTTTTGCTGGCCTCCTGTGTTTCAGGAGGCGACTGGAAAGTTCGATGCCCCCCTCAGCCTCCCCCACCTCCCGTCGTCGCAATACCGAACTGATGCTGGCCGAAGATGTCCCCTCGCTGGGCAAGCAGGGCGAGATCGTCTCGGTCCGCACGGGCTATGCCCGCAACTTCCTGCTGCCCCAGGGGCTGGCCACCGTGGCCACCCCCCACAACAAGATGATGGTCGAGAAGCACCGGGCGCGCCTCGCCGATCTGGCCAAGAAGCGCCTCGCCGAACTGCGCAAGCTGGCTGATCAGGTCAGCAAGTACAGCGTGACCATCGAGGCCAACGCCAACGAAGAGGGTCACCTCTACGGCTCGATCGGGGCCCCCGAGATCAGCAAGCAGCTCAAGAACGCCGGCTTCGCGATCGAACCCGACATGGTTCGCCTCGACGGACCCCTCAAGGAGCTGGCCATGTACACCGTCAAGATCCGGATGCACGAGGAAGTCGATACCGAATGCAAGGTGTGGGTCGTCCCGACCGCCGCCAAGTAATCCCGACTCACGCCACAGCCCCGCCCCGGCCCAACCGCCACAGGCGGGACCATCGCCTGAGCGAACCATCTCCGGGGTGATCTTTTTCATAAAGATCACCCCGGTTTTTTTATCCCCCCACACGGCTCACCAACACCGGTTCATTCCATCCGAATGGCCCGATTCCACTCGTATCAAACGGCTGATCCCGACGAACTCCCTGTCCGTTCGGGGGACCACTCAAGGGATCGACACGGACTCTCCTCGGGGACCATCCATCCGGGAAACTTGTCACTGACTCACGGCCGCCTTCGATCATCACGCCGATCTCAGACCTGTCCGATCGGCGAAACCCCACAGGAGATGCCTGTGATCGGAATGCCTTGAAGGCGGGTGTTGCCGATCTTGTTCCAGGAGCGCAGCGAGGAAGGTGCCCGACTGAACAGCAGGCTCTCAGCACGTCGGACAGTGTCCCCGAAACCGGAGTCCTGGGGGCAGGCGACGGAGCCTGTCATCCCCGGGGATCCTTCTGGCCCCCTGCGTCATCCTGGACCACCGATCCCAGCGCTGGCCCTCCGAAAGTGGTCCCCTGCCACCGAGACTGGCTACTTCTCTGCAGTACCGAACTCCGATCGGGCATACGATTCCAGATACCCACACCCCGTGCAGCGAAACACGGCAATCGGGACCCATTCCTCTCGTGGCGGCAGCTTGGTTCCAGTCAAGCTCCAAAAGGAACGCTGCGGCGCTCCTGGCACCCAAGTTTCTGGGGCAATGGCCCCACCACCGATTTCGGTAACGAATCCCAACTGCATGGAGTGTGCGCACTTGGGGCAGGTTTCGGGAGTCTGGGTCATGGATTGACTCGCGGTTTGAGCTGTGCGTGACAGAGTCCGAACAAGGACGAACTTTGCTCCTCGTGTCAGGAAGATATCATCAGACCGATGCAACGGCAACGACCTGACTGATCGATGGCCTCTCGACAGTCCCTCTGCGAATTCCGCACACCGTCTTTTCCCGTCTGGAATACTCCGTCTTTGATGGCAAACGCCCGTCTGAATCCGATCGCCCAGGCGGACCTCACGACAGCGCCACCACAGAAAGCCCTCGCGAGTTGATATTCTCGGAATCTGCCCATCTCGTTCCAGGAACGATTCTGTGGAGAACCGGAAACTGCCCCTCGCCGGATCGAATTGACCGGCAGTCGACTTCAGGCGAGCGGTGCCAGTCCATCCGGCACAATTCGCCCCAGCAGCACGAAGTCGCCGCTGTCAAAGCCGACCGCCACTCCCACAGAGTCTGTACGGCCAAGCAGCAGCGATGGCTCGACCTGTGCCAGCAATTCCCGGACCGCGAATGCACCATAACCGAGTACGAGGGGATACTCGGCAGCATTTCCCAGAGACTCAGGTGAACAGCGGTCTTGCCGGGCCACACGATAGGCACGACGGTAAATCTCGGCCAGCAACGTCGACTCGGCATAGCGAGCCTCGGGCCACCAATCCGGACCCACAGCCCACTCGTTGTCGGTCGGATCCGGATCGAACCGTTCCGAACCACAGACATACAGATCAGCGACTGCGTTGCGTCCATCAGGACAGGGATTGAACAACCCAAACCACAAGCCATGCAGCGGAACCGCCGACGGTTCCTCACGGAAGGGTCTTTCGAGCCAGGCCCGAAGCGGGTCAAGTTCGGCATAGGGAAGTCCGCGGAACAGCTCCCAATCTGGATGGGGACAGGCGACGGCACACTGGTCAATCAGCGCATGCATCGATTCCTCCACCGGACGATGCCGGGCCAGTTCCGCGGTGATCCAGCCAAACGCCTCCGCGAGATTCAGATCCATGGATTCTCCACCCACCCTGCGAACAAACAGCAGACCGTAACCCCGTACCACCCCGAAATGGTTTCAGGGGATCGTCGACTGCGATCCGCCGCCACCCCCGCGCGCCGTGCTCATCGTGAAGCGGCCCTGGCCCAAGCCGAGCAGGAAAGACCACCTTACGGAACCAAACTGGCCACTGGAGGTGCATCGGCTGGCCCTTTTTCTCCAATCGGACGGGCGGGCGGCGAAGTCGTGAGCGCGACATCATACGCTCCGTG
>CAIOTJ010000525.1 GCA_903861195.1 uncultured Planctomycetaceae bacterium | reverse complement strand
GGCTGCGACCCGTTCGGCTGCGACCCGTTCGGCTGTGACCGGTTCGGATACGCCCGCTTCCACTGCGACCGATTCCGATGCGACCAGATCCACGGCAGCGGGAAATCACCGCTCGCCTGTTTCGTTTCGTCCGGTTTCCCCGCGCCGCGTGCCGGACCAGCCGGTCCCCCCGGTCCTGTCACCTGTAGCGAATGCACCTGTGGGCCCCGCCCGGCATCGAGCGCCGACCGGGGGGGAACCGAATTGACAACCGGAGGGGGCCGCCCGCCGGCTGGCCGAGCGGCGCGAGTTGGTGTCGGACAGTGTCCCGCGGCCACTTGCGGACCGGGACAACAGCCGGACCGCCTTGTCCGTCAGGCCGTGCGTTCAGGTCGTCCCGGACACAACGTCGGCCGTCCAATCGAACCATCCAGCACGCTCGTCCAACCGCATTCTCCCCACCTGACTGCCCCGACAGCCCTACGGCTCGAACCGGGCTGCCGCAGTGGGGTGGGGACAGCGGGCCGGGTTTCGCGAATCTTCTGTTTCGGGAAAGGAATCTGCCGATGCTGCGTCCTGTCCACCGCCTGGCCCTGCTGGGACTTCTGACGACCCTGGCGTTGTCGTTCACGGCTCACCCCGCCGCCGCGCACGACCTCATTTACCGCTGGCAGCGGCAGATGACTCCCTGGCACAAGCTCACCCGTGAAGAGCGCTGCCTCCCCCCCTCCCCCCGTCAGCAGGCGGCCCCGCGGTATCCCTACGGCCGCGGGGGCTACCACTACGGCAAGCGCAGCTACGAGTATCACCCCGAAGAGACCGGCTTCGGCTACTACGACGCCCTGAACAAGACCCGCAGCAAAGACTGGCGCACCCGCCTCCCCGGCCTCGACAACCAGACCCCCCGCACCAACCTCGAGCCCATTCCCCTCGACCAGGCCCGCGAGAACCTGCTCGAAGACCTCAAAAACGGCGTCCCCCCCACCCCGGCCCCCGCCGAAACCGGGAACGACTTCCCAATTCCAGAGCCGCAGCAGTAGGGACCATTGGCCGGCTTCGGCCATTCCACGCACGCGATGGAGAAACCGCGGATCATTCCCTCGTTCCTCGGCGCGACCCTCTGTGGTAAATCGAGAGTGAGGGCGCGCGCGCTGGCATCCGTCGGATCCTTCTCCCCCGCGGGGGAGAAGGTGCCCGCAGGGCGGATGAGGGGGTTTCACCGTCCCTCTGCTATGAGATCCCCGGCCGGTCACCCAGCAGACTCGCAGGCTGAAAGCCTACGCCACGGCCGTGGCGACGAGCCTGAAGGCTTGTCGAGTCAACGTCCGTCAGCATCACCGGCGAATGAATCGCGGCCGTGGCACAGGCTTGTCAGCCTGTGCGTCAAGACTGCCAACCCGTGCAAATTGACTGACAGACCTGGAGGTCTGTCACCACGGAGCGGGGCCGATCCACGGTCTTGGGCAGACCTTCGAAGGCCGGTCTGCGATGGATCACCCAGCGGACTCGCAGGCTGAAAGCCTACGCCACGAACGTGGCGACAAGCCTGAAGGCTTGTCGAGTCAACGTCCGTCAGCAACACCGGCGAATGGAAACGCGGTTGCGGCACAGGCTTGTCAGCCTGTGCGTCACAAGTGCCACATCGTGCGAATTGACTGACAGACCTGGAGGTCTGTCACCACGAACCTGTCACCACGGGGCGGGATCAGTTCACTGTCTCGGTCCCGCCGTTGTTCAGATCACTGACGACATCGCCGGCGAATTGCCAGAACCAGTCGAGGCTGAGGCCGCCGGTGAGGGTGTCGGCCATGGCGGCGGTGTCGGTCAGGACGGTGAGCGAGCTCAGCTTGAACGTGCCGTTGAGTCCGCCGCCGTTCTTGAGATTCGTGATCCGGCTCGCGTAGGCGAGGTCGGTCCGGGTCCATTCGGACCAGATCGCGGTGGTCGCCGTCCGGTCGAGGACCTTGGTCGTCTCGTTGAACCAGGTTGTCAGTCCCCCGATGACGATGTCTTCGTCATCGCCGCCATCGAGACTGTCGTTGCCACTGCCGCCGAAGAGCAGGTCCCGGCCGGTCAATCCCGCGATCGCATCGTTCCCCGCTCCGCCGAGGATCACATTGGCGAGGCTGTTGCCCGTCAGCGTGTCGTTGACGGACGAGCCGATCAGCATTTCGAACGTGTCGGCCGCGTTGAGTGTCAACGACAGATTTGCGTTGACCACCTGGGTGGTCGCCACGCCCAGATTGACGTTCACGGCGACCGTGGAGAATGACAGATCGAGCAGATCCAGTCCTTCACCAGCCAGTTCGACCACGCTGTCGGTGCCGAGAGCTGCATTCGCCGCGAAGACGTAGCTGTCGTCACCCAGGCCTCCCTGGAGGATGTCGTTCCCCGCCAGGCCCACCAGCGTGTCATGCCCGGCCCCACCGGTGAGGACATTCGCGATGGTGTTGCCGGTCAGCAGGTCATTCCCGCCGCCGCCGATGGCATTTTCGAAGGCGGTGGCGAGCCCCAGCACCAGTGACAGGTTGGTATTCACCACCTGGCTCGCGGTGGTCCCCAGGTTCAGCGTCACATTCGTGGAGGTCGTCCCCGAGAAGTCGAGCGTGTCCGTGCCGCCGGCCGATTCGTTCAGGGTGTCGGTCCCCAGAGCGCTGTGGGCGGCGAAGCGATACGTGTCATCTCCCAGGCCCCCGTTCAGGCTGTCGTTTCCGGCCCCCCCCGACACGTTGTCTGGGCCGTCATTCCCCAGCAGCGTGTTCGCCAGGGCGTTGCCCGTCAGCCAATCACTGAGCGACCCACCAAACACGTTTTCAAAGGTGTTGTCGGCTTGCAGAATCAGGCTCAGGTTGGCATTCACCACCTGCGTCGTGGCAATTCCCAGGTTGACGGTCACCCCCAGCGTCGTACTGGCCGAGAAGTCGAGGGTATCGAGACCACCCGCCGATTCATCGAGCGTGTCCGTCCCGAGTGCCGTTCCGGTATTGAACAGGTAACTGTCATTCCCCAGACCACCGATGAGGGTGTCATCCCCCGCCAACCCCTGCAGCGCGTCGAGGCCGCCCCCGCCGTCGATGCGGTTCGCCAGCGCGTTGCCGGTCAGGGTGTCGTTGAGCGAACCGCCGGTGATGTGCTCGACCGTGTCAGCGGCATTGAGCGTGAGCGTCAGATTGCCGGCGGTGACGAGTTGGGGGGTGATCAGCCCGAGATTGACGGCAATCGACTTGGTCGTTGTCTGCGAGAAGTCGAGCGTATCGATCCCGCCGCCGGCCAGTTCGGTGATCGTGTCGGTCCCCAGGATCAGATCGGTATCGAGCAGGTAGGCGTCGTTGTCGGAGCCTCCCTGCAGACTGTCATTCCCCAGACCGCCATCGAGGGTGTCATTCCCCGCTCCCCCCGCCAGCGTGTCGAGCCCGGCGTTGCCCACCAGACGATTGGCCAGCGAATTGCCGGTGAGCGTGTCGTTGAGCGAGCCGCCGGTGGCATTCTCAAACGTGTCGACGGCGTTCAACACCACGCTCAGGTTGGCGTTCACCACCTGGGTGATGGCCGAGCCCAGATTCACCGCCACCGCCAGCGTCGTGGTCAGCGAGAAGTCCAGCGTGTCGGCCCCTTCCCCCGTCACTTCGATCAATGTGTCGGTTCCGAGAGCAGCACTGGTTGTGTAGCTGTAGACATCATCCCCAGCCGCACCTGCCAGCATGTCATTGCCTGGGCCGCCAATCAGCACGTTGCCGAGGGAGTTCCCGGTCAGGGTGTCGGCGAGCGAGCCACCAGTGAGGTTCTCGAATGTGTCGGCGGCGTTGAGCGTGAGGTTCAGGGTGCCGGTCGCCACGGTCTGCAGCGTGGTGAGACCGAGATTCAGGGTGACCGTCTTGGTGGTCGTCGTGGCGAAGGTGATCAGATCGATTCCTTCGCCCGCCAATTCGACCAGCGTGTCGCTGCCCAGCGCCGTGTTGGCGTTGAAGACGTAACTGTCATTGCCGGTTCCCCCGGCGAGCGCGTCATCCCCCCCGCCGCCGATCAGGCTGTCGTTGTTCCCGGCTCCGTTGAGGCTGTCGTTGCCCATGCCGCCGGTCAGCGTATTGATCAGACTGTTCCCCACCAACGTATCGGCCCCATCTCCCCCCGTGATGTTTTCGAAGACCGCGCCATTCTGCAGGTTGAGCGACAGGTTGGTGTTGATGACCTGTGTGGTCGCCAGCGCGAGATCGAGCGTGACACCGGCCGAGGTCCCGGTGAAATCGAGCAGGTCGGTGCCGCCGGTGACCGTTTCGACCAGCGTGTCGGTTCCCAGCGAAGCATCGGCATCGAAGAGGTAGCGATCGCTGCCGGTGCCTCCCGTCAGGATGTCGTCGCCGGCCCCTCCCGTGAGGACGTTGGCGAGTGTGTTCCCGGTCAGAGCATCATTCCCGGCACCACCCATCACATTTTCAAACGTCGTGGCCGAGCCGAGAACGAGCGTCAGACGGCCAGCCGCCACGGTCTGGACCGTGGCCAGCGACAGATCGACCGTGGCTCCGAATCCCGTCGTCGGAGTGAAGTCGAGGGTGTCGAGGCCCCCCCCGGCTTCATTCAGCGTGTCGGCCCCGAGAATCTCATCGAGATCGAAGCGGTAAATGTCGTTCCCCGCGACACCGGTCAGCACGTCATTGCCGGGACCACCAATCAGCACATTGGCCAGCGTGTTCCCCGTCAACGTGTCGCCCAGACTGCCGCCGGTGACGTTCTCGATCGCCGAGGCGGAAGCCAGAGACAGCGTCAGGTTGGCGTTCACGACCTGGGCCGTCGTCAGCCCGAGGTTGAGGGCAATCGACTGCCCGGCGGTCGCGGAGAAGTCGAGGGTGTCGATCCCGGCACTGTCGTTGACGGTGTCGCTGCCGAGGGCCACGTCGGCATCAAACAGATAACTGTCGTTCCCCGCCGCCCCTGTCAGCAGGTCATTCCCCGGGCCGCCGATCAGCAGGTTGTCGAGCGTGTTGCCAGTCAGCGTGTCATTTCCCGCACTGCCGATGACATTTTCGAACGTGGCGGCCGAGCCAAGAACCAGGGTCAACCGCCCGGCGGCGATGGTTTGTATGGTCGCGAGCGCCAGATTCACCGTGGCCGCACCGGCGGTGGTCGGGGAGAAGTCGAGGGTATCGAGACCACCCCCCGCTTCATTCAGCGTATCCGCCCCGAGGATCTCGTCGAGGTCGAACTGGTAGACGTCATTCCCTGCGGCACCGGTCAGCACGTCATTGCCGGGACCACCGACCAACACATTGGCCAGCGTGTTCCCGGTCAGCGTGTCGGGCTTGCTGCCGCCGGTGACGTTCTCGATCGCCGAGGCGGAGGCGAGAGACAGCGTCAGGTTGGCGTTCACGATCTGGGCCGTCGTCAGCCCGAGGTTGAGGGTGATCGCCTGCCCGGTGGTGGCCGAGAAGTCGAGTGTGTCGACCCCGGCCGTATCGTTCACGGCGTCGCTTCCCAGAGCCGTGTCGGCATCGAAGAGATAAAGATCATCGCCGTCCGCACCAGCCAGGCTGTCGTTGCCGGGGCCTCCAGTCAGACGGTTGGCGACACTGTTGCCGGACAGCTGGTCGGCCCCCTGTCCCCCGAGGATGTTTTCAATCTGGGCCGGGCCCGCCAGCACCATTGACAGGTGGGAGTTGACCACCTGAGTGCTGGTTTGCGCGAGGTCGACGGTCACCCCCTGGGTGGAGGAGGAGAAGTCGAGGGTGTCGCTGCCCCCGGCGGTCTCATCGACGGTGTCGGTGCCGAGTCCCGCATCGGCGGTGAACACGAACCAGTCGTCGCCCGTCCCACCGATGAGAGTGTCGTTCCCCGCCCCACCTTCGAGGGTGTCGGCGGCGGTGCCTCCCAAGAGCGAGTCATTTCCCGCCCCGCCCCAGATCCTGAGGGGGAGCGGGAAAGCGGATGCCTGCAGGGTGTCATCCCCACCCTGCAGGCGCACGCGGACACTGCTGAAAGTTCCCGCGGTGGGAGTCCACTGCCAGACTCCGTTGAGTTCGAACGTGCCGCCCGAGGAAATGACGGCGTTGTCGGAACCTGCCCCGCCGTGGAACTGCAGGACCCCGCCACTGGCCACATAGGCACCGGTGAGATGGAGCGTGTTGTTCGACTCGGACGATTCCGCAACCGCTCCCGTCCGATCGGCCAGCACGAGCAGTTGGTAGTCGGTGTCGAGCTCCGCAGTTCCCGCCCCGGGCAATGGAATCTCGCCGACTCCCGTGCCGATGTTGGCGTGGATGGTATGGATGCCGACGGAGGTGTTGGGGGCCGTCAGGGTCGCCAAGAGCGTATCGGCGGCGTCGACCGTGCCATCGTTCGAGCGGTAAATGCCCAGTTCAAAGGGGGCGACGGCCGTTCCGAGCACCTCGTAACGGATCGACACGACACCATTCGCGACGCGCGCCGAGACGATCTGGATGTCGGAACTCTGCGGTGCGTCGTTGTCGGTGATGGTCACGCCGGTGGCCGGGGTGGCCGCGAGCAGGCTGCTGTTGTCTCCCGTCGGGCTGCTGATGTAGTCGGCGAGATTGGACGGACCGGGAGGATACAGGCCGGCCTTGAAGGTCTCGGAGGGCTCCTGAAGTGAATCATCCAGGATGGGGATCGGGATGAACGCCTCGGTCTGGCGGTCGAGGAAGGTGAGGGTTCCCAGCGCACCGATGTAGTCGGCACCGGCGTTGGCGGTGAAGTCCGCGGTGGTGAAATCCACTGTGAGCTGACCATCGGTGCCCCCCACGCGGCGGACCCATAGCGTCGCGTTGCCGACATTCTCAGCCACAGTGACCGTCGGGGTGTCGAACTCCAGCTGCCCGACGTTGCGGACCGAGAAGTAAATCTTGATGGGGTCGCTTTGGCGGAATCCGGCGAGATTGGGGGTGGAGACATTGCCATTGTCGCCGAAATAGCCCGACAGCCGCACGCTGACCTCGTACCGGCCCACGGCCGAAAAGCCGTAGTTGACATGGTTGTGGCCGCCAGCCGCCACCCACAGGGCATCGTCGGCCGAGATGCCGTCGGTGGCGTCGAGCCCATTGGCGTTGGGGTTGTTGACACCGTCGTTGTGGCTGGCCATCAAGACGGTGGGGCCGGTGTTGAGCCAGGCCGAGAATTTGCCGGTGCCGGCGGTGCCGTCCGGAGTGAAATGCTCGACGTTGACCAGGCTCATCTTGATCCAGCGGGCCGAACCCGTGACCCGTTGCTTCGACTCAGTGGTGACGGTGTAAGAGTCAACCTGCCCGGCGGTAACTCCATACGAGGCGAGACCCAGGTACAGCAGGTCGGGGTTCTGGGCGGCGGTCAACTGGTAGAAGGTCTCACCGGCACCGACTCCCAGAAAACTGAAACTGGAACTGGCAGGCCGGGTGGCGGCCGCGGCGGCACCGACATAGAGCAGAGCGTTGTCAGTCGACCGGCTGATCCCGTCGTCGGCATCGCGCACCGAGAGAGACCAGGTATTGGCGGCCAAGTTGTGACCGATGCTGAGATCCACGTGTTCGGTGGTCTGGAAGTAATCCAGCACCGGGGTCCCGCTCAGCAGCAGGCGCGATTCGAGCGCGGTCAGGGGCGACCACGCCGCCCGGGTGGTGCGTCGCCGGCAGGCCTTGGGGGCGGGGCGGCGGACCAGGGCCTGGACCAGTTGCGACAGTGAGGGGAAGTGCATGATGGAGCGGCTCGCAGGACAGGGGTCAGCGCGCGGCGTGTCCCCAGGAGGGGCCCGCGGCGTCGGGAATCAGGGATAATCGGGAGTGCGGCTGGGGGCGGCGAAATTCAGCGTGGGATCGGCCTGATCGGCCCAGGCCTTGATGGTCGACGCGGGGATGAGCTGGACGCGGCCATCGACGAAGAGATAGTTGGCGTAGCCGCCGATCCGCTGCTCGGGGGGGGCTCCCGGGGGAGGCCCGCCAAACCGGGAGGGTTGAATATCGGCCACCACCCGCCGCCAGTTGCGATCGAACGGCCGACGCACCCAGTTCCGCGAATGGGTGTGATCCTCGGTCATCGCGACTCCGCGGTCATCCGAAGCGGTGAACATAAGAATGGTCTTGGTGGTCGAGCTGATGTGCCGCATCGACAACGCCT
>CAIOTJ010000524.1 GCA_903861195.1 uncultured Planctomycetaceae bacterium | reverse complement strand
GGCGGTTCGGCCGGCGGGTGGTTTTGGGCTACGGGGACGATTTTGGGAATTCGGGAACGGTGGGTCGGAAACCGCGAACGATGGTTCGGGAATCCGGGAACGCTGGTTGGAAATTCGCGAACGATAGTTACAAATCCGGGAAAGGTGGTTGGCAATCCGTGAACGATGGTTCGGGATTCGGGAACGACGGGTGAGAATTCAACCGGCTCGATGTCCCGAAACCCTCATGCGGCCGAAGAATTCCCCGTAGGGGATACTTCCCTCAGCCCGGGGTTGGTGCGCAGCACTACCCCGGGTAGGACACCCCAACATGACCTCTATCCTGTAAGGATTGCTTTCGAGGCCCGTCGATCATGGTGGCCCATCGATCGGCCATCACCCCGCGCGGAAAGGAACCCTTACAGGGTACAGGCCGTGGTTGTGGGGCGGTCACCCAGGGTAGCCGCTGGGGCGGCAACCCTGGGCTGAGGGAAGTAACCTCTACGAGGTAGGCGGTTCGGCCGGCGGGTCGTGTTGGAATTTTGGCACGGGGTTGCGATCCGTTTCGACAACCACGTCCAACGACCGACAGGTTGAAAACCTATCGTACGACTCGCGACGACCTTTCTGGAAATGTCATACGGCCGAACAATTCCCCGTAGGGGATACTTCCCTCAGCCCAGTTGCTCGGCCGGAGACTGGGCCATACCTCCCGCCAGCACCTCCCGGACCCGTTGCTCGAGCGTCTGCAGGACTGGATTGCGCTGATCCCACTCCAGCATCTGGCGCCGGATGCGGACGGCGGCTTCCACATCTCCCTGAAACTCGACGAAGTCGGCCAGGGCGCTGCCGAGCACATGTCACGCGTGCCGATCGACAGCTTCCACCGGTTCGGTCTCCACCAGCGAGAGCGCCAGTGGGCCGTGGAGCGCCAGGGGGGGGACCCGGTTCGACCTAGGGGGCGGTTGCGAGCGCCTGCTCCAGATCGCGAATCAGGTCCTGCCAGGAGGCCTGTTCGTCGGGAGGCAGCGTGTCGCGGAAGGCGGGGTCCCACACTCGAATGAAAATTGGTTCCAACCGCCACATGCGAAGACTTTGAGCGACGACGAGGGGATTCTGGATGGCCAATTCCTGCCAGGCGCGCAGATCCTCCCGCAGCCACTTCAGGGCCCGCTGCCGGAGTGTGGCGGCCCGGTCCGCATCGGCGGCCTGGTGCCGGAAGGCCTCGGACAGCGCGGCCCGGGCGGCATGGTAGGGAATCATCTTCTCGCGATCGGCGGCCAGTTCGGGCTGTTGCTCGAGGACCCGCCGGAACAGACGCTCGGCGATTTCGGTCTCGCGATGATCCATCGCCAACGCACCCAATTTGAGGCATTCCGCCGGGCTGGCGGGGTCGACACCCTCCCGGGCCTGTCGCAGCCGGTCGAGCAGGGGTTGCAGTTGGGTCTCCTGCGCGGCGCTGTCACGCAGGTGAACCACGCACTGAGCCGCTTCGACGTCTGATCCCAGGCGTTCGTAAACTGTCAACAGGATGGTCAGGAGATGACGGTAGAGCTGCCGCGCTTCGGATGACGACTGCGTCGCGGTGGCCAGCTCGCGAGCCAACTCCCGAAATTGCGCCAGACGATCGCGAGCCAGGACCAGGGCATTTTCGGAAATCTCGAATTGGCCGAGGTGAATGTGCAGGTCCACCGCCTGCAAACGCCACTGCACTTGCTGGGGCTGCGTCTGCAACAGCACACCGACCTGCTCGAGTGCCTCGGAGTAAGTCTGCCGGGCCTCGGCACCGCGACTTGTCTGCTCCAGCAGATGCCCCAGCCGGTGCAGCATCTCGACCAGGATGCCCTGGAAATTCTCAACCGTCGGGCTCTTCTGCATGGTTGATCGCAGCCCTGAGATGGCATTCTGAAGCACCGCGATGGCCTCGCTCTGCCGGCCGAGATGTTCGAGTGATTGAGCCAGGCTGCGTTGTGCGAATCTCAGTCCATCTTCAAACTCATTCTGACCGGGGGATTGCTGGCAGAGTTGCCGCCAGAATTGCTCTGAGATCTGCAATTGTTCGACCGCCCGTTGGTGCTGTTCGCGCCGCAACAGGGCCACTCCACGATTCAGATGACTAATGGCCCGGCGACTGACGACTTTTTGATCTTCGGGGTGATTTTCGCCCAACTCTCGATAGATTTCGTCGGCCAGTTGCGACTGCTCGGCCGCCGCAGCGGGGTCATCAAGCAAGTCGAAGATGACGCTGAACCGCTCATGGTTGCCGGCCAGGACCGTCCGCAACTGGGAGTTGTCGGCGGACCGGGCGCTCAACTCCCGGTGAAGCGGCTGGGCTTTTTCGAGAGATTCGCGCGCTTCCGGAAGAAGGCCGAGATCGGCCTGGATCAGGGCGACCCGGCTGTGGGCGGTCGACAGATCGACCAGAATCCCGGTGGTGTCTTCGCTGAACAACGGGAGCGCCGCTTCGAATTCGACGATCGCCCGCCGGGTTGTCTGCAAACGTTCGGACTTATGTTCACCCTGGGGCAGCAGATTGCCCAGCGCGAAGTGCGACCGGGCCAGGGCGAGTTGCCAATCGCGGCGCGTCGGGAGATTGCTGGTGGCGGCGGACTCGAGCACCGACTGGCACAGCTCGATCGTATCTCTTCCCAGTCGCAGAGCCTCGCCGGTATCACCCACCTCCCGATGCACCTGGGCCAGCAGGATGGTGGCTTCGCGCAGCTGGGCCAGCGATTCCAGAGAGGGCTCTTCCTCGGCCATCAGCCGCTGACGGAGCTCCTCGAAGAAAGGGAGGGGATCGCGCAGCAACTGCTCGCGAAGCGGCGCCAACCGGGGCTGGCTGTTGAGTTCTTCACTCGCGGCCACGGTCTGATGAAACCGGGTGACGGCGGCGATCGCGAGTCGCGCGTTGTCAATCGCCTTGACGCGCAACTGCTCGGTCCGTTGCTGGGCGGCGGCGACCCGCTCAGCGGCCGCCCGGGATTCCCGCAGGGCCTCGGCGAGAGCCTGGGCCTGCTGTTCCAGTTGCAGTGCCTGTTTCTGCAGTTCCGCGCGATTCCACGATTGCACGATCGACAGGCCTCCCAGGGCGGCGGTCGACATCAGCAGCCCCAGGGCCGCCGTCCAGACCAGGGTGCGATGGCGACTGACCCACCGCCGCGCCGTCCGACTCCACGATTCCTTCCAGGCGGAAACCGGTTCCCCGGCCAGAGCCCGCTCGAGGTCATCCGCGAGGTCCCCGACGTCGGCATAGCGCTGGGCCGGCTCACGCGCCATCGCCTTGAGGCAGATCGCCTCGAGGGCCGGGTCGACCTGCGGATTGGCCTGGGTGGGAGTCGGGCACGATCCCGAGCGGATCCGGGCCGACAGATCGGCCGTATCTTCCGAGCCGATTGTGGCGAACGGGCTGCGCCCGGTCAGCACGGCATACAGGATCGTGCCGAGCGCGTAGATGTCGGTCGATCGGTTGGCGACCAGACCGTCTCCCACCAACTGCTCGGGGGCCGCATGAGCCAGGGTGCCGATGCCCCACGTCACCTGGGTGGTGAGAGAATCGGTACTGCCGGCCTGCAGGCCCGAGAGCTGCTGCTCGGAGGTGGCGTGTACGAAACGTGCCAGGCCCCAGTCGACCACCAGGGTCTCACCACAGGGGCCCAGCAGGATGTTGGACGGCTTCAGGTCGCGGTGCAGCACCCCCTGCCGGTGGGCATAGGCCATGGTGTTGCAGACATCGATGACCCGACGGAGCAGGCTGCGCCAGGCCAGGTCCCGCTCACTGGCCAGAGGGATGGCCGGACCAGACCCCGGCGTGTGGTGGAACTCGCGGATCGCCTTCTGCAGCGTTCCCGCGTGTTCTCCCGAGATCAGCCGCATGGTGTAATACAATCGCCCATCGGGGAGCCGCCCACGGCCGTAGACCGGAATGATCCCGGGATGATCGAGCCGGGCCGTGATCTCGGCCTCAGTCTGGAACCGCAGCCGATAGGCGGGATCATTGGCCCCCGCGGGGAGGATTTCCTTCAGGGCGACCGGGCGGTCGAATTCGCGGTCGATCGCCTCGGAGACCAGCCCCATGCCGCCGGAAGCGATGGGGCGGATGATCTCGAAGCGATCGGCTCCCAACGAATCGTGCCAGAGCGCGTTCGACGCCGGGTCAAACGCGGCGGAGGAGAGCTCAGTCAGATGCAACTCGTCCAGCAGACGCCGATGAATCTCGGGGGAAATTCCCGACGAGGACTGCGGTTCGTTTGTACCCGGAACGGGCTGGTCGGCCAGCAGCCGATCGAACCCCTCGATCACCTGGTTGCGCAGGCGCGGAGAGATCGCCCTCGACCGTTGGGATTTCTGCGAATCACGTTCACTGGACATTCCAAGACCCCGATCAACCCATCTGGCGGAGGGAGACACAGCCTGCGGCACCCACCCCGGGGTGGGGAACACCGGAATCGACAACCCCAAGGATCGCCGGTTTGTCTGGCCGCCCCCAACTCCAGGACTCCCTGATCTCCACGCCGAGAGTCGTGCCGCGGTGGGATGCCCTGCCAGCACTCACCCTGTTCCCGAAACGGCAGGACGAGAAGGTTACGTGACACCCCCTTGTGAAGTCCATCGATGGGACACTGCGGAGATGGTCGCCGCTGTTTCCTGAGTCGGGTCTGGGGGGGGGGTGTGTTGTTTGGCTCCAGCGCCCCGGCTTGCGTCTGGGGAAACCACTCGGCAGACTGCCAGCATCGCGGTCGCCTTCCTTCGAAGAGTTGCTTCATGCGTTCCACCTGCGTGCGTCTGCTGCTGGGATTTGTGCTGGGAGGATCTGGTCCAACTCTGGTATTCGCCCAGACGGACGTGTTGACCGCCCCCCGGTTGACACAGCAGACCCTGTTTGAGTCGGGGACTCTCGACTATCACACCTTCCGGATCCCTAGTCTGGTGGTGAGCACGCGGGGGACCGTGCTGGCGCTGGCGGAAGCCCGGAAAAATGATGCTTCGGATCTGGGGAATGTCGATCTGGCCCTGCGCCGCAGTCTCGATGGGGGGCTCACGTGGCAGGAGCCGAAAATCATCGGCGATGACGGCGACCACACCATCGGCAACCCCTGCCCGGTGGTCGACCGCCGGACGGGAGTCATCTGGCTCCCCTACTGCCGCGACAACCGCCAGGTCTGGGTGACCAAAAGCACCGACGATGGGCAGACCTGGGCCCCGCCGGTCGAGATTACGGCACAGGTGGTTGACCCCGCCTGGCATTGGGTGGGAACCGGCCCGGGGCATGGCATTCAACTGGCTGACGGCCGGCTGATGATTCCCTGCTGGGCCGACGCCACCCCCCAGTTGGGGGAGGCGCAACTGTCGTTCGTGTTTTACTCGGATGATGGCGGACAGACCTGGCACCGGGGGGGAGCGCTCGACCGCGACGCGTCGGATGAGTGCGAAGTGGTGGAGCGTGTGGATGGAGTGCTCTATCTCAATGCCCGCAGCCGGCGGGGGAAACAACAGCGGGCGGTCGCCACCAGCCACGACCGCGGTCAGACCTGGTCGCCGGTGAGTTACGACGCCCGACTGCCGGAACTCTCGTGCCAGGGGAGCCTCGCCCGGTTCAGCACGGCGCGCGACCAGGACCGCAACCGGCTGCTGCTGGCGACCCCCGCCAGTCAGACCGCCCGGGCCGAGCTGACGCTGCGACTGTCGACCAACGAAGGGTACGACTGGCCGGTCAGCCGGGTGGTCGAACCGGGGATGGCCGGCTACAGCGACCTGGCGGTCACCCTCGATGGGACGATTCTGCTGCTGTATGAATCGCACGATTACACGCGGCTGACCCTGGCCCGGTGCAACCTCGAGTGGCTGACCGAGGGGCGCGATTCGCCGGTCTTCCCCTGGCGGGTCTGGAGCGAGTCCCGCGCGGAACCCCGTCCGCTGCGGCTCTATTGGCTGCGGGTTGACCTGCAGGCCCCGCAGTATGAACTCGATGTGGCGGTTGGGCCGGACCCCGATGGCGACGGCCCGGTGGAAGCCCGGCTGACGCCACCCCGCGACCTGGCCGGGAAGGCCGGGTTCATCGCCGCACTCAACACCAACGCCTGGGAGATGCTGCCGCGGCCCCCCGCCGGGGTACGCCCGATCTACCTCGCCGGCGGCCAGGCCGACATCCTGGGCTGGGCCCGCACCCGGACGGAAACCCGCAGCCCGCTGCAAACGGGGTTCTGGGTGTTCTGGCTCGATGCCGAACGACGGGGTCATCTGGGCCCGACCGTCGAACAGCCCCGCGCCGCGGTCTGTGCCGTGGCGGGATTTGGCGGACTGCTGCAGGAGGGGGAGATTCTGCCGGGGGATGGCGGCGATCTGCACCCACGCTCGGCCCTGGGGCTCGACGCCACGGGGCGCTGGCTGACCTGGCTGGTGGTCGATGGGCGACAAACAGGTTACAGCGAGGGGGTCAGCGAGCGGGAACTGGCGGGCCTGATGCGGGAGGTGGGTTGCCGCGCGGCGTTCAACCTCGATGGCGGGGGGAGCAGTATCCTGTTGTTGGGACGGCCCAACGAGCGGCTGGAGATTGTCAACCGCCCGTCCGACTCGTTTGGTCCCCGACCGGTACCCGTGATGCTGGGGATCCGGCGGCGATGACGAACGGGTGGCACCCGGCTGGTGCCGCCATTTCCGGCGGACGTTCGCAGCCCATCAGCCTTCCAGCAGCCGCTGGCTGATTTCCAGAACGGCCTCGGTGTGGCGGTGCTGGTCTTCGGCCAGGCGGGGGAAATTGTCTTCGTACCCCAGGCGGCGGGCCAGGAAGGCGTATTCCTCGCTGTCGACCGGGGGAACAGTGAGGTCACGGGCGTTACCGCGCACGATTCGCAGCGCACCGATCAGTTG
>CAIOTJ010000523.1 GCA_903861195.1 uncultured Planctomycetaceae bacterium | reverse complement strand
TGCACCTTGCCGAACATCTCGCTCGAACTCGCCTGGTAGAAGCGGATTCCGGAATCCACCTCGCGGATCGCGTCGAGCAGGCGGGTGACGCCCAGGCCGGTCGCCTCGGCGGTGAAGATCGGTTGTTCCCAACTGGTGGGAACGAAGCTTTGGGCGGCGAGGTTGTAGACCTCGGTGGGGCGGATCCTGGCGACCAGCCGGGTGAGGGAATGCTGGTCGAGCAGGTCGCCAAAGTGCAAGTGGAGGCGGTCTTGCAGATGTTCGATGCGTTCGAGATTGGGCGAGCTGGTGCGGCGGAGCATGCCGTGGACCTGGTAGCCCTGGGCGAGCAGCCATTCGGCCAGATACGAGCCATCCTGGCCGGTGATGCCGGTGATCAACGCGGTGCGCTTCATTCTCGAAATCCTTTCCGACACCCCGCGACGGGGGGCAACTCCGTTCGGCTGATCAGCATGGTCTGATCAGGGTGGCTCCCCATCCTCGGAAGCCTTTCTCGCCCCTTCCTTCCCGCTTCAGACCCGCGGTGAACGGGGGGAGAAGGGGGCTGAACCTGGGGGGACTCGGTCAATTCGGGGGGTCTTCTAATGGAACTGGAAAATTGTGTCAACGAGCGATGCTGCGGCGACTGAGGGCCCTCTGGTTTTGAGACCGCCCCCGATGACCGACCTGATTGCCACCGGGCCGCAGTCGACCGCGGGCCCGGGGCGAGGACACCGTCACGGACCTCCCGCGTCTGGGATTTCAGATCCACCAGAAGAAGATGATGGCCACGAGGGTGGGCAGCAGGGCTCCCCCCAGCAGGCCCAGGGGGCTGATGCCCCCTTCGCCAAACGCGCGGGACGACTGCAAGATGCCCACACCGGCCGGGTTGGGTGCATTGGCGATGACCGACAGCCCCCCGCCGGTGACCGCCCCGGCGACCAAGGCGTACTTGAGGTCGTCGGTGATCCCCTCGACGCGCGAGCCGAGGTAGGTGAGGGCCGCATTGTCGGTGATGGCCGTAAGGGCGGTGGTGCCGTAGAAGAGCAGGGAACCCGACAGGTTGGTGATTAGCGGCCGCAGCCAGTATTCCTGCAGGCTCCCGAGGGTGACCAACCCGGCCAGGAAGAACCCCACCAGCAGCCCCTCTTTGAGCTTGAGGGGATCCTGGTATTCCCTGGTGGCGGTGGTCAGCCCCAGGAACAGCATGAAGACACCAAAGAAGATGTCGGGATGGTGCGAAAAGAACACCACCAGGGCCAGAAAGATCACATGCAGCGCGGTCAGCCAGGCGGGAACGGCCGCCCGCTGCGAGACATAGGGTTCAACGCGGGCGAGTTCCGCCCGAAAGACAGCGACGATCAGCAGGGTCGAGACCACGGTGCTGAGTGCGGCCCGCCAGCCAAAGTGGCTCAGCATGAAGGCGGTGTCCCAGCTCCAGGGGGTGGCGACCATCAGGACGGGCGGGGCGGCGAAGTGGGTGAGGGTGCCGCCAATCGAGACGTTCACAAACAGTAACCCCAGCGTGGCATAGGCCAGACGCCCCGAGATTCCCTGGTCGAAATAGCGGCGTTTGAGCAGGATGGCCAGCAGGGTCATGGCGGCCGGCTCGGTGATCAACGAGCCCAACAGCGGGCCGATCGCCAGGGCCGCAATGTAAAAGGCCAGCCCTTCCGCGAGGGGAATGAGCCGCGAGATCCCGGTCAGGATCTTCTCGGCCAGCAGCACCACGGGGCGGGTGGCCGCCACGACCATCACCACCAGCACGAATTTGGGCTCGTTGTAATTCGCGCTGAGGCTCTCGATGTAGTCGATGGCCTTGTGCAGCGAGCCCCCCACCACCGCCAGGCCGGCGAACAGGGCGGCCGCCCACAGGCCGAACACCACCTCGGTCTCGGCCAGGAAGTGCAGCAGATTCTCGGGAATCGAGCCGGGGGGGTAGTGATGGGCCCACTGGGCGAAGCGTTTGACCGCGAAGGTGTGCAGCACGGCCAGCACGAAGCAGACCGTGGCGAGAATCTCGGCGGGGGTGGGGTGCATGTCGGTGAGAGATCGAACCAGAGAGAGTCGGTCTGGCAGCAGCGCGGCCGACGGGAACGGGGCGAAACTGTAGCAAACCCGCCGCGATTCCCGGAGACGACTTGGAGGGCTGGGGCTTGGCTCGAGCTGCCGGGGGAGATGCGGAAAATCTGAACACCTTTCCTCGCCCGCGGGGGGAAGGCAGGGGACGGGAGGACACCCCTGGCCGGAGGAAACCGATTTTTGTTTCGCGGGAAAATGGGCAACCCGAAAAACCGCGGGAAACACCGCACGCTTGTGGCCGGGTTGGGGAATGGAAAACCGGCCCCATTTCTGATACCAAGGAGGGAGCGGAGCGCCGGGCTCCCCAAGTCACTGTCGAGGAATGTTCCATGCTGTCTTCTCGTTCCCACATCCTGCTGGCGGCGTGCGTCTGGGGGGTTGTCATCCGGGTGGCCTATTTCGTGGCGGCCCGGCTGGAACTGGTGGATGTCATGTCGATCTGGGGTTCGGTGTGGGCGGTGGCCCCCCTGGGCGCCACCCTGCTGTTTGGTGGGGCGCGGGTCTCCAATCGCTGGCTGGGCCTGGGGTTGCCGTTGGTTACCCTGTTGCTGACCAACCTCGTGATTGGCCTGGTGATGGGGAACTTCGAGTTCTATTCATTCTACCGCGACCAGGGATTGGTGGTGCTGGGCTACCTGTTGATGGCCGCCCTGGGCGCGACCCTGCCAGAGCGGGCCTCCCTCGAGCGGATGGCGGGAACCGCCGTGCTGGCCGAGTTGGTGTTTTTCCTCGTGACCAACTTCGGCTTTTGGGCGGTGACCAACGCCTATCCCCACACGGCGCCGGGACTGCTGACCTCGTACCTGATGGGGCTGCCGTTCTTGCTGCGGGCGTTGGTGGGCATGGCGTTTTATGGCACCGCGCTGTTTGGAGCGCAGGTGTGGGCCGAGCGTCCCGCCCGCATCCCGGCGACCAACGTCTAGATCGATCGCGGGCGGTTTGCCGGCAGCGGACGAAGGCACCAGCCGCTCGCGGGGTGGCCTTCTGTCGCATTCTGGTTTCCGCCAGGCCTCGAGAGCCGCGCCTGAGGCGACCGGGTCGTGACGGACATGACCTGGTTGGAGTGCGCAGATATTTGGGTACCCCAAAAAATTGCGTCCCCCGGACATGCCCCTTGACAGCGGCTGGTGGCGGGGTGGGTGGGGGTCGGAAACAGGAATCTCAACAGCCGTGTCAGGCAGACCGAATTTCGGAGGGCTGACCGGCTTCAAGGCGGAACCGGGAGAGCGCATGTCGACCGCGGAGCAGTCCAACTCGCAGCAGCCGAAGACCGACAAACCCTTCGTCCACCTGCATGTGCATTCGCATTACAGTCTGCTGGATGGGGCCAACCGGATCCCCGAGTTGGTGAAGAAGACCAAGGCCAGCGGGATGACGGCTCTGGCGTTGACCGATCACGGCAATCTGTACGGCGCGCTGGAGTTCTACCAGAAGTGCAAGGCCGAAGGGATCAACCCGATCCTCGGCTACGAGGCCTACATCGCCCCCGGTTCGCGGACGGCCAAAGACGCCGCCCGCATGAAGGAGGCGAGTTTCCACCTCACGCTGCTGGCCAAGAACCGCACCGGGTTCAAGAACCTCATCAAGCTCTCGTCGATCGCCTTCCTGGAAGGGTTCTACTACAAGCCGCGCATCGACAAAGAGGTGCTGGCGGCCCATTCGGAGGGGCTGATCTGTCTCTCGGGCTGCGCGGCGGGGGAGCTTTCGAACCTGATCCTGGGCGACCGGATGGATGAAGCCGCCAACGTGGTGGCCTGGTACCAGAAGACCTTCGGGAACGACTATTACCTCGAGATCCAGAACGCGGGGCTGGACATTCAGAAGATGTGTGCCGACGGGACGGTCGACCTGGCCCGGCGGTTGGGCATTCCCCTGGTGGCGACGAATGACGCCCACTACCTGAACCAGGAGGATGCCTGCTGGCATGACGTGCTGTTGTGTGTGAACACGCACTCGCTGCGGACCGACGAGAAGCGGATGAAGATGACGGGAGACCAGTTCTTCGTCCGCACGCCCCAGGAGATGTACGAGGCGTTTCCTGGATTTGAAGACGCGGTGGCGCGGACGCAGGAGATCGCCAATGGGGTCGACATCGACCTCGATCTGAAGAAGCGTCACTTCCCGGTCTTCCGGCCCCCCGAGCAGAAGACCGACGTCGAATATCTGCGCGAGCTGTGCGACGAGGGGATCCGCTGGCGTTATGGAGACAACCCGTCGCAGGCCGTGCTCGACCGGCTCGAATACGAGCTGTCGGTCATTACCCGGATGGGTTTTTCAAGCTACTTCCTGATTGTGTGGGACTTCGCCCGCTTCGCCCGTGAGAAAGGCATTCCGGCCCTCGCGAGAGGTTCGGCGTGCGGGGCGATCGTGGCGTATCTGCTGGGGCTGTCGAATGTCTGTCCCCTGGAGTACGACCTGCTGTTCGAGCGGTTTCTCGATCCGAACCGGGCCGAGGCGCCCGATATCGACATCGACTTCTGCCGGGACCGGCGCGGGCTGGTGCTCGACTACGTGAAGCAGAAGTACGGCATGTCGAACGTCGCGCAGATTGGCACGTTTGGCACGCTGGGGGCGAAAGCGGTGATCCGCGACGTCGCCCGGGCGCTGGCGCTGCCGCTCGATCGGGCCGATGCCGTCGCCAAGTCGGTTCCCCCGGACCTGCACATCACCCTGGAAGAGGCTCTGGAGAGTGGGGCCGACCTGAAGGCGGCCTACGAGGCCGACCCGCAGGTGCGCGAGGTGATCGACTTCGGCATGAAGCTGGAAGGCCTGGCCAAGAGTGCGGGGACGCACGCCGCCGGCGTGGTGATCGCCGACCAGCCGTTGAATGAGTATGTCCCGCTCCAGCGGATTGGCGGGAAAGACGACATCACCACGCAGTGGCCGATGGCCGACGTGGAAAAGGCCGGCCTGCTGAAGATGGACTTCCTCGGGTTGCGCAACCTGACGATCCTCGACAAGGCGGTGCAGAACGTCAAAAAGGTGCGGGGAATCGCGCTCGATCCCGGGACTTTCCCCCTCGACGACGAGGCCACCTACCGCCTCCTGCAGCGGGGCGAGACGAAGGGGGTGTTCCAGCTGGAAGGGGGCGGGATCCGTGACCTGTTGACCAAGATGAAGCCCGACAGCTTCAGCGACATCATCGCCACCTCGGCCCTGTACCGCCCCGGTCCCCTCGAAGGGGGCATGGTGATGACGTACGTCAACGTCAAGCACAAGGTCGAGCCCATTCCCAAGGTCCACCCCGTGGTGGATGAGATCCTCCTGGAGACCTACGGGGTGATGGTCTACCAGGAACAGGTGATGCGCATTCTCAACCGCCTGGGGGGCATCGAGCTCTCCAAGGCGTATGCCTGCATCAAGGCGATCTCGAAGAAGAAGCTCGAGATCATCGCCAAGGGGAAGGAAGACTTCGTCAAGGGGGCGCAGGAACGCGGCATGCCGGCCGCCGAGGCCGACAATCTCTTCGGCCTGATCGAAAAATTCGCCGGCTACGGGTTCAACAAGTCGCACTCGACCGCCTATGCCGCGATCGCCTACCAGACCGCCTACCTCAAGGCGCATTACCCGGTCGAGTTCATGGCCGCGCTGCTCTCGTGCGGCATGGAAGACACCGACCGCATCTGCGAGCACGTCGACGACTGCCGCCGGCAAAAGATCAAGGTGCTGGCCCCCGATGTCAACCGGTCCGAGGTGGAGTTTGGGGTGGATTCCGGCCAGATCACCTTCGGACTGGCCGCCATCAAGGGGGTGGGCGAAGGGGCGGTCACCGCCATCGTCAAGGCCCGCGAGAAGGGGGGCCCCTTCAGAGACATCTTCGATCTGTGCGAGCGGGTCGACACCAAGCAGGTGTCGAAGAGCGTGCTGGAAATTCTGATTCGGGCCGGGGCTCTCGACCACTTCGGTCCTGACCGCAACCAGCACCTGGCCCTCTGCGACCGGGCGATCCAGTCGGCGGCCGCCCGGGCCCGCGACCGCGCGGCTGGGCAAAAGAGCCTGTTCGGGGGAGACGACAAGAAAACCGGTGCCGGCCAGCCCCCCCCTTCCATCGTGCTGCCCGATGTCCCCCCGATGACGCAGGCCGAGAAGCTGGCCTCCGAAAAGGAGGTCTTCGGGTTCTATCTGACCAGCCATCCGCTGCACGAGCACTCGGCCAAGCTGCAGTTGTTCGCCACCCACACCAGCGCTGATCTGCAGCACTGTGCCGAGGGGGCCCAGGTGCGGCTGGGGGGCATGATCTCGGCCATCAAACGCACCAACACCAAGAAACCGAGCCGGAACGGGCACACCCGCTACGCGAACTTCGACTTCGAAGACGTGAGGGGGAACATGCGGTGCATCATGTGGCCCGAGGAGTTTTCGAAATTTGGCGAGCAGGTGAAGACCGAGACGATCTGCTTCATCGAGGGGCGGATCGACAAGCGGGGACGCGAGCCCAACCTGGTGGTCGACAACCTGATCACCCTGGAAGAGGCCGAGAAAAAGTTCACCGACCAGGTGGCGATCAAGTTCCGGCGAGAGCTGCACCGTCCCGAAGATTTCGAGGGGGTCAAGGCGGTGCTGGCGAAGTACCCGGGGCGCTGCGACGTGGCGATTCTGATCGAGAGTTTCGACGAGCAGAATCCGCGGCTGCGGTTCCGCTACCTGTTGTCACCCGGGGCGAATGTGAAGGTCAGTCCCTCCCCCAATCTCGCCGCCGAACTGCAGACCATCCTCGGCCCCGGGAACGTGCAGTTCATCGCCACCCCCAAACGGCGCAACCCCCAGGCGAACGCCGACGCTGTGCGGCGGTAGGTTGCCCCACAGTGGTTGGCTTCCCCCCCCCGCGGTCAGGTAGTCTTGCCCGGGACGGCCGGGGAATTCGACCACACCGCGGATGGATAGCCGCGTGCAAGCGCCGGAAATGGAACCGAGCCCGGAGTCGTCACAGACGACTCCGGGCTCGATTCGTGTCATGAAGGCCCGCCGGCGATCAGCGGGAGAGTCCCGCTCAGGTCGAGAATTCGGGTTTGCGCTGGCCGAGCTGTTCTTTGAGGCGGGCGACGATGCTCGAGTGCATCTGGCTGACGCGGCTTTCGGAGAGACCCAGGGTGGATCCGATCTCCTTCATCGTCAGCTCTTCATAGTAATACAGAATGATGATCAGGCGCTCGTTGCGGTTGAGCCCCTTGGTCACCAGCTTCATGATGTCGCGTTTCTGGATCCCGTCGGTCGGATCGATCCCCTTCGTGTCTTCGATGATGTCGACTTCGCGAACATCCTTCGAGCTGTCGGTCTCGAACCACTTCTTGTTGAGCGAGACGAGATTGACGGCGCTGGCCTCGGCCTTCAGTTTCTCGAATTCCTCGGTGGGCATCTGCATCTTGGCGGCGATCTCGGCATTGGTCGGGGGACGGCCCACCTCGACCTCGGCCGATTTCCGGGCCGCCTCGACCTTGCTGGCCTTGCTGCGCACCAGACGGGGAACCCAGTCCATCGTACGCAGTTCGTCCAGCATGGCCCCCCGGATGCGGGGCACGCAGTAGGTTTCGAATTTCACCCCGCGACCCAGATCGAACGCCTCGATGGCGTCCATCAGGCCGAATACACCGGCCGAGATCAGGTCGTTCAGATCGACCCCGTCGGGAAGTTTCTGCCAAACCCGTTCGGCATTGAAGCGGACCAGGGGCAGGAAACGTTCAATCAGCAGGTTGCGCAGATCCTTGTTGGACTGATCCTGCTTGAACTCACGCCAGACTTCGGCGATGTCGCGTTCGACCTTCGTGACCATTGATTCCTCCATGATGTCCGGCAGGTGCTGTGAAGGGATCCCGGGATGACGGGGCCGTTCCTGGTTCCGGTAGGTCGCGTCCTGCGGCCTTGATCGAAACCAACCACCGGAAGTGTTATCGGTCGTTGAACTCGGGAGATTGAGAGAATCCTGCCTAATCGGAAAAGTCTTCCAGAAGGCCGGAACAGGGGGGCGGGGGTGTCACACCACGGAGGGTGCGACGGAGGGGACGTGCAGCGAGGGGAAGGAGAGAGAGGAGGGAGAGTGGCTGTCTGCCTGCACCGTGGAGGCCAGCCGGTGCGCGATCTGGTCGATCGCCCGGGCGGCCCTGGCGCGGGAGGACGTGGTTCCCGGCGAAGCGGGAGAGAGAACCGCCTGGGAGGCGGCCTGGTCGAAGGGGATGTAGCCGACGCCGGTCACCAGAGCCCCCCCGTGATTCCGGGCACCCTGTTGGATGCGGGCCAGAATGCCGTGGGCCTGCTCGGGCGAGTCGGCCTGATTGATGATCAATCGCAGGGTGTGCGGCCCGGTGTCGCCAGGCAGCCCCCGCAGCAGCGCGAGTGTTTCGGGAACCACCTGAGGTTCGGGAGTGGCCACCAGGCAGAGGGCATCGGTCCGCTGCGCCAGCCTCCAGCGTGACCCGGCGCCGTCTCCCGCGGCGACCGATCCCGCGTCGATCACCAGGAAGTCACACTGCGCTTCCAGATCCAGCAGTTGTTCGATGAAGTCCGCCCGACGGTGTCGGGAGCATTCGGCCACGTGCGCCAGGGACTGCGCCCCGGCGATCGACCGCAGGCCCCCTGGGCCGCGCTGGAGGATCTCGGACAACGTCCGGTGACCGGCCAGCACGTCGGCCAACTGGCCCGCCGGGCTCCCCGTCCAGAGAGAGATTCCATCGCGGGTCCCTTCCTCAAGCAGGCAGACCGCATGCCCCTGTCGAGACAACGCCAGCGACAGGTGCCTTGCCAGGAAACTGGTTCCCGCACCGGTCTGTCCGCTGGCCAAAGCCACCGAACGGCAGCGGCGCGGTGGGGGACCGGGAACGGGCGCCGGCTCCTGGCGGGAGCCAGCGCGCCACAGGGTGGAGAATTCTCCCACGGTGTCGCGGGAGAGCAGGTCGGGAATCATTCAGGAGCTCGAAACGGGTCGGAAAGGGGTTCTTCACGCAACACCAGGCGCGCCAGCCGCCGGGCGTTGGCATGTTCCAGGTCGTCGGGAATCTGCGATCCCATGCTGAGGTAGCTGAGCGGCAGGGCCATCTCCTGGGCCAACGCGGGAATCCATCCCAGGCCCGGCAGTTCGTCCAGCTTCGTCAGCAGCAGGCGGTTGGCCCCCAGATCCAGAAACGGTTGCGCCACCGCACGCAGCGACCGCGCGGGGGACGTGGGGGAAAGCACCAGATGAATTTCATGCGGTTGGGCGGCATCGAGCTGATCGCGCAGCGCCTTTCCGTGCGGGGGGTGCCGGGGATTGCGGCCCGCCGTGTCGAGCAGCACGACTTCGGCGGTCGCACACAATCGCAGGGCCCGGTCGAGTTCGACGGGGGTCTGCACGGTGTGGTGGGGAATGTCGGACAGGCCGGCCAGTTCGGTTGCCGAGGGACCGCGCGGCCCCTCGATCGACGCCAGCGAGAGCACTGCGACCTGCCGGCCCGCCGCCTGCAGGTTCGCCGCCAGTTTGGCCAGCGTTGTGGTTTTTCCGGCACCACTGGGACCGACCAGGGCGACCACGGTCCGTTCTCCGCGGCGCACCCCGATGGGAGGGGCACACGACAGACTGTTTTGCAGCGCGGACCGCAGGCACGGCAGAGCCCGCTCGAAGCCAATGGCCGCGGGAAACTGGGAGTGCACCGCTGCTTCCAGGGCCGCGATCTGTTCCTCTTCCAGGTCGAGGGCCTGCAGGCGGCTGCGGAGATCGGCATC
>CAIOTJ010000522.1 GCA_903861195.1 uncultured Planctomycetaceae bacterium | reverse complement strand
TCAAAGTATCGAACAATCAGAACACGATGATCTCAGCGCTGCTGGATCCGGCGGGGGAGCGGTTTCTGGCGCTCCCTTCGGGGATGGGCCGACTGCAGATCTGGAATGCGGCGACAGGAGAGTCTCTGCCCGAAAAAGACATGGAAGACCAGGCCCCGGTGGGCCTGCGCTGGATGAATGGAGGGAAACTGCTGGCGGGGGTGGGACAGGGCACACTGGCCTTTTGGAAGGGGCCCGACCTGGCGTTGGTTCAGGAACATGACGGCCCGAAAAACACCATGGCGTTTGGAGTGAGCCCCGATGGCCGCCGACTGGTGGCCATCAGCCGGGGGACGGTGGCGGGCGAAAACCTGTTGCAGGCCTGGGGGGTGGTGTCGCAGGGGGCGGGCGAGAAGAAGTAGTGGTTCGACCGCATTCCCGGCGGCGGCGATTTATTCCCCCAGCCACCACCGCCGTTGGGGCAGAGGTTTGTCGGCGAAGAGCTTGAAGGGGGTCTGTTGCAGGCCCACGCGCAGTTCCTCGATCGAATCGGTCAGCAGGAACCGTTCAATATCATCGGGATCAATGGTCTTCGCCGGGGCCATGCCATCGCGGATGAAATCGAACAACGGCTGCCAGTATTGGATGCCCATGAAGATGATGGGGAACTCGTGCATCTTGCCAGTCTGGACCAGGGTGGCGGCTTCGAAGGCCTCGTCGAGCGTGCCGTAGCCCCCCGGCAAGATGACGAACGCCTGGGAGTACTTGACGAGCATCACTTTACGGACGAAGAAGTAGTGGAACGAGATGAGGCGATCGATGTATTTGTTGGCCGATTGTTCTTTGGGGAGGATGATGTTGCAGCCGATGGAGTGTCCTCCCGCTTCCTGGCCTCCGCGGTTGGCCGCCTCCATGATTCCCGGGCCGCCGCCGGTCATGACATTGAAGCCCAGGCGGGCGATCTCGGCTCCCACCTGGAGTCCCAATTCGTAATACGGGTGACCGGGGGGAAAGCGGGCGGACCCGAACACGGTGACACAGGGGCCGATGAAGTGGAGTTCGCGAAAGCCCTGCAGGAGCTCCCAGCCGATATGCAGCAGGGTTTTGAACTCGGCCCATCGGGAACGGGGCCCTTCCAGCAGGCGACGGTCCTTTTCTCCCCAGTCGCGGCGCCAGCGGCGCGGTAGCCGACGAGACTCGGCGGGGGCGGGGATGGCGGGATTTTCAGGGAATGACGAACCAGACATGAAAATTTGTGAACTGGGGGCTGGGCGAAGGGGGGACGGGGAGATATACTGATGGGCAGTTCGCCGGGGGGAGTCTCGGGAACTGTCAACAGGACCCTGTGATCAAGAGAGTTGAGACCAAATGGCGGAGTTTGTCGACATCGATGGAGTGCGGGTTTTTCTGGGGAAACCCGATGCCACGGATGGCGAGTGGATTGGGCAACGGGAAGTGTTGAAGCAACTGCTGGCCTGTTGGCTGGTGGTGGATCGACGGGATTTGCCCCTCGCGCCCCGCATTGTGGGGATGCCCGGGATTGGCAAGACCACCCTGGGAATGGCGGCAGCCCAAGCCCGAAAGCAGACATTGTATATTCACCAGTGCACTGCGGATACCCGTCCGGAGGATCTGTTGATCACCCCGGTGTTGGCCGAGAGTGGCAAAATTGTCTACCACGCCTCGCCGTTGGTGACCGCGATGATCAAGGGGGGGGTCTGTATTCTCGATGAAGGGAACCGGATGAACGAGAAGTCGTGGGCCAGTTTGGCCCCGCTGCTCGATCATCGGCGGTATGTCGAGTCGATTGTGGCGGGGATTACCGTGCCGGCGCACCCCGATTTCCGGTGCGCGGTGACGATGAATGAAGACGAGTCGACGTTTGAAGTGCCCGATTACATCCAAAGCCGGCTGCAGCCGACGTTGGCGGTCGGCTATCCCAACCGGCAGGACGAACTGGCGATTTTGCGCTATCACCTGCCGTTCGCTGGGGAGGGGATGTTGAATCTGACCGTGGAGTTTCTGCAGGCGGCTCATGGGTTGAAGCTCGATTTCTCGACCCGCGATGGCCTGTCGATTCTGCGGTACGCCCTGAAACGGATGGCCCAGGATCCAAAGAATCCTCTGGCGGCGGATGAGGCGTGGCGCGAGGCGGTGGTGCGTTGCCTGGGTGAGGAAGCGCTGAACCTCAAGGAGCTGGCCCAACGCAAGCTGCGAACGCTGGGGGGCTCGGCGGTGCCGATGGGCCTGGGGGATTTCTTCTTCGATCCGAATGATCCGCTGCACCCGGACCAGTTCACCGAGGACGACGACTTCGACGACGAAGACGACGATGAGGATGGCCAGTCATGACGCGCCACGAACCCTCGCTGCTGCGGTTCAGCCCGCGGCTGACTGTGTTGCCGGTGATTCATGGTTCGGGAGATTTCGCGGTCGAGCTGCGACGGCGGATGCTGTCGGAATCGTTCGACTGTCTCGCGGTCCCCTTGCCGCCTTCGTTCCAACAGGATGTCGAGGAGGCGATCGAATCGCTCCCCTCGATTGGAATGGTGTTGCAGCGCGAGCCCACCGACTGGGAATCGAGCGGGGAGACGGGCGAGTGGCGGCCCCCGAGTGAGCGGGAGGAGACGGAAGAGACTGCCCGGGGGGCCAGTTATGTGCCGATCGACCCTTGCCAGCCGGTGATCGCCGCGCTGCGGTTGGCGCTGCAGGAGCGGATGGCGAGGCGGTTTATCGACCTCGAGACGGCGGTCTTTGAGCCCGTGGCCCGGACCCTGCCCGACTCTTATTCGCTGAAGAAAACCGGATGGGAGATGTTCGCGGCGGCGGTGTTGCCCTTTTCGCGGCGGGCGCCGTCGACGCAGTTGGTGGCCCGGGTACGGACCATGGCCCGTCGGCTGCGGGATCTGGAACAGCAGTTCGCTTCGGTGCTGTGCGTCTGTTCGTTCGACGAATGGCCGCTGCTGCGGCACGAGTACCTGCAGGGGGGCGAGGCGCTGGAGGATGAGCTGGTCGAGGAGAGCGAGCGGGTGGCTCCCTCGGCGAATTCGCTGCTGTTTCTGCTGGGGGAGTTGCCCTGCATCACTGGCTTGTATGAACGGGCGCGGGCCGAATTGGATGACGACGAGAATCTCTCGATCGACGGAGTGAAGGAACTGTTGCTGCTGGCCCGAGACCGCGACCGAATGGTGCATGGACGCCGGGCGCGCAGGCTGACTCCGCAGAAGCTGGGGTTGATGCTGCGTTATGCCCGCAACCTGTCGCTGATCGAACGGAGGATGACGCCCGACCTGTACACGCTGGTTCTGGCGGCGCAGCAGATTGGGGGAGATCAATACGCCGTCTCGTTGGCCGAGGAAGCCCGCGAGTATCCCTACAGCCCGGCCGAAGGGTGGCCCGGGATGGATCTGTCGGTCGGAGTGGGGCGGACCAGTGACGGCACGATGCTGCAGTTGAAGTCGCGGTTGCCCGGGCCGCCGCTGGAATGGCGGAGCCTGCAGTTGAAGCGGCGGCCGTCGCGCGAAAAGCAGAAGGACTGGGCGAGCCGGTGGAATCCCCACAACCACTGCAGCTGGCCTCCCGACGATGTGGCGATCGAGAAGTTCCGCAGCGTGATCAAAGACAAGGCCCGGGCCCTGCTGGGGCTCGACCTGGCGCGGACCGAAAAATTCTCGACCAGCCTGCGCGACGGGCTCGACCTGCGGGAGACTCTGCGGAACTGGCATACGGGCGACCTCTACGTGAAGGTCCTGCCCCCGGCGCGCGGTTCGCTCGACTGCGTGGTGATGTTGTTCGATTCGCCGGCCGATCCGCGCGACTACCCCTGGCGGGTGACCTGGTATGCCGAGCACCAGGACGAATCGACCCTGGCCCTGTTCGCCACCGATTTCTCGCAGGAACTGGTTGGTCCCGGGATTGGGCTGGCGACCTATGGCGGGGCGCTGTTTCTGTTTCCTCCCCGGCCGATTCCGGACATCTGGACCGACCGTCGGCTGCATTTCGCCGACACGCTGGAGGAACGCCTGCTGGCGGCCGGCTGTCTGCACAGCGCCCATCGGCATGTCGCGTTGCTGAGCGAGGCCCCCCCGGGTCCGGCGTGGCGCGAGATTGCCCGCCGGTTTGGCAAGAAGCTGTTGCATGTTCCCCTGGCGCAATTCAGCCAGGAGACAATTTCTCAGTTGCGGATGGTGCATGTGCTCAACGGGCAACAGGTGCGGAGCTATGCGGCCGATTTCATCCGGCGTTCCTGAGTGGCGCGCCGACCGGAACCCTCAACCTCTCTGATGGGAAGGGACTCTGCCATGACCCGAAGCTTGTTTCCGGAAGCCGACCGGCCCGCGCCAGTGCGTGAGGCAACCGAGGCCCGTCTGTTGACCGCCCTGCGGCTGCATCTGGTCGACGGAGTGGGGCCGCGGACGCATCAGGAGTTGCTCGATCACTTTGGAACGGTCGAGGCGGTTTTTGAGGCGACGCGGGACGAGTTGCTGGCGGTGGATGGTGTCGGACCGCGGTTGGCGGCGTCGATTATTGCCGCGCGGCATTCGCGCGAGCCCGCCCAGGAATTGCAGCGGTGTCGGGAGCGGGGCTTGCGGCTGCTGGTGCGGGGGGCAGACGACTATCCCGCGTCGCTGGGGGAGATTTACGATCCCCCTTCGATTCTCTACTGCCGGGGGGAATATCGCCCGCAAGACCAGCTGGCGGTTGCGATTGTGGGATCGCGGCGGTGCACGATGTATGGCCGGCAGGTGGCCGAGAAACTGGCCGGGGGGCTGGCCCGGGCCGGCCTGACGGTCGTCAGCGGACTGGCCCGCGGGATTGATGGGGCGGCCCATCGGGGAGCGTTGGAGGCGGGGGGGCGGACGCTGGCGGTGATGGGGACCGGGTTGGGGGAAATCTATCCTCCCGAGCACGTCGACCTGGCCGATGAAATTGTCAAGCAGGGGGCGCTATTGACGGAAAACAAACTGCTGCAGCCGCCGTTGCCGGGATTGTTCCCGCAACGGAACCGGATCATCAGTGGGATGGTGCTGGGGGTGATTGTGGTGGAGGCGGCGCGGAATTCGGGGGCGCTGCACACGGTTCGGCATGCAATGGAGCAGGGGCGCGAGGTGTTCGCCGTGCCGGGGCGGATCGACAGCCTCGCCAGCGCCGGCTGTCACGACATCCTGCGGGATGGCGCCACCCTGGTGCGCGATGTGCAGGATGTGTTGCAGGCTCTGGGGCCGTTGATGGCCCCGGTGGTCACCGCCACCGATCAGATGATTCTGACTCCCCGGGAACTCAATCTGGATGATCAGGAGCGGCGGGTGTTGAATCTGGTGACGATTGATCCGATCGCGGTGGACGATGTGCTGCGGACGGCCGGTTTCGAAGCCTCCCGCGTATTGGCCACGCTGACGGTTCTGGAGATGCGGCGGTTGGTGCGCCGCGTTCCCGGTGGGCAGGTGTGCCGGGTGCTTTGAAAACCCCTGATTCGGCTCGGATCCAGGAAGAACGGCGGTCTTGGGGAGCAAGCCGGAGGTCCGTGGGGGCGCAGTCCCCTTGCCACGGCCCTGGCGGGGTGCTGAAATCTTCGACGGGGAACCAGGCCGTTTCGGCAGACGGTTCCCGGAGAACTGCCTGACACCTGGTGCTGCTTCATGAAACCGCTGGAAAACAAAGTCTGTGTGATTACGGGTGCCAACCAGGGGCTGGGCAAAGGGATGGCCCGCCGGTTTGCCCAGTCGGGCGCCCAGTTGGCCTTGTGTGCCCGCAATGTGCTGAAGCTGGAGACCTTCGCGTCCGAACTGCGCAGCAGCGGCACCGAGGTCTTCGCCAAGCCGGTGGATGTGGCAGTGGAGGATCAGGTCGACGAGTTCTTCGATCATGTGCGGGCGGAGTGGGGGCGGGTCGATGTCCTGGTGAACAATGCTGGAGCATTCGACGGGGGCCGCATCGACACGGTCTCCCTGGAGGCCTGGAACAACGTCATTGGAGCCTGTCTGACAGGGGCCTTCCTCTGCACCCGGCGGGCATTCGAAATGATGCGCGAACAGGGTGGGGGGCGGATTTTGAACATCGGGTCGATCTCGGCCCAGCGGCCACGCGAAAATAGCGCCCCCTACACGGCGGCCAAGTTTGGGGTATGGGGGTTGACCCAGGCGACCGCGCTGGATGGGCGGCCGTATGGGATCACCTGCAGCTGTCTGCATCCGGGGAACGTCTTGGTCGAACGGCGGCAGTCGAGTGGGCTGACCTCCGACACTGAGCCCATGATGTCCATCGAGACGCTGGCGGAGGTGGCCCACACCATGGTCACCCTGCCGCCCGAGGTCAACATGCTGGAGGCGATTGTGCTCCCCTCGCAGCAGTTGTACCTGGGGCGGGGCTGACCGGGTCGCGGGTAGGGGGCGAATTGACGAAACAACCGAGGCTCCCGTCCCGAAAGGGTCGCTTGGGGGGGGAGGAATCATGCCGTCCGGATCATTCTCGTGTTCCCGAGCAGCGGCAAACGGAGTATGGTTCGCGAGTCGAATTCGGGCAGCGGAACCGTCCCCACGGTCACCTGTTCGACGCGTCGATTTCTCTTCGCATGGATGACTCGATGTCATGGCCGATTACCGCACGCACGTGATCACCAGCGGTGCCCTGGGAGCTGTGTATGGGCTCTCCTCCACGGTCTTGCTGGGCTTTACCGGAATTCAGGGTGCGCTGGCTGGAGTTTTGACCGGAGTCTCAGGGATGCTGCCCGATCTGGACTCCGATTCCGGGCGGCCGATTCGGGAGGTGTTTGGGCTGTTGGCCGCAGTGGGCCCCATCGTGATGATGGAGCGTCTGGAGCATTGGGGGGGCTCGCGCGAGGCGGCCCTGCTGTTGGCGGTCATCTTGTATGTGGCCATTCGGTACGTGGCGTCGGGAATTCTGCAGCTCACCTGCGTGCATCGCGGAATGTTCCACAGCCTGCCCGCCCTGGTGATTGCCGCCGAGATTGCCTTTCTGGCCTACCTCAATGATTCCACTGCCGTGCGTGGACTGATGGCGGTGGGAGTGGCTCTGGGATTTGGTTCCCACCTCGTGCTGGACGAGATTTACAGTGTCACCTGGAACGGCGGCCGGTTGCAGTTGAAGTCTTCGGCTGGCAGTGCCACAAAGCTGCTGGGACCATCCTGGCCAGTGAATTTTCTCGTGTTTGGCATCGCCCTCACCCTGGGTTATGCCGTGCTGCTGGATGGTGGCTTCACCGCCCCCCCCGCGGTGGAACGGCCCCTGACTCGGGCGACCAAAACACCGGCACAGAACGGTTGGGAACGGGTGGCGGGTAACCCCAGTCATGCACCCCAGACCGAGGCGGAGGAATCGGAGGCTGCGGCCGAGGACGAGGCCGATCTGGCACTTGAACCATCTCGCTGGCAGCGGACCCGCCGCTGACCGCGGCCGAGGCAGCGGGATTTCTCGACCAAATCGTGTGACGGGGAACGCTGGGAATGACCGGGTGTGGCACTGTCTGTCTACAATCTGCCTCAGCCATTCACTTCCTCCCGCGACGCCCTCCATGCCATCTTCCTTCGTCCCTCGCCTGGAACGCTGCCTGGGGTGGTTGGTCGAGCATCGAGCCGCGGGTTTCATTCTGGCCTGTGTGCTGACGGCGTGCGCCGTTCCTCTGTCGCGCCGTCTGCAATTTGATCAGTCCATCGAGGCGCTGTTTGCCCAGGACAATCGCCGGCTTGTGGAATTCCGGGAGAGCCGGGCGTTGTTCGGAGGCGACGAACTGATTCTCGTGGCCTGGCGTGATCCGGAGCTGTTCGACTCGTCGGCCAACCTGTTTCGCCCCGCACGGCTCGAGGTGGTGGCGGATCTCGCGGGAAAGTTGTCGCAGGTTCCCGGGGTTCGGGCCGAGTCGACCCAGGATTTGGCCACCATCGTGGGGCGAGCGCAGGGCATGGCACGGCTGCCAGGGCTGAGTGCGCTGGAACAGCGCACCCGGGAATTGGCGCGGGGCATGGTATTGGGGAACGACAACTTCACGACCGCGGTGGTCCTGCGGCTGCTTCCCCTGGCGGACGCACCCGTCTCGCGAGCCGAGACGATTCGCGATGTGCGTGAGATCTGCGAACAGTTCCAGCAGAAAACCGGCCTGCAGCCCGCGGTGGTTGGCGAACCGGTGCAGGTGCACGACATGTTCGAATATGTGGAGCAGGATGGAGGACGGCTGGGACTGTGGTCGACCGTGCTGCTGCTGGGGGTGATTCTCGTGTTGTTCCGGAACCTGCGCTGGACCCTGGTGCCACTGGCGGTGGTCTGGGCGACCGTCTACTGGACCCGGGGACTGCTGGTGCTGCTGGGTTTGCGGTTGAGCATGGTCAGCTCGATGTTGACTTCGCTGGTGACCATCGTGGGGGTGGCCACGGTGATTCACATCGTAGTTCGATTTCAGGAATTGCGGCCAGGACGTTCTGCCCTGGAGGCTCTCAAGCTGGCCATCGCACAACTGGCCCCGGCCATCTTCTGGACCTGTGCCACGACGGCGGGAGGTTTCGCGGCACAACTGTCGAGCCACATCCAACCTGTGGCGAGCTTCGGAATGATGATGACCCTGGGAACCCTGCTGGTGCTGCCGGCGATGGCCTTGATTGTTCCGGGGGGAGGGCTGTTGGGACCTGGTGCGATTGACCCCCGGCCCGTTCCGGGAGGGGGGATGGTGGCTCGGGCTCTCGCGTGGCTGGCTCGTTGGGTGGACCAGCGGCCCGGGCAGGTCTGGGGGCTGCTGGGGATCTTGTTGCTGGTGACCGTCGTCGGTTGTTCCCGGTTGACGGTCGAAACCGACTTCAGCCGCAATTTCCGACCCGACAGTCCAATCTTGAAGTCGATGGATTTTGTGGAGGCGAATCTGGGGGGGGCGGGAGCTTGGGAGCTGAATTTCCCGGCACCGGCGGCCTTGGATGACGCGTTCGTGGATCGGGTGCGCGATCTGGCCCGCCAACTGCGGGAGCTGCGCGATCCGCTGACCAACGCCCCGGCACTGACCAAGGTGTTGGCTTTCAGCGATGGAATTGATTTGGTTCCGCGGGTTCCGTTTGTCATTCCCAGCCTGGCCGCTCAGAGCCGGTTGCTGACGCAGTTTCAGCCCGAGTTCTCCCACAGCCTGTACAACCCGGACTCGGGTCGCATGCGGGTGCTGCTGCGGTCTTCGGAACGGCAGCGTTCCGAGCGCAAACTGGCGTTGATTGACCAGGTCGAAACCGTGGCCCGGCAGGTCTTTCCCAGCGAAGCGGAGGCGGAGCGTCCCGTGGCGACCGGTCTGCATGTGCTGTTGGCGTATCTCACCGACAGCCTGCTGGGGGACCAGTGGGTCAGCTTCTTTCTGGCGGCGGCCTGCATGGCGCTGATGATGTCAGTTGCCCAGCGAAGTCTGCGGGTGGGGTTGTTGTCGCTGGTTCCCAACCTGTTGGCGATTGGTGCCGTGGTGGCGGTGATGGGTTGGTTGGACCTTCCCGTCAACATTGGCACAGCGATGATCGCGAGTGTGGCGATGGGCCTGACCATCGATTCCAGCATCCATTACCTGGCGGGGCTGCGGCGGGAATTGCAGCGGGGCGATGGGTTTTCGGCCGCCCTGCAACGCACCCAGCAGGATGTGGGGAGCGCTCTGTTGTACGCGAACCTCGCCCTGGTGGCGGGATTTCTGGTCCTCACCGCGTCGAACTTCATTCCGCTGGTCTATTTTGGAATTCTCTCCAGCGTGGCGATGCTGGGAGGATTGTTGGGGAATCTGGTTGTCTTGCCGCTTTTGTTGCGGGCGACCGGCGGCGTGCGGGGCGCGGACTCCCCCGCCAGCAGCGAGATCGAACCGGGTGTCACTGCAGAGACCCCTTGAAGCCCGCGCTGGCGAACAACCGCCTCAGTATTCGAAGCCTCCCACGCGGAGTACGATTCCGGCCGCGATGATCATCTGCAGGGCCAGCAGGGCAACTCCCGTCCGCAGGCGTTGTTCGGCAGGCAGCCGTTCGAGCAGGTGAGCAGTGATCCAGCAGAGCAGGGGGATGAGGAAGAGCCACAGACGGGCTGCTTCCCCCCGATTCTTGCCGGTCAGCCAGAGCACTCCCCAGGTGAAACCGAACGCGGCCAGGGGGCTGGACCAGCTCCGTTCCCGAACCCTGTGGACCGCTTCGGCACAGGCCCCCCAAGCGAGAGGCAACCCGGCGGCCCAGGCGAGTTCCACCGGGCCTTCGGCCAGCCATTTCCACCAGGTGCGCGGGTACTGCGCATAGAACCCGGCGTGATTGCGATAGTTCCACCACCAGATGGTGGGCAGGCTGCATCCCAGGCTCTTGCCGAGCAGGGCGGTTGTCCCGCCGAAACCAACCACCGCTCCCCCGAAGGCCGACAGCGAAGCGGGGTCGAGCACGGGACGTCCCTGTTGCCTTCGGAGGACGACAGCCGCAAGCGTCGCACAGCAGCCACAGGCGAGCATCGCAAGGCTGAGCAGCATTCCGAGAGCGAACAGCATTCCGGTGAGAAGTCCCCATCCGCAGGCCCGCCGCGGTGGAGACGACGCGGCGCGCAGTGCGGTCCAGGTCAAACCGCAGGTCCACAGTGGGAACAGGGCGTCGGACTTGGGGATGAACATCGCCAGAGCCGGGACCACAGGCCACAGGGCGGCCGCCAGGAAAGCACTGGTTCGGCTCTGGGTGGTTCTGCGGGCCAGGTCATACAGGGGAACCACGGTGAGTGCCGCTCCGGCCTGAACCAGCAACAGTGCCCACCACAGCACGGCCCGATCGGCTGGTGTGAGGGGGGCACCCGCCCCTCCGCCCGCGGGTGACTGTCGGGACAGCGCCTGCAGTTCATCGAACGAACGTGACACCGAGGCGGGTTCGGTCTCTCGCAGCAGCGGGATCAGCGCGGGCCAGCGTTCAACCGTTCGCAGCAAGGCACTGAAGGCCAGGATCAGTCCGGGAGGATGCGTCCCCTGATGCAGTACATCACCTTCCGCCACGACCTCTTCGTAGTGGGCCAGATAGTCGGGCAGGTCGTGCTGGTGGGCACGGGCTTCGGTGAAGTAGCCCGAGGACTTTGGGTAATACAGGACCCACGCCGACTTCCCCAGGTCGTAGCCCTCGGGACAGGCCTGCTGCAGGCTGCCCAGCCACACAAACCCCAGTCCCACCAGAATGGCCAGATTGACCGCAAGACGCGAGGTGCTCCAGGCTTCCGCTGCCTCTCCGGCTCGCCACACGAATCCCAGGTAAATCAGCCCGACGAGCGCAGGGATCACCAGTCGCCAGACGAATGGTTCCGGTGACTCGATCCGCGGCCAGACCCATTCACCGGGAATTCCCAGGGGGAGATCGGTGTTCCAGACAACATGGATCGCGGCACAACAGGCCAGCAACAGGGACCCCCAAAAGCCGAGCATCGTCCCGAGGGAGCGCGGAGGATGTGTGGGGGCCGGGGTCGGCATGGAGGAGGGGGAAGAGGAGCAAGCGGACAGCGGAAACGCAACACGGCCCGGTGAGGAAAGCCATCACCGGGCCGTGTGAAGTTCGCAATTGGACTGCCGCCATGCAAGGGGTCACCCTGCCTGGGCAGCGGTTCCAATCAATCGATCGACTGGACCATCACCTGGGCGGCCAGGACCTTGCGGATCCGTTCCTGGCTGTCCTGCAGGTGGGCCCGGGTGTAGTCGTCGAGTTTGACGTCCTGGGCGGCCAGCAGGGTGGTGATCTGCTTGTCGATGTCAACCATGTGCATCCGCACCAGGGTCCGGACATCCTCGGGAGCTCCCCCGCCCAACAGAGCGGCCAACCCCCCGCCGCCGCCAGTGAGATTGCCTGCGAGCCGCTTCAGTGCCGTCCGCTGCAGATTGCGCCGCAGGGCGTTGATGTAGGGCTTGCGATTGGTGTACTCACCCGGCTTGGGGGCCTCGCGGATCTCGGTGAAAATTCCGTCCACCAGCATCCGCAGGTGCTCGGCCAGCGTGTAAATGTCCGCCTCGACAGCCGACTTGAGTTCGAAGTCACTCAGCCGGGTGAGAGTGTTGTTGGCCAGCAGTTGGTTGAGGATGTTGCTCTGGGCGTTGGCGATCTGCTGCTGCACCGGATAGTCGAGCCGGGCGACGTCGCGGGTCCCCCAGTGGCTCCAGCGGCTGGAGGCCAGTGAATTGAGCACGTCAGCCGGGGGGAGTGCCGGGACGTTGAAGGCCGAGTCGGTCAGCAACTTCATGGCCTCACGCTGCTTGGCCGCCTCGACGGGCACAAACGGCTTGCGACCGTTGGGATCCCCCTTGTGGTCCCGATGAACGTACACACCTCCGGGGAACCGGGCGACGTAAGAGAGCGTTTGCCAGTACTTGCCAAACAGCATGCCGAACGCCTGCCGCGCCCGCTGATAGCCATCGCCATCGACGACCGCCCGGTCAACCACCTGAGCCCACAGTTCGGCGGAAGTTTTGGTCTCACGACGCGCGAACTCGAGAGGATCCTTGCCCAGGTCGAACCGGTTCGACAGCGGATCGGAATCGACCGAACCGCGGGTGTCTTCGTCGGTCAGATAGTCGAGACCGGGTTCACCACAGCGGGCGGCGATCTTTTTCAGCTCTTCGGCTTCGCTCCCCATAATGGGCTTGTATCCGTACTCGATGGCCCAGTAGTCGTAGGGACCGAGGGTTCCGGTGTAGTACAGCCCCTGCTTCTGTCCCTTGGGGGCAATGTTGGTGGGGGTGTAGTCCATCACGCTGGCGACAGTCGCTTCGCCGACGCCGAGGGCGGGATTGTCAATTTCGGCCAGGGTCTTCCAGGAACTGGCTTTGAAGTTGTGACGCAGGCCGAGGGTGTGTCCAACCTCGTGCATCACGACTTCCTTCAGGCCCTGGGCGATGAGCTCATCGGGAACCCCGCCGACCGGAGCGTCAATGTCGCCCCGCAGCAGCATGACCGAGGTGGCGAACCCGATCTGGCCTCCCGCCTGTTGGCAATAGTCGCAACTTTCGCCATGGCGGTGGTTGTGAGGACTCTTGAGGACGTCGCCGAAAGCCTTCAGTCCGGGGTCGACCGGTTGGCCCATCAGGGCGGCCATGTCGGCCGAGGTGAAGGTCTCGTACTGCTGCTTCCAGGTCGAGAGGAAGTCGGCGTCGAAGATGATGTCGGCGTCGAGGATCTGCCCGGTGAACGGATTGACCCGCGAAGGGCCCATCGCAAAGCCCGCGTTGGCAGTAATCCACCGGAAGAAGTTGTACCGGACGTCTTCGGGGTCGATGTCGTCGTTATCGCGCTGGTCGCGAACCTGAACAGCCGAGTCGTAACCCAGCTTGGAAAAGGCTTTGTTCCACTCTTCAATCCCGGCCCGGATATACGGGCGGAGGTTGATGGGGGTGGTTTTTTCGATGTAGAAGACAATCGGCTCTTCAACGGGCGAGAGCTTGGCCCCGGGATCCTTCTTCTTCAGGTGCCAGCGGTTGATGAACCGCTGGAAGTTCTCGTCGGCCTTCTTGTCGCTGAAGTCCTTGACGACCGTGAGGAAATATCCCACGCGGTCATCGGCGAGGCGGGGGCGGAAGTCGTTCTGGGGCAGCCGACTGATGCTGTAGTGGACCGTGACCTGGGCTCCACGGGCATCGGGAACGGTGTCGAGTTCACCCGCGCCGGAGTAGACGGCGTTGATTTCGATTTCCGTGTTGGTCGGGTAGCCCTTCACTTCGCCAACCGTCGACCGGTCGGGGCTGAAACCCATCCCAATCGACCGGCCAATCTGCTGGTCATCACTCAGGAAGATGCGGGACATGTCGACCAGCGAACCGCCCGAGGGGGTGCTGGTGACGATTGGCAGGGCGTACAGGATGCTGTCGCTGTAGGCCATCTTGACGGCAGCGGATTCCGGGCTGCCCGGGGCCGCCTTGAAGCGGGGATTGCGCCGCACAATCTGCATCTTCTCGCCAGATTTGTTAAACGCCCAGACCGCATCGTCTCCAAAGCCCCAGCTCATCCCCCCCAGAACCTGTCCCGCGCTGATTCCCTTGGCGATGGAGGTGATGACAATCAGGTTCTGATTGAGCAACCCGGCCGGGATCTCGGCCAGAATCTGTTGATCCTTGTAGTACATGGGGATCAACCCATCGACCTTTTTGGCTCCGGTAGTCGCGGCCTCGAAGGGGCTGCGTTGGGGAGGGCTGGCAGGTGGGGGGCTGGCTCCCGGCCCTTGGGCATGCAGCGGGCCGCTCAGCAGGGCCCAGGCGGTCAGCCCGGCGGCCGACCAACGACTCAGACGAGACAGCGACATGAAAAGACGCTCCAGGGAAGTCAAAACTGAAGAAGTAGGCTCTCAGGAACACGGACCGCTGTTGATTCATCCATCCAACGTTTGGAAAGCTCTGAACAACTGGGCTGTTTCCACAGAATAGCCAAACTTTGAGGAGTGGGGGCCGTTTTTTCCTGAGAAGTCAGTTATTCTACGCTGGTTTGTCGCGAGTTTAATGATTCGATCGACGGGCAATCGAGATTTTTTCAGCCTTTGTGCAGTTTGCCCAGCCTGCGCAGTATTCCTGCTGGAATTGAGTCGACCCTCTGATAGGATGGAGTTGGGGTGGGTTGTGCCCCGCGATGAGCACATTTCCCTCCGGAAACGGATGGGTGGTTTTGTGTTCAGGTGTGGCTGGAGTATCATTCGGCAGCGTGCTGTGGGAGGTCGGTTTGATGGATGTGGCCCTGCGGGACTGTCCGGCTTGCAATGCCGTTGTGATGGGGGATGAGACCAAGTGCCCGGATTGTGGCGCTGAACTTCCCGCTCTGGCTGTTCCACCTGTTCCACCGGCTACCCCTGTCGTCACCGGGGGAGGGCGACCGGGAGGGGGCAGTCGCGAGACCCCCTGTCCCCAGTGCGGGATGATGCTGCCCCAGGGGGTGCTGCGTTGCCGCGATTGTGGTGCCTACCTCACTCTCGAGATCGAACAGGCGGCCATGGCCCGGATGGCGTCGCGGATGTATGCCGGCCGAACGACTCCCGGATTTTCGCTTCCGATTCAAACCTACACCCCGGCCGAATCGGGTTTCGCGACCTTGGCCGACGACGATGACTTCGATCTGAATCCAGATATTGGGTTTTCTGAGGGGGGGGAAGATGAGGGGACGCAGGACGTCGCGCTGGCACCTCTGAAGGAGTTGGACTCGGGTTTGCCGGATCTGGGAGGAGATACCTTCGCCCTGAAAGAGACCGGAGACGAACTCGAAGCGCCTCTCCTGAAGCCCATTGCAGAGACGCCGGCTGTCCGTGCCGACCTGGCCGAGCCGGAAGAAGATGAGTCGGATCTCGATTTTATTCCGGTGGCGGGAGTGCCCCTGGAGCAACAGGCCAGTCCTCGCGCGGAGGCACCGTCGAAAATCCCCGCCACAGACGACGCGATCCCGGTGGTGGGTGAGGCGGTGCCCACGGCGAACGTGGCTGCGGCCGTCCCGACTCATTCCGAGAATCCAGGCGGTGACGCGCTGTTGAACACGGCGCTGCAAGAACAGCAGGAATCGGCGGATCGTGCCAAGAGCGGCAGGCGTCGTCGCAGCCAATCTGCCGTCCTGGCTCCAGGGCGGTTCCTGGTCTATTGCCCGAAAGGCCACCGCATTCAGGTGCAGGAGAGGCATCGCGGCCGTACCGGGCGTTGTCCGAATTGCAAGACGATCTTCTTCGTTCCGTCGGCCGATTCCAGCGCCATCACCGGCGATGCGGCACTGGCAGTCGCGGGTGAAGGGGCTGAGCCCGAAACACCTGCCGCTCCCTCCGTGGGTTACACTCAGTGGATCACCGACGTGTTGATCCACCGGGTTGTACCGCAGAAGCTGAAGTTGACTCCGGGAAGCCTGGTGGCCGAAGGGTTCCCAGCGGACCTGGGAATCAGTGCCGACCACCTCCTGGTGGCAGTGCTGTTCAAAGGAGGCGGGCCGTTTCGGGCGATGCAGGAGCCAAAGCAAAAGGCGGCCAATCGCAAGGCGATGCTCGAACATTTCGCCTCAGGGAAGGCGCTGGTGGAATTGAAACTGCCCGAGCAGTTGAGCCTCTCGGGCAGTCAACTGCAGCAATTGAAGATTGCGCAGCCGACAGTGCCCGGACAGGAGTCCTTGTTTGCCGATGTTCCCGTGTTCGGCGAAGGCCGGATTGGACTGCGTCTGCCCGCCCTCGATACGGCGACGGAGAAGGGTTACCTGAGCTTGGGATTGAGCCAGTTTCGGGCTTTGTCCGAGTCCTTGGGAGAGGTGTATGGGCTGCGGGACCTCGGTGCCGGGACGAACATCCCACTCGAGGATGAATTCGAGGAGTACACCTGCCATTACAGTGAGTCGAAATTCCAGGCGATTCCCGAGAGTGTCTGGCCGTACTACAAGGCCGATACTGCCCGTCCCGCTGTGGTCCTTGGTCACAAGTGCGAGAAATGCGGTCTGATTGTCAGTGAAGACAGCCGCAAGAAAGAAAAGGTCGGTGGCAAATCGCCAGACAGCGTTGCCAAGGCCAAGTGCCCCAAATGCAAGCAGAAAATGGGGAATCACCAGTTGCGGGGTATCCCCGAAAAACCAGTGCTGTGACCGCCGGGGGGCAGTGAGTCGCGCCAACGGCTGCAGTCCCTGGGAGAGTAGTAGAGTCAGTGGCCCGGCGATCACTCTTGAGAGTGGTGCGGTCGGGTCGTCTTGCGCCCACGCGGCGATTCTGCTGTTCTTCATTTTTCCGGCCCATGAGACAGACCCCCTTGCAGCGCTGGACCGGTCTGTTGCTGGCGGGGGGCCTTGTCTGCCTCGTTGTGGTGCTGGGAAGCCGGTGGATGTGGCCCTCTCTGCAGGCGTTCCTGCCGCTCTCGGCTCCAGCAGCACCAAGCACCTCAGCAGTTGACAATCCCTGGTTGACGCTGCAACGGCTGGGTCAGGAAATTCCCGCCTCGGTGGTGCGGATCCAGGCTGGCGATGAGAGCGCGGGAGAGGGAGAGTCAACGATTGGGTTCGGCGTGATTGTCGATCCCCGCGCCTATGTGCTGACCTCCTGGACGCTGGTGCGTGGACGCACGGTTGTTCCCCTGCGGGTGTACGCTCCACCAACACATCCCGAGTTGGGAAAAGTCTCGGCGCGGTTCGTTGCCGGCGATGAGTTCTCCGATCTTGCCATTCTGGAATTTGTGCCACCCAACCCCGATTGGATTCGGGTCCGTGGCATCGCTCGCCACCCGCCATTTCCAGGGCAGGTGGTGCTGGCGCTCTCCGATGTCGATGATCCGCAGACGGGGCTGCAACTGGGACAGGTTCTGAAGCGCGGTTCGATGGGGGCCCGGTCGGCCATCCATGAGCTGGATCTGATCGGCACCAACGTGGCGACCGGCGGGAATGTGGGGGGGCCCTTGCTGACGACCGACGGCGAAATTCTGGGCATCTGCATTGCCGAACATGCGGCTCACGACGACCGCCAGGGGCACGCCGTGCCGGCGTTGGCGGCCGATGCGATGGTGGGCGATCTCATGCGATTTGGCCGGGTGAGGAGGGGCTGGATCGGGATGTTCGCCCATGCGGCCTGGAGGAAGCATGAATCGCAGGCGCAATCGTTGGTGGCCCATGTCGACTATGTCGTGCCTGGCTCTCCCGCGGATCTGGGGGGGCTGAAGTGCGGAGACGACATCCTGTTGGCCTCGCAGCACATTCCGGCCCGCAGCCTTCCCGAATTGCAGCGCATGATTCTGGCAACCCTGCCTCCGCAGACGCTGGAGCTGAGTGTGTTGCGGCGCAATGCCTTTGAGGTGCTGACAGTGGCGGTTGAAGACCAGCCCATTCTACCCCCAGCTCTGCCGGGAGAACGGGAGTGGGGGTTCTCGCTCGCTTGTCCGCAAGAACCCGTCGAGATTGATCCGGACCTGCCGCACGGGGTCTCGGTGCGGGCAATTCACGAGGGAGTTTTGTCGGGAAAACTGGGGCCCGGTGATCTGATTGTGAACATCAATGGCATGCCGACTCCGGGTCTGGAGAGCTACTGTGTGCAGGCAGCCGCGGTGCTCGCTTCGAGAGTGCCGGTGCATTTGCAGGTTTGGAGGAAGGGGGACTCGACGTATCGGCAGATTGAATTGGCGAGTCTACGGGAGGTTGGGACGGCGGCAGTGACGTCGGCAGAGTCGCACGATTCGGATTAACGGCGGATTAGCCCCCTCTGGAGCCGCCAGGTCGATTTCCCATCTGCTCCTGGATATAGTTGGTAATGGGCCGTCCGGGCCCCAAGGCCCAGTCTCATGATGCCCCACACCTCGCTGATTTGCTTCCTGGCCAGCTATCTTGTGGCCTTCGCCCTGGAGATCGTCCGTTTCCGGCGAACGAACCGTTGGGCACGGTGGGGGGGGTTGGCTTTCGCCTCGGCCGGGCTGCTGGCCCAGACTTGGTATCTGCTGAATCGGGGTCACCAGGCCAGCTTACCACCCCTCTTGGCTTCGACCCATGACTGGATGTTGGTGGTCGCCTGGCTGGCGATGCTGGTGTATCTGGTGATGGCAGTGGGCAATTCACGCCTGAATCTGGGGGTCTTTGTCTATCCTCTGGTGCTGTTGCTGATTGGCGTGGCCTACAAGCTCGATCAGGTGCCGAATACGGAATTGTACGTGGCCCAGGCGCGGCGCAGCTGGGGGCTGCTGCATGCCAGCCTGCTGGTGTTTGGCGTTGTCGCGGCGGCAGCGGGCTGCCTCTCGGCTTTCCTGTATCTGCTGCAGCATCGCCGCCTGAAGACTTCGCACGCCGAGCGGCAGGGATTCCAGATGCCGAGCCTGCCGCGGCTCGCGGCGGCGAATCGGTGGGCGTTCCTGATGTCGTTTTTGCTACTGACACTGGGATATGCGTCTGGATTGCTGTTGTCATTCTCTGCTCCCGCGGCTGGGTCGACGGTCGCTCTGTCGGAGCCCATCGTGATTCTGAGCGGAGTGGTCTGGCTCCTGTTGGCTGCCGCCCTGGGGTGGTTGTTGATTCAGCGAGGACCGGCGGGGCGTCAGGTGGCCTGGTTGACGATCGTCGGACTGGGGGGAGTGCTGTTGACGATCTTCGGTTTGCAGCTCGTGACAGGTCATCTGCATCGCGGTGGGCGGACGGCCGCCCGGGTGGGTGTTGAAACCCAGGTGCGGCAGTGATCGGGCTGGAGAGGGGGGTGCTGGGGAACGCCGTGGTTCCGGGGAGGCTTCCGTGAACCTGCAGGTTGTGTATTGCAGCCACCGGGCTTCGGGGCTGGCGCTGCGCGAGCGACTGGCATTCTCGAAGACCCAGATTCCGCAGGCGTATGCCGCCCTGAAGCATGCCTTCCCCCGGGCTGAATGCGTGCTGTTGTCGACCTGCAACCGGGTGGAGGTTTATACGGCCCAGGAGGATGCCAACCAGATTCCGGGCCACCAGGATCTCGCCCGGTTCTTCGCCGAGTTCCACCAACTGCCAGTCCACGAGTTCTTCGACGACCTGTTGGAGCGTTCTGGTCCTGATGTGGTCCGGCACCTGTTTCAGGTCGCGGCAAGTCTCGACAGCATGGTGCTGGGCGAGCCGCAGATTGTGGCTCAGGTGAAGGAGGCGTACACGCTGGCGCAGCAGCATGCCGCCAGTGGTCCCCTCACCAACGCCCTGTTCCAGCGTGCGCTGGGGGTGGCCAAGCGGGTCCGGACCGAAACCGGGCTGGCCGAAGGGCGTGTTTCGATCGCAAGTGTGGCGGTGGGGGAGTTCGGCCGCCGCATCTTCGACCGGTTTGATGACAAGACCGTACTGGTCATCGGGGCGGGAGAGATGGCCATCGAGGCAGTGCGGTACCTGCAGGATGAAGGGGCCCGCCAGATCTGGGTCTGCAACCGCACGCTCGATCGGGCCCTGGCCCTGGCCCAGGAGTGGGGTGGCCAGGTCCGTCCCTTCGAACGTCTCGATGAGTGGCTCGCACAGGCCGATGTGATTGTCTCGACGACGGGTGCCGAACCCTGTCTCGTTCCCCGGGATCGATTCCGTCTGGCGCGGCAAAAGGGGGCTTACAAGCCGGTGTTCGTCCTGGACCTGGGGGTGCCCCGCGATTTCGATCCCTCGATTCGTGACCTCGACGACAACGTCTTCCTCTACTGCATCGATGATCTGCAGGCGATCTGTGAACGGAACCGCCGGGCCCGGCAACGCGAGGTGGATCGGGCCCTGGTCATCATTGACCAGGAAGTCGACCGCCTGATGGGGGAGTTGCATCATCAGGCGACCGGACCGATCATTCGCCGGTTGCGTGAACAGTGGCGGCAGGTCGTTGATCAGGAGACCCGACGATTGTTCCAGCGGTTGCCCCACCTCGAGAAAGATCGGGCCGACATCGAACGTTCAATCGAGCAGATGGTGAACAAACTGCTGCATCCCCCGCTGGAGGCCCTGCGCGACGAGGCCCGCGAAGGAACTCCCCATGGTTTGCTCGATGCCCTGCGTCGGCTGTTTCGCCTCTCCGATGGGTGAGGGGGCGTGACTATAATCTGCAATGGGCCGTCGGCTGGATCGGCCTGTGGCGGGTTGTTCCGCTGGAAGCCGAGCGTTAATCTCGGCCTCCCCAAACCGGTTCCCCGACAGTTCCCTCGCACCCTTTTTGACGCGGAAATTTCCCGATGCCAGTTGCTCAAGAGACAGTCTTGATTCGCGTGGGGCATAGCCCCGACCCTGATGATGCGTTCATGTTTCATGCCCTGGCGAATGACAAGATCGACACAGGTCATTATCGGTTCACCCATGAGCTGCAGGACATCGAGACTCTCAACCGTCGGGCCCTCAAGGGAGAATTGGAACTGACGGCCGTCAGCCTGCATGGTTATGCGTTTGTCACTGACAAGTACGCCCTGTGCTCGTGCGGCGCCAGTATCGGAGACAACTATGGCCCGATGGTGGTCGCCCGGCAGCCGTGGCGGATTGATGATTTGAAGGGGAAGAAGATCGCCGTTCCCGGCACTCTGACGACCGCCTTCTTGTCGCTCAAGCTGCTCTTGGGAGATGCCTTCCAGTTCGAAGTTCATCCGTTTGATGAGATTCTCAACATCGTCGCTGCGGGCAAGGCGGATGCCGGTCTGATCATTCACGAGGGGCAGTTGACCTATCAGAAGCAGGGGCTGCATCTGGTGGTGGATCTCGGGTGTTGGTGGCATGATCAGACCGGACTGCCCCTGCCTTTGGGAGGCAATGCGATTCGGCGTGATCTCGGTGCCACCGCGATGAAAGAAGTGACGGAATTGCTGCGGGAGAGCATCCGTTACGGTCTGGATCACCGGAAGGAAGCTCTCAAGCATGCCGAACAGTACGGCCGCGATCTCGACGAGGCGCGGACCGACAAGTTTGTGGGCATGTACGTGAATGACTGGACGATTGATTTTGGACAGCGTGGTCGCGAGGCAGTGGCCACGCTGCTCGATCGGGGGTATCGTGCCGGGATCATTCCCAACCCCGTGCAGTTGGAATTCATCTAGGCCTTTTGTTGATGGGAACTGTGGGTTCCCAGACAATCTGCGATGTCCATTAATGGAAGTCGCGTGATCCCGGGGTGGCCCCTCGGGGCACGGAGGTCAAGTCTTCGAGACGATCCACCAACACGTGGATCGTCTCGTGTTTTTTCTGCAGCACTCCCCAGGCCAGGAGGGCCTGGGCAGTGCGGGCCGGTTTGTGAAACCGTTCCCAGATCTCCGGCCGGACGATCAGGTTGATGAACCCGGTCTCGTCCTCCAGCGTGACAAATGTGATCCCGCTGGCGGTTCCTGGCCGCTGCCGCATCAAGACCAGTCCTGCGACCTTGATGCGCGCAGTATCCCGTTGGCGTGGCAGATCGCCGGCCCGAAAGACCCGCAAGGCGTCCAGCTGTTCCCGAAAGAACCGCACGGGATGATCGCGCAGCGACAGGCCAGACGTGCGGTAATCTGCCACCACTTCGGCGAGGGGAGACAGAGGACGCAGCGGTGGACGTGGTTCGGAATCTTCGAGGTGTGCGAACAGAGTTTTTTGCTCGGGGCGACGCAGTACCTGCCACAACGCCTGTCGGCGTGATTCGGCGAGTGATCCGAGTGCGTTCGCCCGCGCCAGACGAGAGAGCGCCGCCGGGGGCAGCCCCACCCTTCGCCCCAGATCCTCGACCGAGTGGAACAGATCCGCGCCGCGCGCGGCCGCGATCTGCCGACCATGTTCTTCCCGCAAGCCCGAGACCTGCCGCAGTCCCAACCGGACTCCCCGGCGATTGCTCATTGGGGGGTTGGAGAGGGAGCCGTCGGATGGAATTTCCTGGCTGGGATCAGGGACCAGTTCCAGGGTGCAATCCCAGTCGCTGTGGTTGACATCCACCGGCAAGATGGCCACTCCGTGACGGCGGGCATCGGCCACCAACTGGGCGGCTCCATAGAAACCCATGGGCTGGCTGTTGAGCAGGGCCGCGGTGAAGGCGGCGGGCTGGTGCCGCTTGAGCCAGGCCGAGATATAGACCAGCAGGGCGAAGCTGGCGGCATGCGACTCGGGAAAACCATACTCGCCAAACCCGCGGATCTGGCGGAAGACCCGGTCTGCGAAGTCGCCCGAGTATCCGTTGGCGGTCATTCCTTCGACCAGTTTGCGATGGAACTGGTCAATCACTCCGGGGCGCCGCCAGGCCCCCATGGCCCGGCGCAACTGGTCGGCCTCACCCGGGGTGAAACCAGCCGCCACCACCGCCAGCCGCATGGCCTGCTCCTGGAAAATCGGGACTCCCATGGTCTTCTGCAGCACGTCGCGAATCCGCTCGTCGGGGAACTCAACCGGCTCCTCTCCCGCGCGGCGCCGCAGATAGGGGTGAACCATGTCTCCCTGGATCGGGCCCGGGCGTACGATGGCCACCTCGATCACCAGGTCGTAGAAGCAGCGCGGTTTCAGGCGGGGAAGCATCGCCATCTGGGCCCGGCTCTCGATCTGGAAGACCCCCATGCTGTCGGCCTGGCTGAGCATCTCGTAGACCCGGGGGTCTTCGCGGGGAATGTTGGCCAGTGTGAGGGTTTGGCCCTGGCTGCGTTGGACCAGGTCAAAACAGCGATGCAGCGCGGTCAGCATGCCGAGTGAGAGGCAGTCGACCTTGAGAATGCCCAGTGTATCGAGATCATCCTTGTCCCATTCAATCACCGTCCGCCCCGGCATGGCTGCGTTTTCGATAGGGGTCAGTTCGCAGAGGGGCCCCCGTGTGATGACCAGCCCCCCCACATGCTGTGACAGGTGACGGGGAAAGCCCAGCAGCTGATCAACCAGGGTTTGCAACTGTCGGGCCGTGCGGGATTGCGCGTTCAATCCCGCCTCCCGGAACCGCTGTTTCAGTGTCTCGGCGTCATGCCGGTGTTCGAGTGTCTTCGCCAACAGGTCAACCCGGTCGAGAGACAGTCCCAGGGCCTTTCCCACATCGCGGACCGCCGACCGGGGGCGGTAGCTGATCAGCGCAGCGGTCATCCCGGCCCGTTCGCGCCCGTATTTTTCATAGACGTACTGGATGACCTCCTCCCGCCGTTCGTGTTCGAAGTCGACGTCAATGTCGGGAGCCTCGTTGCGTTCGCGGCTTATGAACCGCTCGAACAGCACGTCGATGTGTTCAGGATCAACCGAGGTAATGCCCAGGCAGAAGCAGACCACCGAGTTGGCCGCCGAACCCCGCCCCTGACACAGGATTCCCCGGCTGCGCGCGAATCGCACCAGATCCCAGACGGTCAGAAAATACGCTTCGTAGTTGAGGTCGGCGATCAGCGTCAGTTCGTGCCGCAGCAAGTCTTCCACCCGGGGAGGGACCCCCTCGGGATAGCGGGTACGGGCTCCTTCCCAGGCCAGCTGCTGCAGGAACTCCCGCGGCGTCTGTCCCGGGGGGCTGAGTTCCTCCGGATATTCATAACGCAGTTCGTCCAGGGAAAAGTGACACCGCGACACGATTTCCTGTGTGCGCGACACAAGCTCGGGGGTCTGCCAGAACAGGTTGGTGATCTGCGCAAGACTTTTGAGATGCCGCTCGGCATTTGGAAAGAGGCGGTCTCCCAGGGCGGCAACCGGTTCCCCCAGCCGAATCGCGGTCAGCACGTCCTGCAGGAACCGCCGTTCGGGAACGTGGTAGTGCACGTCGTTGGTGGCCACGAGGGGAACCCCGGTCCGGGCTCCCCACCGCTGCAGTCGGCTGAGGCGAAGGTCGTCATCGGGAGACAGATGGCGGTCGACGAACAGGTACGCGCGGTCGCCGAACACCTCCCGATAGCGGGCCAGCCAACCGGGGGGATCGGGGGGAGACGATGTGGTTGACGACGAGTGGGTTGGGACTGCGGCAGCAAACCCGGGCCAACCAGCCACTTGGGGAAGTACCCCCGCCAGCAAGCCATCCGCATGTGTTGCCAGGTCGTCGAAACGCAGGTGGCAGTCCCCCTTGGGGGCCGCCCGCCGGCCCCGGGTGATCAAGCGGGCCAGTCGGCCATAACCAGCGCGATCCTGGGCCAGCAGCACCACCGGAGGGGCATCTTGCAGCCAGACTTCGGCTCCCACCAGCAGCTTCAGCCCGGCGGGCTTGGCGGCGGCATGCATCCGGACCACCCCCGCGAGGGTGTTCCGATCGGTGATCGCCAGGGCGGCCAGCCCCAGTTCGACACTCCGGGCGACCAGTTCATCGGGATGGGAGGCCCCTTCCAGGAACGAAAAGTTCGACTTGCAGTGCAGTTCGGCATACGCAAGGGGGGCCGAGGAGACCGGCAGGCTGGTCTCGGTGCGGGATGTGTCTGGCGGGTGGATGCACAGGGGGCGGCGTTTGCGGGGGGGCAGGTCGGGCATGTCAGTCGAAAACCCCCTGCAGGAACCATTTGGTGGTGGGTTGCTCTCCCTGTTCGCGAAACAGCCAGAAGCGTTGTCCTCCGGTCGTCTCCACCCGGTAGTAATCCCGCCGCGAGTGGGCTCCCTGCCACCAACCCGCCTCGATCCGCTCGGGGCCCCAGCAGTGCTGCACACAGTGTTCATTCCCGGTCCACGTGAAGCGGGCCGGGGTTCCCGCCGGAGCCACATCCAGCATCTCGATCGCCACGGGGCGCGATTGCAGAGAGAGGGGGCGGGCCAGGGGGGGTAATGGCTCTCCGCGGCGAGGCAGGGGCGAGACCGGTGTTGGGCAAGGGCTGGTGACTGGCTGCCCCCCGATGGCCAGCCCCACGGGATCATACCGTCCCGCCCACTCGGGCTGGTGTTCGGGGGCCACGCGGGGTCGCAACACCGCGGTCTCTCCCAGCCGGCTGCCCAGCCGTTCCAGCAGTCCCTCCCACTCCCGGGTCTGCAGGTGGCAAGCGCGGTTTTCGAACAGGGTGGTTTGCTCGGTCTCCAGCGGAGCCGGTGCCAGTCCCTCGATCTGAATGCGGACCACGTCGGCCGGCAGGGGCTGACGCTCCAATTGCAGACGCAGCAGATCGTGCCAGTGCCGGACCTGCGATCGGGGACGAATCGAGCCCACACTCAGCACCACCACCTCGTGTCCCGGGCAGAACAGTCGGCAGTCCAGCCGGCGGATTCCCCGGTGCTGTCGCTCCAGGTCGGGCAACAAGTCTCCCAGCAGCTCCCAGAGGATGGTTTCGAGAATGGTGCGGTCGGCCACCGGCTCGTCGAAACTCCAGTCGCGCAGGGCCGGCTCGGGAGTGGCGAGGGGCCGGATCTCTTCGGCAGACAATCCGTCCAACTGATTGAGCCGCTGGAGGATCTCGGGCCCCAATCGGGAGGGGAGGCTTGCCCGGGGAAGCTGCCGCAGTTCTCCCACGGTTTCCACTCCCAGTTCTTCCAGCAATTCCAGCAGGTTGGGCTTGAGCCGCAGGGCGGCGATCGGCAGCAGGTCGAGCCAACCCCGGCAGGCGGGGTCGGTGGCGGGAACCCCGGCGGGGGTGATGAGCAGTTCTTCGTGGGGGCGGGCGAAGTGCCGAGCCAGGCCCCACGCGGCAGCAATTGTGGGAGCCACCGCCAGCCGGACGTGGTGCCCCCCCCGTTCCAGATCCTGCAACAACTGCCGGGCCAGTGGTTCTTCCCCACCCAGCAGGTGGGCACAGCCATCGAGCGAGACCAACAGGGCCTCGGGAGCAGGACCCGCGGCAAGGCCCACCAGGGGGCTATAACGCTGGCACCAGAGAGCCCGCTGCTCCAGGGCCAGTCGGTCCCCCGCCCGGTCTTCCGCCAGGATGGTCGCCGGACCACCGGTCGAACGGGTCCCCGGTGGAGGTTCCAACAGCGCCTCGGCTTCGGCCAGTGGTTGCCCCACCGCCACTCCCAGGTCGCGGGCGGGTCGGGAAGCAAACCGCACCTCGCGGCCCCGCTGTCCCCGACCGGCAATCACCACTGGCCGGTTTCTCAACTCAGGCCGTTCGAGCAGCAGCCGTTGCAGTGGCCAGTGGGGAAACCACACACACAGCACCCGTTTCATCGCACAGTTCCAGGTCCAGCACCGCACCCGGGGTTCCCCCCCGGCACTGCAGCAACTCAATCTGCAACCGTCGTCCCGACGATTGTGGTTCTGTTCCCCAGGCCGTGCTCGATCCCAGCCGCAGGGGAGGGGGGCAGCTCCCCCGAGATGGCATGAGAGAGGGCGAGCCCGCTGGTGGTGAAGCTCTGCCAGGCTGGATCAACCATCGGGCTGCGGTGCGAGCCAGGGGGGGGCGGGGATTGGCTGGGCTGGAGATCAGGCCCAGAGCTCCACCGGCTTCGGCCGCCCGCTGCAGCCGGTGATAGATCCGCTCATTCCACTCGAGGCCGCGACACCAGGCGGCCCCCACTCCGGGGGTCCGCAGAGCTTGTTCGAAAGCCCATAAGCCCTCCCCCCGACTGCGCGGTCGCACCACGACGGTGCGATGCAGATCAAGTCCCAGGCTGGCCAGGGCCGGGGGATACAACTCGTGCTGCACATCGACCAGCAGCAGCGGTCCATTCACTCCCCGCGACAGCCAGAGAGCCAGCCAGACACCCCCCCCGCCCGGACAGGCCGAAACCAATTCCAGCAATCCTCCCGTCGGCAACACGCCCTGGGGGAGAAACTGCCTTAGTGCTCCCAATTGGTGGGGAGCCAGCGACAGGCCATTCCCCGATGACATCTCCGCCGCGGAAACCTCCGTCTCGGAAACCCGAGATGCCGCCCGGTCGGGTGGCAGGCAGACCGCCTGAGGAGCGATGACCTCCGCCGCCCGGCAACCAACGCCGCCCGAGCGTCGTGACACCATTCGGGCGGCGGTCTGGACCTGGTGAATCGACCGGGTCAGCCGCTGAACGGCTTGACGGCGCTGAATCTCATCTCCGGTCGGTGGCATGTGGAATGGTCGAGTGAAAACAGGGGAATGACAAACAGCCAGACTCTCGGGAGGCCCCCCGAAGGAAGGTCTGCCAATGGTCAGGACTCACTCCCTGATGGCTGTGATGCAAAAGGCTGTGATGGACTGTGTGTGTGTGTGTGTGTGTGTGTGTGTGTGTGATCAGAAGATCTGATCGGAAAGTCAGAAATCTGCAGCATGCTTCAGGGGCACTTCAGGGTCTTTATGGTTTCTAATGAACACTATTCAGGAATACATAAAACACTATATACCCACGTATATTATAAGAGTCAAGAGTATATTTTTTGTTGATGAAAACAGCTTGGGGTGCAGCGTGTGAACACGTCTTTTAAGGGCAAGTCGACTGCAAGTGCCAGAAAATCAGCGTCTTATGAAGTCTCTCTCATGAGGTTCTGTCCGGAGATCACAGCGTTTTTTGTTTACGTCTTTCCCCAGAAGGCAAGCAAAGAATGGCTTTGTGAACAGATATTGGTTACAGTCACTCATGTGAACTGCAGATATCCAATAGTCGGGAATATTTCTCAGGTTTTATGCGAGTGTTCAGGTTGGGGCTTGTGCCAATGCTGGCCCTGAAATGCTGGCCCTGATTGGGCACCCTGGCTCTTGCCACGCAGCGACCTTGATCCCCGTCGCGGCGTATTGGGGAGGAGTTACCCCCCCCCCATCCCCAGGGCCAGAGGCGGGGCGCCAGTGCTACAACCTCGAACCAGTCGCCAGCGAACTCAAACACCCTACCGATCACCCGAATCCGGACTCCAGGGACCGAACACGAACCTGCCTTTCCACAAACCCCGGCCCTTCAATCCGAGGGACTGAGTGTGGTCAATAACTCGCCAATCGTATGACGGCTTTCGAGAGGGTGGCGCAACCGCAGCCGCGAATTCACCCGGTAGTGGTTCCGCCGCCCCTCTTTGCTGATCTGCAGATAGCCCGCCTCGGCCAGCTCCGAAACAATCCGCTGCACCATTCGTTCGGTAATTCCTACCGCCACAGCCACGTCCCGCAGTCGCTCGTCAGGATTCCGAAACAAACACAACAAAACATGGGTGTGGTTTGTCAGGAAGGTCCATCCGGCAGTTGTCCCCACCTCGGGAGAGGGGCTGGATTGGGAGGAGCGAACAGAAGGCTTCATGACGCTGCCCTGGCACGCCGCTGAAACTGGGATTCCTCATACACGAAGCTGCGTTCGTGTATTCACCTGCTGCAATCATAGCGTTTGGAAGCGCTCCAGGCGATGCCCGGGGTGTCGCGGGATTCCCCCCGGAGCAGGGGCTCTGGGCGATTGTCTTCCATTCTGTCGCGACCACTCAGGAGATCCTGGGCTGGCCAGAACTGGCCGTTGGTGCGGGAAAAAGGGGGGAATCGCCCCGGGATTTGATGGGCGATGATCAGCCGGACGCGGCCTGCCTGGAATGAACCCCGTTTCGGCCGCCGCGTGAGCCGCGACTGGCTGTTGCGATCGAGATCGACCGGAAAGCTCCCAGGTCCAGACGCGGCAGATCGCCATCCCTTGCGCCCTGTCAGCGATCACCCGACCGCTCAGGCCCAGAGGTGAATCCGCTCGCGCAGAGCGGCGGGCAGCTTCGCTTCCACCGCCGCCCGAACATTCTTTTCGAGATATCGGGTGCTGAAATGACTGAGGATGATCAGTTCGTTCTGGAAACGATTGGCCCGCTCGAGAATGTCATCCAGATGGGTGTGCCCGAACTTGTGGATCTTTTCCTTGCGGTGTTCGGGACGGTAAAACGTCATCTCGGTGATCAGCACCTGGGCCTGGTAGACGGCAGGGTCGGCATCCAGTCCGGTGGGGGCGGTATCGCCGGTGTAACAGACCACCGGGACCCGCACTTCGTGAGTGACTTCTTCACCCGCGAGACGCCGCTCGCGAATCTCGTTCTGAGACAATCCCTGCAGGTCGGCACGCAGCTTCTTGCGGCGGTCCCAGACCACATAGCCCACGGACGGGACGGTGTGCCTGGTGGGGAAGCAGGTCACGACATGCTCGCGGGACAGTTCAATCTCGTCCCCTGGTTTCACTCCAACCAGATCGCAGACCATCCGGCCCCGGTCGACCCGCTGCCACGCCTGGAGAATGCGTTGCACCCCTTCGACCACCTCCTGCGGCAGGTGAATGACTGGGGGCTCCATCTTCATCATCCGTCGGCGGGCGACGAAGACCGGAATCGCCGCGAGGTGGTCGAGGTGGGCGTGCGTCACAAACCAGTGCCGCGTCCCCAGGAAACTCCAGGGGCTCCCCCCCAGATCGAACCCCAACTTCAGTTCGGGAATGCGCCAGTACGATTGCACCGCGGCGCGCGAATACCCCTCGATTGTCAGCGCCTTGTGGGTGAGGGTGCGGACCGGCAGGTTCTTGATCATGGCAGCAAGTTTGTAAACGAATCGAGGGAGTTCCGCCAGCGCACGCGTCCGACCCAAACTCCAGACACCCGCTCTTTCTGCCCGGTTCACCGGGACTGTCTCAGAGCCTATCAGCGACTGCCCCCGGAGCCCAACTGTTGTGCGGGTGGGTGCCCAGTTCATCTCAATCCTCTGGGTGAACCGCATTCGAATCGTGGTGGGGGACAGGTTACAGTGGAGTTCCCACTGGGCGACTGCGTCGTCGGCCCCAGGTGTGTCCATTCCCCGTTCGTGCGGTCCCTCCGGACCAGTCTGTCTGTATTCATGTCTGCTGTCGAATTCCGCGAACTCGGCTCGACCGGATTGCAGGTCAGCCCCATTGCCATGGGGTGTTGGCCCATCGCCGGGGTCACCAGCCTGGGGGTGACCGAGGCCGAGAGTCTGGCCACACTCGAGGCGGCGGTTGATGTCGGGGTGAATTTCTTCGACACCGCCCATTGCTATGGCTACGAGGGAGAGAGCGAACGCCTGATTCACCAGGCACTGGGGCATCGGCGGGACCAACTGGTGCTGGCCACCAAGGGGGGGATCCACTGGGAAGAACGCCGCCAGGTGCGCGATGCAAGCCCCGCCACGCTTCGGCGGCAGTGCGAGTTGAGCCTGCGCCGTCTGGGAACAGACCATGTCGATCTGCTGTATCTGCACGCGCCCGACCCGCAGGTGCCGCTCTGCGAATCGGCCGGTGCCCTGCGCGAACTGTGGGAACAGGGAAAGACCCGCAGCGTGGGACTCTCCAACGCAACGGTTCGCCAGTTGGAAGAGTTTCACCAGATCTGCCCGCTGGCCGCTTATCAGCCGCACTACAACATGCTGCAGCGCGAGATCGAAGTTGAGATCCTGCCGTGGTGCCAACAGCAGGGGGTCTCGGTGGTGGTCTATTGGCCTCTGCTCAAGGGTTTACTGGCCGGACAGCTCCCCCGCACCCACCTTTTCCCCGAGGGGGACGGACGGAAGAAATACCCCATGTTCCAGGGGGAAGAGTGGCAGCGCAACCAGGATCTGGTCGACGAACTGCGCGTGATCGCCGTGAACGCGGGACGGACGGTTGCCGAACTGGTGCTGAATTGGACCATTTCACAGCCGGGGATCTGTGCGGCCCTGTGTGGCGCCAGGCATCCAGCCCAGATTGTGGAGAACGCCCGCGGGATGGGTTGGCGGCTGACCTCCGGGCAGATCGACGCCATCGCTGGGGCCCTGCAACGCCGAGGCACTTCGGTGTCGAGAGGGGCGGTCACTTGAATTCCGGAAGAAAGCGGCGGCGGGCCGAATCGCTCGGGAATCACCAGCGGAGTTGGTTGTGGGGCCGCAACCTGGTCCGTGAGACCATCCTCTCCCAGAAGTGGCCCCTTCTGGAGCTGTGGTTGGCTGATGACCTGCCATCAGAACTGGTTGAACAGTTGACGTCCCTGGCCGGGGGCCGTTGGCGATGCCCGGTGCATCGCGGGAGCCGGCGGGACCTCGATCGCCTGTGTCACGAAACCTCCCACCAGGGATGTCTCGCCCGCATGGGGCCATTTCCTTATCGGGAACTGGCCGAGATTGTCGCGGAGTCGCGGCGCGATCTGGCTCTGCTCGTTCTCGATGGCATCCAGGACTCGTTCAATTTGGGAGCCATGGTGCGTTCGGCGGCGGCATTTGGCATCGACGGTCTCATTCTGGGGTCGTTGGGGCAGTCGCCGATCACCAGCCAGGCGGCACGCAGTTCGGCTGGGGCGGTGAATCGACTGCCAATCGCCCGCGTGGAGTCACTGCCTCACGCTTTGCTGGAGTTTCGACAACGCGGAATCAGGGTGCTCGGTACAGATCCCCATGCGGGCACTCCGTTGCCCCAGTGCGATTTGCGGGGGGCCTTCGCCCTGGTGCTGGGAAATGAAGCCCGGGGGGTTTCGCCCGAAGTCTGGGAGTGCTGCACGGATCGACTGCGCATTCCATTGTCCGCCGAGGTTGAGTCGCTCAATGCGGCTGCTGCGGCCGCAGTGGTGGCCTACGAGTGCTGGCGTCAACGCACGGGGGCTGTCTGAGTTGGATCGTGGCCGGGTGATTGGGCCGGGAAACTGGTTCGCGGACCGGTGCCCCGGACTCTCCTTTGGGCGGTCAGGCCGAGCCGATAACGCTTCGTCAGACCAAGGGAAGTCTCAAGGTCTTCCCCAGATCGTCGAACAGCGATTCCAAACAGACAGCCGGGGCGATATTGGCGTCGATCTGCCGATCGGCCAGGAGGCAGCGTTCGAGCAGATCCACGGTGCGGTCGATCAGCGGCCCCTCGGCAGCCGCCGAGTTCCGGGCGCGATCAGTCAACGCCTGGACGAACCGCGTGACCTGCGAAAAATCGCCGGGAGGGGCGGTTCCCCTCGACAACGACAACAGCGCCTGACGGTAAAATTCGATACAAAACCGGATGACCCATCCGGCATGTGACCTTTGGCCCGCCCGGGCCGACGAGGCGGTCTCTACCAGACCACGTGCAAATTCAGCCAATTGCAGGCTGTCGAATCTTGGTTGGGACAGCTGTTCGTAGAGGCTCTGCCGCTGCCGACGCAATTCGGGTTCCAGCAATTGTCTGGCGGTTTCCAGGCTCCCCTCAGCCAGGGTGGCGATCGAATCGAGATCTTCCGCAGCCTGAGATTCCTGGTTGCGGCGAAGCAACTCGATGAGAACGGGGGCGGGCAGGGGCTGAAACGTCAGCAATTGACAGCGGGAACGGATGGTGGGCAACAGGCGTTCCTGGCCAGAGACCACCAGAATCAAGATGGCCCCGGCAGGGGGTTCCTCGAGTGTCTTCAGCAGAGCGTTGGCACTCTCTTCGTTGAGCGACTCGGCCTCGTCGATGAGGGCGACCTTGCGCCGGCCCAAGAGAGGGTGCAGCGCAATCTCGTAGCACAGGCCAGCCCGTCGGCGCTCGTCCTTGTCGCCGATGAACGCGGAGACCGGGTGCTCTGCTTTCCCCGGGGGGAGATCGACCAGCAGCAGGTCGGGATGCTGCCGTGCCGTCACCTGCTGACATGCAGAGCAGACACCACAGGCATCGAGATCGTGATCATCGGATTGTTCGCACAGAAGTGCCTGGGCGAAGGCCAGCGCGCAGTGCCGCTTGCCAATGCCAGAGGGGCCCAGGAAGGCGTAAGCCTGCCCCAGTCGGCCAGCCGCCGCACTGGCCTTCAGGCGGCGGATCGGTTCAGAGTGTCCCAGAACATCGGACCAGGGCATGTGGGAGACCAGGAGGCGTAAGTCAATGGTCGCGAGGGGGGCTCGACACCGGATCGGCTGCGCTTCCCCGCTTCCCAATTATCGCATTGGGTGCGGCCGCATCCCAGTCCCACAGGCTTCGTCGTGACAAGCGGCTTGATGGAATTCGCGGGCAGTCGCGCCGTTGTCTGAGAGGCCGGCACAAAAAGAAGCAGCCGTCATCATGGTGGAGATGACGGCTGCCAAAGTCGACTTTTCTTGAGGTCGCCCGCACAAATCCGGGCGAAAGCTCAGTTAGTAGCGGTAGTGCTCGGGCTTGAACGGGCCCTCGGCCTCAATTCCCAGGTACTCAGCCTGCTTGGGAGTGAGCTTGGTCAGCTTCACACCCAGCTTGTCGAGGTGCAGCCGAGCCACTTCCTCGTCGAGTTTCTTGGGCAGAACATGGACCCCAATCGCGAATTTGGCCTTCTTGTCCCACAGGGCGATCTGGGCCAGCACCTGATTGGTGAAGCTGTTCGACATGACGAACGAGGGATGTCCCGAGGCACAGCCAAGATTCACCAGACGGCCTTCGGCCAGGACGATGATCGCCTTCCCATTGGGATAGACGAACTTGTCAACCTGGGGCTTGATGTTGATCTTGGAAATGTCCTTCCGATTCTTGAGATACGCCATGTCGATCTCAATGTCGAAGTGACCAATGTTGCACACGATCGCCTCATGCTTCATGGCGTCGAGGTGCTCGGGACGAATGATGTCGCAACAGCCAGTGGTGGTGACGAAAATATCGGCCGAAGCCGCAACATCGTCCAGCAGCGTCACTTGAAAGCCTTCCATCGCCGCCTGCAGGGCGTTGATGGGATCAATCTCGGTGACGACCACGCGGGCGCCGAAGCTCTGCAAAGCCTGGGCGCAACCCTTGCCCACGTCTCCATAACCGCAGACGACCGCCATCTTCCCGGCAATCATCACATCGGTGGCCCGCTTGATGCCGTCGAGCAGCGATTCGCGGCAACCATAGAGATTGTCGAACTTGCTCTTGGTGACCGAATCGTTGACGTTAATGGCTGGCACAGCCAGCTTTCCTTCTCGGAGCATCTGGTAGAGCCGGTGTACGCCGGTCGTGGTCTCTTCAGAAATCCCCCGAATGCCCGAGAGCAGCTCGGGATACTTGTTGTGGACCATGATGGTCAAGTCGCCACCATCGTCCAGAATCATGTTCAAAGGCTGGCCATCGGGCCAGATCAAGGTCTGTTCGATACACCAGTCGAACTCCTGATCATTCATCCCCTTCCACGCGAAGACCGGGATATTCCTGGCGGCGATCGCGGCGGCGGCGTGGTCTTGGGTCGAGAAAATGTTGCAGCTCGACCACCGGACAGTGGCCCCCAGTTCAATCAGAGTTTCGATCAGCACGGCGGTCTGAATGGTCATGTGCAGACACCCGGCAATCCGGGCACCCGCCAGAGGCTTCAACGGTCCGTACTTCTTCCGCAGGGCCATCAGCCCGGGCATCTCGTTCTCGGCCAGTTCAATTTCTTTCCGCCCCCACTCCGCGAGTGAGAGATCCTTGACCTTGAAAGGGAGAGTCGAGACTTCGGCGGTGGCCATGTGTCTTCCAAAAACGGGAGGAAATGTAGAATCGAGGGCCGCTGGAGTGACATCCACAGGCCCCACTTCAGGAGTCAGCAGATTATAGACGGTTCAAGAAGGAATGCACGTCTGGGGTTCCACTGTCTGCGAGAATCGAGCCTCTAGAACCGAGAAGGCTCGGGCTCTGTTCACACCACGGAAGAGCGAACCACTGCGTGAGGGTTGACTTTCCCAAATGCGGGGTCCCTTGGTGGGCGGCATCCCTCCCCGCTCAGCGTGCAGGCTGCCCGGTCGTCCCGAGGCCCGGTCGTCCCGAGGCCCGGTCGTCCCGAGGACCGGTCGTGGACTGCAGGCACATCCTCGGAATTCCGCACAAAAGGGCATGTATTCGCCACTCCCAAACAGGGGGCTCGGACGGGCTTGGAGGCTCCGCCAGATTCATTTCTTTTCAAAATCTCCCGCCGTGACAATGAACAGTTTCTTCCAATCCAGTCGACGCTTCATCGTCTGAATCACCACCTCGGGTTTCAACTGCGCAATCCGGGATTCGAGATCGGCTTGGGCCTGCATGGTCCGTCCCGCCTGGAGGTTATTCGACAGTTCATTCGCCAGCATGAGGTCATTGGACCGGGCCACCTGCTGTTCCTGCAGCCAACCCTGTTTGGCACTGGCCAGTTCTTCGGGGGGAATCCCTTCCGCAACCAGTCGTTCCAACTCCTCCCCAATGACCACCGATGTCCGTGACATATTGGCGGGATTGGAAATCGCATACACCATCTGGACCGACCGTTGATCGACTGCCGAAGATTGCAGCATCGAAGCCACGCCGTAGGACAGACCTTCTTTTTGCCGCACGCGGTCGGCCAAACGGGAGGAGAGCCCTCCGCCCCCCAGGATGAAGTTGCCCAGTTCCAGAGGGGCGTAGTCGGGATCGCTGTCTTTGAGGGGCAGCACCTGGGCCGCCAGATAGATGGCATTTTCCTTGTCGGGGGTGTTGATCTGGCGGTTTCCCCCGGGAATTCCCGTGGGTGCCGAGCGATCGATCCGCGCCTGGGGCTCGACAGATTTCCACCCTTCCAGCAGGCTCTCCAGCGCACTGACGAGAGTGTCCCGTTCAAAGTCTCCAACAGCCACCAGTTCCCCTTGGGTCCCTCCCAGAAACCGCTGGTAGAGCCGCTGCAGATCGGCGACCTTGATCTCTTTCAATCCGGCGATTTCAGCCGCAATATCTGGAACATGTCGAGGATCGTCGGCAGGGTAGGGGGCCAGGTGCTGGCGGATGGCCAACATTGCCAGAGCGTTGGGCTCGGTCTGGGCCTCTTCGAGTTCCGCCAGCTTGCTCTGCCGCAGCAGGTCGAGTTCTTCAGCCGGCAAAGTGGGCTCGCGCAGCATCTGGCGAATCAAGGCCAGCACCGCCGGCAGTGTCTGTCTCCGCGCCTGAATTGTGAAGATCAACTCGCCGGGGCGTCCCGAGGCCGACACTTCGGCCCGCAGGCGATCCAGCTCATCCGTCAGCTGTTGCCGATCCAAGGCCTTGGTTCCGCGCAGCAGCATTTCCGGAAGCAACTCGGCCGCCAACCGCTGTTCCTTCAGGCTCGACAGGCTGCCGTACCGCAGGGTCAGCTTGATCACCACGGTGTTCCCGCGGGTTTGCTTGGCCAGCAGGGCCCCCTTGATCCCCGAGCGCAGGGTCACCAACTCGGTCCGCGCGTCGATGTTGGCGGGACTGGCGTCGAACTGCTCGCCCGCGCTCACGTCCTCCCGGCCGCGGTATCCCTCCAAAACCTGGCGCAGCGAGGCCACCTGGGGAACCCGCGTGCGGTCGGGAGAGGCGGTCGGCTCGAACAGTCCCACCGTCCGGTTGTCGGATTTCAGATACTTCGCGGCGGCCGCCGAGACTTGTTCGGCGGTCAAGGACTCCAGTCGATCGCGATGGAGAAAGTAGAGCCTCCAATCTCCCTGGGCGGCCCATTCGCTGAGTTGAATGGCCAATTGCTTGCTGTCGGCGGCGGTCAGTTCACGCTCTTTCAGCAAGGCCGCCTTCACACGCCCGACTTCGTCCTCTTTTACACCGTTCGCCGCCGTTTCATCGATTGTTGCCAGCATGGCCGCGAGCAGTTGAGGGCCCGTTGTCGCCCCGGCGGCCTGGGTCATGATTTCGATCACCCCCGGATCATGCAGCGAATAGGTCATCCCGCCGACGTCCGCCGCCAGGCGCGTTTGCACCAGTGACTTGTAGAGCCGGCCAGAAACCTCGGTGGTCAGGATTCGCTGCAGGACCTCAACCGCGGGAAACTCCTCATGTCCTCCGGCGGGAATGTGATAGACCACGCCCGCCAGCGGAGTCGAACCAACCCGTCGCAGCCGCACACTTCGCTCGCCGTCCTGAGGGGGTTCCTCGGTGTACGTCGCCTCACGGGCCGCACCACTGGATTGCAATGGGGCGTAATACCGCTCAACGAGCGCCAGTGCGGCGCTGGGATCGAACTTGCCCGCGACAATCAGCAGGGCGTTGTCGGGTTGGTAGTGACGGCGGTAGAAGCCCTGCAATGCCCCAATCGGTACCCGCTCGATGTCGCTGCGATTCCCGATTGTCGACTTGCCGTAATTGTGCCACTCGAACGATGTGGCCAGCATCCGCTGAGAGAGCACTCCCTGCGGACTGTTCTCACCCATCTCGAATTCATTCCGAACCACGGTCATTTCCGACTTCAAATCGGCTTCGGAGACATGGCTGTTCAGCATCCGGTCGGCTTCAAGTCGCAGGGCGAATTCGAGGTTCTCGGGGGAAGCCGGAAAGGTCTCGAAATAGTTCGTGCGGTCGTACCACGTTGTGCCGTTGAAGTCTCCGCCCCGCTCTTTGAACGCCGCTGGAATATTCGGATGGTTGGGGGTCCCCTTGAACAGCAGATGCTCCAGCAGGTGGGCCATGCCCGCTTCTCCATAACCCTCGTGCCGCGAACCGACGAAGTAGGTGATGTTCACGGTGACCGTTGGCTTGGAATCGTCAGGCAGTAACAAGACCCGCAGGCCGTTGGGCAGACGGTACTCGGTGATTCCCTCGATCGAAGTGACCTCTTCAATCTCCGGGGGAGTTTCTGCGGCTGGCGCGATGGTGGGAACGTGATTCCAAAGACCCAGCGCGATGACGCCGCACCACAGGCCCCGCAGCATACGAAACATGAACTCAGGCTCCTGGACAGACTTGCAGACCGCTTCCTCTCTCGAGATTGTCTTCAAGCGACCTCCGGAAGACAACCACAGCATCTCCGGAGCTGTGCTGGCGTTTGTTGGGTTCTCATGCCACAGTGAGCGAAGGTTGCTGTGTTTGTCTTCCAGGGAGTCGTACCGGGAATGACTGGTTTTTCGCCTTCGATGGACACCATGGATCTCGTTTGGACCGAAACGATTCGACGCATCCATCATTCGGGCGTCCGGATGGTGGTCAGTGTCACGGGGGGGGGCGCGGGGATGCTCGGTCGACTCCTGGAGGTTCCGGGGGGCTCCCGCAGTCTGCTGGAAGGACGGGTCCCCTACACGCCGGCCGCCTTGACCGAGTGGCTGGGTCGTCCGCCCGAGCAGGCCTGCAGTCGCGCAACAGCCCTCGGTATGGCGGCGGTGGCCGAGCGTCGGGCCCGCCAATGCGATGCTGGGTTACCCGCCGAGCCCTCACCGAGTGCTGTCTGGCTGGGGTTGGCCGGCACTTGCGCCCTGGTGAGTGATCGCCCCAAAAAGGGAGATCATCGGTGCCATCTGGCCGCGCATTCTTCCCGGGCTTCGCATGCGGTTTCGGTGACTTTGACCAAAGGTCTGCGGAACCGGGGGGAGGAGGAACGCCTCGTGGGCGATCTCCTGCTGTCGCTGTTAGCCGATCAACTGGGGATCGAACCCCCCTGCATTGAATTGCGTGCGGGGGCCGATCGTTATGAAGAACGCCGCATCGAAGCCGATCCGCTCGAGCGAGAACTGCTTGAGCAATCGCGGGCGGTGGTTTGGCGACGGGGAGCCAAGCCCGGCGACGCGCATCCGTTCCTCGGCATCCGGGGGGTCTTTCCTGGCTCTTTCAACCCCGTGCATGCAGGACATCGACAGCTTCAGGCGATCGCCGCCCGTCGACTGGGGGGGCCCGTGGCTTGGGAGATCTCGACAATCAACGTCGACAAGCCGCCCCTCGACCTGATCACGCTGGCCGACCGTTGTGGTCAATTTGAGGGGGAACAGGTTGTCTTGACGCGGGCACCCTTGTTCGCCCAGAAGGCGGAGGTTTTGCCCGGAATGGTCTTCGTGGTTGGGGCCGACACGGCCGCACGACTGGTCGATCCGAAGTACTATGGCGGCGATCCCCGGGCTATGAGCGAATCTCTCGCGGGTATCCGCCGGCACGGGTGCCGATTTCTGGTGGCCGGTCGAAGTCAGGAAGGACGCTATGTCTCCCTGGAGCAGTTGCCAATTCCGCAGGAATTTCAGGGACTTTTTGAGGGGCTGACCGAAGAGGAATTCCGGTGCGACCTCTCATCCACCGAATTGCGGCGGCAGCAGCAGAAGTCTCCGGAGGACTGAAAAGGAACGACTCACATCGAGTTCGTTCCAACCACCCTGCCGCCCGGGCGGGTTGCGCCCCAGTCGTCCACGCCCGTTGCCATCGGAACCAGGCTGTCGCGGGGGCCAAATTCGGCTGTCGAGCAACGCAATCCGCTCGCCGCCCCCGCCCTCGACAGACCCGGGAACCAAGGGGAAACGTGCCTATTGGGCACTGTGGATGTCGGGCCGCAGGGACTTGGCGTCCCGCAGGTAGACATGCACGATGTCTTTGAGCGATTTCGTTGTGTTCAGGTGCAGCAGGATTCGTACGCACCGAGGCAGGCGCGCGGGGACGGCGATCTCCGACGCGCACAGCAGAGGCACCAGTTGCAGACCGATCTCCCGCGCGGCCTCCGCTGGAAACGTGGCCGTCAGGTCGGGAGTGGTCGTGAACAGGATCGACGCAATGTCTTCGGCATCGTGGATTTCATTGACCCGCAGAACTTCCTGAAGAAGTTCGCGAGTCGCTTCGAGCACGGCTTCCCGGGTGTTTTCGGAGGCCGTGGTGGCCCCGCGAACTCCCCGAACCCGCCAAGGTTGAGACATGAGTGAATCCGTCAAAGTACAAACAGAGCGTGGTGTCTGGTGGTGCCCAGCCCGTTTCCGGAACGCTTCGGTCGGAAGGGGAGGCAGAGCACCGTCCTCAGCCTACAGCCGCCAACCCTCACGAATGGGCCGCTGGATCAGGGGGGTCAACTCGGGAAGATTTGGGCTCGATTGTGAAGCGGAATCCCACTCGACAATCTTTCCCTCCTGACCGGGGGCTTGACCCACCCAGACTGCAAGATTCCCCAACAGAACGCTTTCTGACAAGGGACCACCAAGAGTTGCAAAGTCGGACGAGGCTGGCGGACCGCCCCGGATGGCTTGAATCCATTCGTCAAACAACCCCTCGGCCAACCCCTCGACCGATTCGTTTGCCCCGGGTTCCGGCCCCGGATTCGCCCCTTCATGCAGCAGCAAAAATTCCAAATTGGGCTCTTCCCTGACCCACAGGGAATCTCGCTCACCGACGATCAGCACCCCACTGGCGGGCACGGGGCGCCCGAGGAACAATTCCCGGGAGGGACGCTTCCCGCCGTCGTACCAGAAGACGCGCACAGGGGCTCGCTCTCCTCGTTGAGGAAAGTCGTACCGGATGACCGACCAGGCCGGGTAGCGTTCAGAATCATGGCCCGAATGGGCGGCGGCGATCCGAGTGGGGTCCCGTAAATCCAATGTCCGAAATGGAAGATCGAGCAGTTGGCAGCCTTGATCCCCCAGGGCTCCGGAACCAAAGTCCCACCAGCCGCGCCACGCGCCGGGGTGATAGGCGACAGGGGCGAAATCGCGGTGGGGAGCAGGGCCGAGGAACAGGTCCCAGTTGAGATGGTCGGGGACTGGTGCCGCAGCGGGCCGAGGCCCCGGCCCCAGGGGCCAGGTGGGGCGCTTCGTCCAGGCGTGGACTTCACGAATCGCTCCCAG